>JBGSQB010000073.1:0-51363 GCA_041738285.1 Pseudomonadales bacterium | reverse complement strand
ATCGCCCTGCCCGGTCGTGCCCTACGGGAGCTCGCCCAAACGCGCCGGACTGCGTTGCGTCCCTTGGCAATATGCTCGATATTCCCTGCGGGACGCGTCTTGTCCGACCCGTTTGGGCGAGTTCTGAAAGTGTAATTGATTGCGGCGCACTACACTAGCGCCAGCTCGACCGCGGCTTGCGCATGTAGAACCGTCGTGTCGAGCAGCTGCACTTTCGCTCGGCAATCGAGCAGCCCAAGTTCCGTGCATCCAAGGACGACAGCGTCGGCACCGCGCCGCTGCAGGGTGTCGATGATGTGTTCGACCTGGCCGACGGACGCACGGGCTACCGTTCCATGCACCAATTCATCGAAGATGATCCGGTGTAGCAGGTCCCGCTCATTGGCTGGCGGCACGATCACGTCGATGCCGGCACGCTCGAACTCGACGCGATAGAAGTCGTCCTCCATCGTGAATCGCGTACCCAGCAGCCCCACGCGGCGGTGACCGGTCGCGCGACATGCCGCAATCGTCGGCGCCACGATGTGCAACAATGGAATGGATACCGCCGCTTCAATGGCGGGCGCCACCTTGTGCATCGTGTTGGTGCACAGGATGAGAAAGTCCGCGCCCGCCGACTCCAGACGGCGCGCGGTGTCGGCCAGCAACTCACCCGCGCGGTGCCACTCTCCGGCCGCCTGACAGGCTTCGATGTCGGCAAAGTCCACGCTCGCGAGCAGCAGTGCGGCGCTGTGATGACCCCCGAGTCGCTGCGCGACACCCTGATTCATCAGTCGGTAGTAGATGAGCGTCGATTCCCAGCTCATGCCGCCGATGAGGCCTGCGGTCTTCATGCGTCGATCAATACCGACCGCCGAGCTTGCTGTGGTCCCAGCTGACGTAGCGTTCGGGATGGAACTTGAGCAGCACCCGCTTGCCTGCCGTTTGCGACACCGCAGCTGTCAGCGCCTTGCGCTGCTCGGCATCCACCGTGCGACCACGGGAGTTGATGCGCACGAGCGTGTCCACGACCGCCTCGAAGTTGTCGATGACTTCGCACCTCGCGTAGATGACCACGCCCTTCAGTTCTGCGTACTCCGTGCCGCTCTCGACCAGGATGCTTGCCTTGGGATCGCGCTGATAGTTGAGCACCTTCTGGCTTTTGCGGAACGTGGTGCAGTACACGGCGCCGGCATCGTCGAGGTGGAACCACATCGGCATCGGATGCGCGTATCCACCGACGCCATTGGAGACGATGATCAACGTCTTGCGGCTGTCGAGAAACTCGGTGATCTCGGCGGGCGACAGTTCAATGTTGTTGCGACGCGAAGGCATGGCGAAATCCTTTATGTGTTTTGAGTAATGCGCAGCGGCTTGGAGTGGCGCCACTCGGCCAGGAGCGTGCGCAGTGCAGCGATGAATGCCAGCGGCTGGTCCAGAAACAGATGGTGCTGTGCATCCGGAATCGCTACGAACGGCACCGACTCGTCGAGCACCTTGAACATGTAGTCGGCGATCTCCTGGCTGAACAGATAGCTCTTCTCGCCGTAGATGACGCCGACGCGACACGACAATCGCGCCAGGTCATCGGCCATCACATTGAACGTGAACTTGGCAAACAAACCATCATCGAACTTCCACGTCCACCCACCCTCGGTTGCGACCAGAGAATGACGGCCGATGTAGTCGAGGATGTAGGCGTTGTCGCATTCCTGGGGCGGCATCAACCGAAAGCGGGCCAGTGCCGCATCGAAATCCGGATAGGTGCGTTTGGGACGAACCGGTGACTTGCGCGGGTCGCGCTCCCACTGGAAGTCCGGCGGCCGCACGGCGGAGTCGACCAGCACGACGCCCGTCAACCGATCGCGGTACTGAAGTCCGGTCTTCAACGTCACGAATCCGCCAAAGCTATGGCCGACCACCACCGTCTGAGAATCGAAGCCCGCATCATCCATCACCGCCGCGACTTCGGCCGCGAAGATCTCCGGTGAGTAGCCATCGCGCGGGTCGGAATCGCCCATGCCAGACAGGTCCAATGCGACCACTCGGTGATGGTCGAGCAGAAACGGTGCGATGAACGTCCACCAGTGGGCATGGGCACCGTTGCCGTGCACGAGCACTACGCCGGGCTTGTCGGCATCGACGTTCCAGGCGAGGTAGTGAATACGTGCTCCATCGACTTCGATGAACCGATCCTCGAAGGGGACTGCAATGGCCTGGGTGAACCAGGCCGGCGGCTGTAGAGTGGGCAATTGGGATCCAGACGGGCTGAGAGATTCGATTGTCCACGTGCATGTGCGGCGCGTCCACAAAGCCCACTACAATGCGCACCTCCGGCGCCGGACTTTAGAAAACCCATGGAGCAGACTCTCCAGGATCTCATTGCGCTGCTCGATCTCGAGCAGATCGATACCAATCACTTCCGTGGCACCAGCCCCGACGAAGGCTGGCAGCGTGTCTATGGCGGCCAGGTGCTCGGGCAGGCACTCGTCGCCGCATCGCGCACCGTCGACGTCGAACGCCACGCGCATTCGCTGCACGGTTACTTCCTGCGCCACGGCGACACCCGCGTGCCGATCCTGTATGTGGTGGATCGCATTCGCGATGGATCGAGCTTCACCACGCGTCGCGTCGTCGCCGTGCAACACGGCAAGCCGATCTTCAATATGGCGATCTCGTTTCAGATCATTGAGGAAGGTCTGTCACATCAATTCGACATGCCGGACGTGCCGGCGCCGGAGGATCTCGAAGATGAGGTGAGCCTGCGCAAGAAAGCGGCTGCCAAGATGCCTGCCGAGTACCAGGCCATGTTCACGCGGCAGCGACCCATCGAGATGCGGCCGATCGACCCCTACGATTTCTTCGAGCCGCAGAAGCGGCCGCCGCTGCAGCGCTGCTGGATGCGTGCGCGGGATGCATTGCCGGACGACCCGCGGCTGCACCAGTGCGTGCTCGCCTATCTCTCCGACTGGACGTTGCTCGACACGGCGACGCTGCCGCACGCCATTTCATGGACGCAGCCGAACCTGCAGAGCGCGAGCCTCGACCACGCGATGTGGTTCCACCGCCCATTTCGCGCCGACGAATGGCTGCTGTTCGTCCAGGACAGCCCGAGTGCATCCGGCGCCCGCGGCTTCAATCGCGGCCTCATCTACCGCCGCGACGGTGCGCTGGTCGCAAGCGTGGCCCAGGAGGGCCTGATCCGGCTGCGAACCTGAACAAGGAAACCGGGGACAGGAGAAATCGGGGACAGTTGACCTATTTCGCACCGAAGCACCAGCTCCAACTCTCGAGTAAGAACGAAATAGGTCAACTGTCCCCAATTTCCCTCAGTACTGCCGCTCCGGCAGGTTGAGCACCAACCCATCGAGGTCGGGACTCGCAATGATCTGGCACGCCAGCCGACTCTCCGGCCGCACGTCGAAGGCAAAGTCGAGGATGTTGGTCTCGAGTTCTTCGGGTTCGCCGCATTGCTCGCGCCGCGCCGCCGGCACGTAGACATGACACGTCGCGCAGGCGCACAAACCACCGCAGTCACCTTCGATGCCCGGCACCAGATTGTTGATCGCGCCCTGCATCAGGTTCATGCCCACAGGGACGTCCACGACATGTTCCGTGCCGTTGGCCTCGACATAGGTGATGCGCGGCATGAATGGCTAGTACCCGAGCATCGCGGTGATATCCCGGCCCTCGGCGAGCAGCGCGGTCACCTGGCCGTCGACCACCACCGCGCGCAGAGAAAAATCCACCACGCGCGGGCTCTCCGCGCGGCCGAGCTCGACGCGCAAGCGGATTTCCTCTCCAGCGGCACAACGGGCGACTGTCGATCGCAGGTTCTCACGGGCCTGATCGGACTGATCGGATTGCCACCACTGCAGATCCCAGAACGTGGCGCCGGGTGTACCGGGCCGGTCACCCAAAAGCCGCTGGGTCGCAGCGTTCAGCGCGATCACTGTGCCGTCCGGTTCGAGCAACACCATCGCTTCGAGCGCATGCTCGAATATGGTCCGAAATCGCTGCTCGCTCTCGATGAGCGCCCGCTGCGCCGCCTTACGCGCGCGGATGTCGCGCAGGTGCGCACTGAAGGTGGGCGCGCCTTCGATGAATACCTTGGTGATGGAGGCCTCCAGCGGGATCTCGACGCCCGCCTTCGTCAGCCCGACGATCTCCCCGCGCTCGCCCATCAATCGGGATGGCGCGGGGCCCTGCGCGAATGCCGCAACGTGGCGTTCATGACCCGCACGGAAACGCGCCGGTAGCAGCATGTCGACGGACTTACCGAGCACCTCATCGGCGCGATAACCGAACAGATCCTCTGCCTTGCGATTGAAGAACAGTACGTGCTGCGCGGCATCGAGGTTGACGATGGCGTCGTCCGATATGGCGAGGATTCTCGACACCATGAGATAAGCGTGTTTGATATCGAGATGCTCACGGTTCTCGACCGTCACATCGCGCAATGTCACCACATAGCAACGCGGATCGAGCAGCCTCGCCACCCGTACCGACAGACGCAACAACGCACCAGCCCGCGTTCGACCGGTCAGTGTGAGGAAGCGCATCTGCGGGGAATTGCGATCCGCGGCCCAGCGCTGCAGCCAGGTCACGACGTCGACCCGCTGACCGGGTTGCGGCACCAGCACGGAGCCAATTGGCATGCCGCTCAATTCAGCCGTCGTATGCCCCAGCAGCTCGGCGCACGCTGGGTTCACGTAACGGATCACGCCGCCGTCGTCGAGCACCAGCACCGCCTCGGGCAATGCGGTGAGTAGCGGCGAGGCGAAGCTCGACCAGTCGGCCGTTCCATTCATGGGTCGGGTCGCCGCCGCTCAGTAGGTGGACTTGGCGGCGTTCAACACATTGAGATCAGACTTCTGATCCTCCATCCGGTTGAGCACGGACTGATCCGCATTCACTGGCACGCCCGACTTCTCGAACAGCTCCTTGGAGCGCTTGGTGATGAGCCCTGCCCTGGCCAAGGCCGGCATCATCAGATCCTTGAGTGAGTGGATCTGACCCGGCGGCAGATCGCGCGTGATGCCAAGATCGTTGGCTTCCTTCATCCCGGCCATGAAGTCATTGGGGTCGATGCGCGAGACTTCGAGCACCTTCATGAAACCAGCATCGGGCGCACCACCACTCTGGCCACGTACGAGGATCATCACCGCGTCGTATGCGAACTGAGCCAGATCTTCGCGCTCGTCAGCGTGCATCGCCGCAATGGTCGGTGTCAGGAAAACATGGCCGAAGGAAACATGGCGAGATTCATCACGCATCACATTGAACGTGATCGACTTCAGCAGCGGTTCCTCGGTCTGTTTGTACATGTTGTTGAAGGCGCCGAGCGCGAGACCCTCGACGATCATGTTCATGCCGATCATGACCTTCATGTAGTTTTCGGTCTTGAGCGTTGCGTCGATCAACTCCTTCAGCCAAGGCGTCATCGGATAATCGATGGCGATCTTACGCACGTATCGCTCGTACACCTCCACATGGCGCGCTTCGTCCATCGTTTGCGACGCTGCGTAGTACTTGGCCTTCACATCTGGGACGCCATGGGCGATCGTCGCTGCGGTCAGGAGCGCGCCTTGCTCACCGTGAAGGAATTGCGACAGTAACTGCGCGGTGGAGTGTGCCGAGAACGTCTCCTGCTGGGTTCTGGACAGCTTCTTGAAGAACGGCATCCGGTAGTACATGGAATGATCCGCCGCAATGATCGGATTGGCGGGATCGATCGGCGTGTCCCACTTCAGATCATCGGCGTTCCACTGATTCTCTTTGGCGCGCTTGTACAGGTCATCGAGTTTCGGAACGCCCGCCTGATAATCGAACTTCCAGGCGACATCCATCAGTGTCTGGTAGGAGTCGGTGACATCACTGCGGAGAACTTCTTTCGGGTTAGCGGCCACGACAGTGCCTCGGAAACTGGGAATTGGACCTTCAGTATCCGCGCCACCGAGGACGCGTCACTACGGGAAAACCGTAGAAATCGCGTCCAAACAGCCGTCACTCCCTGAAGATCACACCTTCCTTCATCACGAAGAACACCCGGCCCATCTCGGAGATGTCGGTGAGCGGGTCGCCCATGACCGCGACGATGTCGGCCCGCTTGCCCGCTTCGATGCTGCCGACGTCTTGCCACACACCGAGCAATTCGGCGCCACCACGGGTCGCCGATTGCAACGCCTCCATCGCCGGCATGCCAGCCTCGACCATCAATCCAAACTCGCGCCAGTTGTCACCGTGGGGCGAGACGCCCGTATCGGTGCCAAAAGCGATTTTCACCCCGGACGCGTAGGCGCGCGCGAAGGTAGCCTGGATTTCCGCCCCGACCGCTGCGGCCTTGGGACGCACGATGTCAGAGAAGTATCCCGGCTCCTTCGCTTTCTCAGCAGTAAAGACGCCCGCGAGAATGGTCGGCACGTACCACGTCCCGCGCGCCTTCATCAGCGCCATGACCTCGTCGTTCATGTACGAGCCATGCTCGATGGAATCCACGCCCCCGAGCACGGCACGCTTCATTCCCTCGGCGCCGTGGGCATGGGCGGCTACCTTGAATCCGTAGTCCTTCGCGGTCGCGACGATGGCCTCGATTTCGGCGATCGTGAACTGCGCGTTGTCGCCACTCTTCGCCTCGGACAGCACACCGCCAGTGGCCGTAATCTTGATCAGGTCGGCACCTTCTTTGTAGCGTGCGCGTACCGCTTTGCGCGCATCATCGATGCTGTTCACAACCCCGTCCGATGGACCAGGATCGCCCCGGAGTGAAGACTTCACACCATTGCTCGGGTCGGCGTGCCCACCGGTGGTTGCGATCGACTTGCCGGACGCATACACGCGGGGGCCGGCGATGCGCCCCTCCGCAATCGCACGTCGCAACGACAGTGCAATGCCATCGCTGGCACCCAGGTCGCGCACGGTGGTGAACCCGGCCATGAGGGTACGCTGCGCATACTGCACTGCACGCAGCGCGCGATCGGCGGGTTCGAGTTTGAAGCGCTCCTCGAAGCGGTGTGGCGACAGTTCGCCATCGAGGTGCACATGCATGTCCATGAGCCCGGGCATGACCGTTGCCGCGCGTAAATCGATGACCCGGCTGGCCGTCCGGTCGTCGATCCAGCCTTCGTTGACTGCAACGATGCGCCCGCCTTCCACGACGATGCTGCGCGACTCGCGCACCTCGCCAGCGACGACATCGATCACTCGACCCGCATGAATCACCAGCCGATCAGCGTTCGCCTGGGCGGTCGCTCCCCCGATCAATACGGCCCACACCAGTAGCGTTTTCATCCTGCCTCCCAACGTTGTACATCCTCTCCACCCGCCCGGATAATAAGCGCATAAAATCCGATTTGGAGATCCTGTGCCCGATATCGCTGAAATCGCCGCCTCCGTCGAATCTCTCAAGCGCAACCTGGAGGCGCATCGCTATATCTGCAGCAACCAGATCGCAACCGCTGTCTACCTCGCCTACCACCTGCGCAAGCCGGTGCTGATCGAAGGGCCGCCCGGCGTCGGCAAGACCGAACTCGCCAAGACCACGGCGCTCATGCTCGGCCTGCCGCTGATCCGTCTGCAGTGCTACGAGGGCCTCGACGAGGCGAAGGCACTGTACGAGTGGAAGTATGGCAAACAGCTCTTGTACACCCAGGTTCTCAAGGACGCCCTCGATGAAGTACTCGACGGCGCAAAGGGATTCGCACAATCGGTCAAGCGTCTGCACGAGTTCGGCGACATCTTCTTCAGCGAAGAATTTCTCGAGCCGCGGCCCCTGCTGAAGGCTTTGCGCGAAGAGGACGGCTGCGTGCTGCTGCTCGACGAAGTCGACAAGTCGGATCATGAGTTCGAGTCGCTCCTGCTCGAGATCCTGTCGGACTTTCAGGTATCCATTCCCGAGATCGGCACCGTCAAGGCGGTCCGAGAACCACCGCTCGTGTTCCTCACCAGCAACAATACGCGCGAGATCTCCGACGCCCTCAAGCGTCGCTGCCTGCACCTGTACATTCCGTTCCCCGACATCGAACTGGAGCAGCGCATCATCCACGCCCGCGTGCCGGAGATTCCGCCAGAGCTGCGCAGTCAGCTCGTCAAGTTCATTCATGAGCTGCGCGAACTCGACCTGAAGAAGGTGCCCGCCATTTCCGAGACCATCGATTGGGCGCGCACGCTGCTGCTGCTGCATGCAGATCGCCTCGACCCGCAACTGGTGCGTGACACACTCAACGTGATCCTCAAGTTCCAGGAGGACATCGTCAACGTCGAAGCGGAACTGACCACACTGACGTCCAAGGCAACAAAGAAGTAGTCTATGGATCGCGTACTGTCGAACTTCATCCGCGCGCTGCGCAACGCAGAGGTGCGGGTGTCGACGGCCGAGACGCTGGATGCGTTCAATGCGGTCGAGCTCACCGGTTACCGCGATCGAGCCTATCTGAAGGACGTGCTCGCGCTGGTGCTGCCAAAAACCCAGGACGAAAAGGAGACTTTCTCCAACACCTTCGACAGTTTCTTTTCGTTCCAGGATCTCAAGGGCGCCGATGGCAGCTCTGGTGACAGCGAATCGTCAGACGACGACTCCGGCGGCGCCAGTGAAGCAAACGAAGCGCGGGAAGGAAGCGAAGCCAATCCGAACCGCACTGGCGGCAAGGGCAAAGGAAAGGGCAAGTCGAAGAACAAGTACGCGGCGGAAGAGCCGGAGGAAGATCTCGGCCCGGGTGAGATGAGCGAACCTGAATCCAAGCTCGGTCAACTGCTGATGACTGGCGGCCGCAGTGATTTGGCGATCGAGCTGTCGAAAGCCAGCACCGCGGTGAACATCCAGGAAATTCAGGTGTTCACCCAGAAGGGTCTGTACACCCGCCGCATCATGGAGGCGATGGGACTTGCCGAACTGCAGCAGGAGATCAACGACCTGCGCCAGAAGCGCCAGATCCCGGAGCGCAGGCTGGGACAGGAACTGACCCGCCGCAGGGAGTGGCTGCGCGAACACGTGCGCGACCACGTCGAACAGCAGTTCCTGCTCCACGCCGACGCAACCGGTAAACGTCTGCGCGAAGAACTGCTACGCAAGGTGAAGCTGTCCAATGTCGAACACCGCAACTTCCGCCTGATCCAGGAAGTCGTATTCCGCATGGCCAAACGCCTGGTGTCGCTGCATTCCCGGCGCAAGAAAGTATTCAAGCGTGGCGCACTGAACGTACCGCGTACGCTGCGCCACAACATGGCCTACGACGGCGCGATCTTCGACCTGCACTGGAAGTCGGTGAAGATCGACCGCCCCAAGGTATTCGCCATCTGCGATGTATCCGGCTCGGTCGCAAACTACGCGCGCTTCATGCTGATGTTCCTGTACAGCCTCGAAGAGGTGATGCCGAAGGTGCGATCTTTCGCGTTCTCATCGGATCTCGCCGAGGTCACCGACATCTTCGAGCGCAATAACTTGGAAGACGCAATCGCGAAGACGTTGCGCGACTACGCCGGTGGATCCACCGACTACGGTCAAGCCTTCATTGACTTCAAGAAGCTCTGCCTCGACGACATCGACAACCGGACGACGATCATCATCCTGGGTGACGCGCGCAACAACTACGGCGACGCCAGGGCCGAAGTCCTCAAGGAAATGTACGATCGCTGCAAGCGCCTCATCTGGCTGAACCCCGAATCCCGCAATACCTGGAACGTCGGCGACGCGGAGATGCGCAAATATTCGAGCTACTGCCACCAGACCGAGGAGTGCAACTCGCTGATGCATCTGGAGCGCATTGTGGGCAACCTGCTGCGCACGGTGACGTAACGTGCAGACCGCATCCGAACCATGAGCGACATCACGTCAGACACTGAAGATGCGTTTGCTCGAACCGCCGGCAAGCAATTGCTGTGGCTCGGCCTGCTGGCGATTGTCGCGCTCGCGGCGCTCATGTTCGCGCTGGGTTGGTTGTCGCAGCTGACCGCATCCGGCGCTGTTACGGGCGAAGCTGTCGATGTTCGCGAGCGCAGCATTAGCCTCGCGATGAGTGGCGAGCCACCGCAACTGGACAGCACGCGCGCAACCGATCAGGTCAGCGGTTTCGTGCTCGGCCATGTGATGGAGGGCCTGTTGCGATATGACCCGACCAATAAGCTCGTGCCAGGTGTGGCCAGTCGTTGGGAAATCGACGCCGCGGGTGCGACCTTCTGGCTGCGCGAGAACGCACGCTGGAGCGATGGCGAGCCGGTGACCGCGCACGACTTCATCTTTGCGTGGCAGCGCGTGCTCGATCCCGCGACTGCATCGGAGTACGCGTTCATTCTGTTTCCGATCAAGAACGGCGAGGCCATCAGCCAAGGACAACTTCCACCCTCGGCTCTCGGTATCACCGCGGTGGATGACCGCACCTTGAAGATCGAATTCGAGCGACCGATCGCCTACTTCGACAAACTGGTTGCGTTCGTAACGTTTCTGCCAGTACGCAAGGACTTCTTCGAGCGCACCGCAGGCCGCTACGGCGCCGATGCGAAGGACCTGCTCTACAACGGCCCGTTCACGATCAGCCGATGGGTGCACAGCGCGTCGATTCGATTCGAAAAGAACGAGTTCTACTGGAATCGTGACGCGATCATGCTGAACGTCATCGACACGCCCTACATCACGCCCGACTACAACGCGACGCTGAACCTCTACAAGGACGGCAAGATCGCAGTCGCCGCACTCAGTTCCGATACGCTCGAGAATGCGCTGGTACAACGCTGGCACCTGGAACGATTCAACGACGGGTCGATCTTTTTTCTCGAGTTCAATTATCGACCCGGTCGCGTCACCGGCAACTACAACCTGCGCCGCGCCCTGCAGCTGGTCACCGACTCGGGCGAGCTCGTCTACAAAGTGATGAAGTTGCCGGGCAATCTGCCGGGCGAGTCGCTCTTTCCCGTGTGGCTGAACGGCGTCGATGGCCTGTTTCGACAGGAGTATCCCGCCCGTGTGCATCGCATCGACGTGGAGGCCGCGCGCCGGCATCTGGAACTTGCGCGCCAGGAGCTTGGATTGACCCGTTTTCCGCCGCTCGTCCTGCTCAGCGGCGATGATCCGCTGTCCAACAAACAGGCCGAGTACTTCCAGAACGTGTACGGCAAGCAACTCGGGCTCGAGGTCAAACTCGACAAGCAGATCTTCAAGCAGCGCCTCGCCAAGATGACCGCGGGAGATTTCGACATCGTCATGGCGGGTTGGGGCCCCGATTTCGCCGATCCGTTGACGTTCGGAGGCCTGTTCGCATCCTGGAACCTGAACAACCGCGGCCGCTACGCCAATCCCGAACTCGATGCCCAGGTTCGCGTCGCGGAGAACTCGGTGGACCCCAAGACACGGATGAACGCGTTTGGCGAGATCCAGCGCATCATCTACGACGACGCGGTCATCCTGCCGAACTACGAACGGGGCGTGGTATACGTGCGCGACCCACGACTGAAGGGTGTGGTGAGACGGGCCGTCGGCACCGATCCAGACTACACATCCGCGTATCTGAGCGTCGACTGACGTGACGCGCTACATTCTCACCCGCCTGCTGCAGGGGATCATCACGGTGTGGTTCATTGCCACCGCCACGTTCTTTGCGATGCATGCGGTACCTGGCGATCCGCTCAGCAACGAAAAAGCCACCACCGAACTGATTCGCAAGAATCTGGAAGAACGCTACGGACTCGACAAACCCCTGCATGTGCAGTACGGCATCTACATGCTCAACATGGTCAAGGGCGATTTCGGCATCTCATTTACGCAGCAGAATCGCAGCGTCAACGACATCATCCGCGAACACTTTCCGGTGTCAGCAACCCTCGGCATTCTCGCAATCGTGTTCGCAGCCGTCGGCGGCGTGCTCTGGGGCGCACTCACCGCGCTGTACCGCAACAAGCTGCCCGACATCGTGATCATGTTCCTCGTGATCCTCGGCATCTCGGTACCGAGCTTCGTCTTCGCTGCGCTCGGGCAGTTGAGTCTGGTGACGATCAATGATTGGGCGGGCATCACCCTGCTGCCCGTGGCTGGCTGGGGCGGCGTCGGCCACATGATCGTGCCGGCCATGGTACTGGGACTTGGCACCATGGCATTTCTGACGCGACTCATGCGCTCATCCATGCTCGAGGTGGTCAACGCCGACTACGTGCGTACCGCCAAATCCAAGGGGCTGCCGGCAACGCGCATCTTCCTAAAACACCAGCTTCGCAATGCATCCCTGCCCGTCGTAACGGTACTCGGACCGGCCATCGCCGCGATCACGACTGGCGGCTTCGTGGTGGAGCTGGTGTTCGCCATTCCAGGCCTCGGTCGCTACTTTGTGCAGGCGGTGCAGCAACTCGACTACACCGTGATCATGGGCACCACGGTGTTCTATGGCGCATTCCTCGTGCTGATGGTCATCATCGTCGATGTCATCTACGGGATGATCGACCCCCGCGTGAGGTTGTCGTAGTGGCGGAAGTTCGACTCGACGCCTCTGCCTTCGAGCATGTGACTGCCACACGCGACGTGCAGACGCTGACACGTCCCTCATTGTCGTATTGGCAGGACGCGTGGATTCGTTTGAAAGCGAACCGCCGTGCCTTGTTCTCTCTATTCATCGTCATTGGCCTGCTGATCTTCACGATCTTCGGGCCGCTGTTCTGGCGCGTCGACCCGTCGGAACAGGACCTGGATCAGGTGAGCCAGGCACCCTTTGCCGATCGCACCGCCCGCATTGTCGATGCATATCAGTCATGGGATGGCGTGATGGCGCTGCCCAGAGGCGCCGGCGACACAACCGCCACGCCCCGAATCGAGTTGGCCCAGCCGGCCACCAGCCAGGCGGTGCGGCTCGTCTGGGAGCCCGCGGATCTGGCGCACGGCTATCGCATTTATCGCAATATCTATCCGGACGACGGTGGCAGCGCGCTCGGCCTGCCACTGGGGGAAGTGTTTACGCCAGGACGAGTCAGTTTCGAGGACCGTCTCGACCTCACCGCGCGCACCTACCACTACACGGTCGTTGCGCTGGATCAGTATGGTGCCGAATACCCGGATCACACCTCGATCGCCGTGGAAGTTGCGCGCGTTATCACGGCAGCGCAGGCCGAAGAACGCGGCCTGGTCGAGTCCGCTGAGTCGGTCGCGGTCGGCGACACGCTGCTGCTGCCACTGCATCCGCTGGGTACCGACTATCTCGGCCGCGACATGCTGGCGCGACTGATGCACGGCGCGCGGGTTTCCCTGTTTATCGGCATTGTCGCCCCCGCGCTGTACGTTTTTCTCGGCATCCTGTATGGCAGCACCGCGGGATTTCTCGCGGGGCCCGCCGACCAGGCATTGATGCGATTCGCCGACTTCGTGGTCGCGCTACCGTTCCTGCTGTTCATGATCCTGTTCAAGATCGCCTTCGGTATCGGCCCGGGGGAGAGCGGTATCCTGCCGATGCTGGTGGCACTCGTGCTCTTGTCCTGGCCGGCGACGGCGCGGCTCGTGCGTGGCCAGATCCTTCAAATTCGGGAAGAAGGCTACATCGGCGCTTCGCGCCTGCTCGGCGCGCGCACTGGCTACCTCATCTTTCGTCACATGATTCCCAACACCATGGGCGTGATTCTGGTGACGCTGACCTTCGCCGTACCGGGGGCAATCTTCACCGAAGCGTTCCTGTCCTTCATCGGTATGGGCGTTGCACCACCGACACCGTCGTGGGGCAGCATGTGCAACGAAGGCATCAAGACCATGCTCACGCATCCGCACGAGCTGATTTTTCCTTCGCTGTTCATCTCGATCACGGTGCTGGCGTTCAATCTGCTTGGAGACGGACTGCGCGATGCGCTCGACGCGCGCATGAGGTCACGCGAGTGAGCCAACCCATTCTCACGGTCGACAACCTGCACGTTGAGTTCGATACCTACGGCGGCATCGTGCATGCCGTTCGCGGTGTCAGTTTCGCGGTTGCACCCGGCGAAACCCTCGCCATTGTGGGTGAATCCGGATGCGGCAAGTCGGTCTCCGTGCAAAGCATCATGGGCCTCATCCCGATGCCACCCGGTCGCATCACCCAAGGCAGCGCCATGCTCAAGGGTCACGACATCCTGCGTTCCAAGCAGATCGATGGCGAGGACATCCGCGGCGCGCAGATCGGCATGATCTTCCAGGACCCGATGACGTCGCTCAATCCGACCATGACGATCGGCGATCAGATCGCCGAGACGCTGATCGTGCACCGCAAGTTTACCCACAAGCAGGCTGCGGCGCGGGCCGTAGAACTACTCGCCGCCAGCCGAATTCCGGAACCTGCGAAGCGCGCCCGACAGTACCCCTTCGAGTTCTCCGGCGGCATGCTGCAACGGGCGATGATCGCCACCGCCATCGCCTGCGAACCTGCGGTGCTCATCGCCGATGAGCCCACCACCGCGCTCGATGTGACGATCCAGGCCCAAATCCTCGATCTCCTGTCCGACCTGCAGCGCGACAAGCAGATGGCGATGATCCTCATCACCCACGACCTCGGCGTTGTCGCCCGCATGGCCGATCACGTGGCGGTGATGTATGCCGGTCAGAACGTCGAGCGGGGCACAGTAGACGACATCTTCTATCGGTCCGCCCATCCATACACCCTCGGTCTGCGCGACGCGATGCCGACGCTCACGGCGGACAAGAGCCATGCTTTGCAGCCGATCGATGGTTCGCCGCCCGATCTGTTCTCGCCTCCGATTGGTTGCGGCTATTTCGCGCGCTGCCCGAATGCCATGCGGGTGTGTCAGACGCAGATGCCGGAAGAGTTTCATGTCACAGGCGATCATGGCGCGCGCTGCTGGCTGCACCACCCGCAATCCACGCATGTCGTGCCACGCCTGTTTCGCGCCCGCGATGCCGGAGACGCTGCGTGACCCTGCTCGAAACCCACGCCGTGACGAAGTACTTCCCCATCGGCAAGGGGCAATTCGTGCACGCGGTGGACCACGTGACCCTCGACATTCAGGAGAAGGAAATCCTGGGCCTGGTGGGTGAGAGCGGCTCGGGCAAGTCCACGTTCGGCAAGATCATTGTAGGGCTGCACGAGAAGACCTCAGGAACGGTGCGCTACCGCGGCGAAGTACTGCCGCAGCGCTACACCACGCGTGATTATCAGAAGTACGCCAAGCGGATGCAGATGATCTTTCAGGATCCGTACTCGTCACTGAATCCGCGCATGACCGTCGGCGAGATCATCGGCGAAGGGCCGAGCCTGCACACCGCCAAGAGCGGCAGTCAGATCCGTGATCTGGTTGCCGATTGGCTGCGCCGGGTGGGTCTGTCACCCGATCATATGTCGCGCTATCCGCACGAGTTCTCCGGCGGCCAACGGCAGCGCATCGGCGTTGCCCGCGCATTGATCCTCGAGCCCGAGTTCATTGTCTGTGACGAACCGATCTCAGCCCTCGACGTATCGGTACAGGCACAGGTCATTAACCTGCTCGATGAACTCAAGCGCTCGATGGGGCTCACCCTGCTGTTCATCGCCCACGATCTGTCGATGGTGCGCTACGTCTCCGACCGTATGGCGGTGATGTATCTGGGCGCGCTGGCCGAGATCGGCCCTGCCAACAAAGTGTACTTCGAGCCGCGCCACCCCTACACGGAACTATTGGTGGCATCCAACCCTGCGCCTGACCCCAACAGTGAGCGCGAGCGCACATCAACCACCATCAAGGGCGAAATTCCCTCACCCGTGAACATCCCGGCGGGCTGCCGCTTCGCCAACCGGTGCCCGAAGGTGATGGATATCTGCCGTCACGAAACGCCCCTGTTGATTCCGCTTGCGAATGAACCGAACCGGCAGGTGGCTTGCCACCTCTACGGGGACAGGTTACTTGTTCACGTCGGCGGAATCAGACAGGAGTGAATCGACTCGTCCCCGGGCACCTGGCGGGCGAGGGTTCGAATTGCCAGCTCCGCATCGCGCAGCGGGAAGTCGTGGGTGTGCATCTTCTCCAGCGGTACCCTGCCGGACTCGATCAGTCGTATCGCTGCCTTGTAGCCCGACGAAGTCACGCCGATTGCGCCCTTGATGGTGATCTCTTTCATCACGATCAGATCCGAGACGAAGTCGTCCACCGGCTTGAAGCCCTTTACCCCCGCGAGCACCACGGTTCCGCCGGGGCGCACCATATCGAGGGCATCGCGCACCGGACGGGTTGCATAGGAGGTGACGTCCACCACCACGTCGGCGCCGCGGCCATCGGTGATCTCCCGCACGCGCTTGACCGCCGCTTCGTTATCCACATCGATGGTGTGATCGGCACCGAATGCGCGCGCGAGTTCGAGCTTGCGCGCATCGGCGGCAAGTCCGGTGACAATCACCATGCCCGCGCCGGCCTCGCGCAGCGCAATCACGCTCGCAAGCCCGCGCTGACCGGGTCCAAGCACGACCACCGTGTCTCCCACCTGGGTATTCGGCATTTCCACCGCCCACCGAAAGCCGGCGCCAAGGGGATTGAACATCACGGCAAGCGCAGCCGGGAGCGATTCACTCATCCGGTGCAGCACCGAATTCGGATGCAGGTACATGTACTGCGCATACGCACCCCAGAGTCCGGGTGACTCTGACAGCGGCACGTAGGAATAGATCTTTCGCGATCGGCACAGATGGTAGGTTCCACCCAGACACGGGTCACAGTGCCGACAGGAGATCATGGTCTCCACCGCCACTCGATCGCCAACGTCCACACCCCAGCGTTTGGCCGCACGATCCCCAATCTTGGCGATGCGGCCCAGGGGTTCATGGCCCGGCACCACAGGCATCGGCGTGCGCAGCATGCCCTCGTACTGCTCGTAGTCGCTGCCGCAGATGCCACACGCCTCGAGGTACAGCAGCGCGGAGTCCTCATCGATCTCGGGCAGCGGCAGGTCCATCGGCTCGAGCCGTCGAGTAGCTGTCTGCACCATCGCAAGGGACGTCTTCGGCAATGTCGTCATGGACTGCGCCTCCGGTCTTCAGCTCTTCTACGCACCGAAGTCTAACGCCAGAAACGCGCCCAGACGCGCAGCAGCGGAAAGTGGCGCCAGTGGTACGCCGCAACGATCAAATCGATCTGTTCCGGGGTCAGCCACGGCGAGCGGCGAATGAAGCGCGCCAGATCGCCGATTGCCGCCCATGATGGGGTCAGTCGCCGCCGAGCTTTCTCGAAGTCGATCAGCGTGATCACGCCTGCGCGATCGATGAGCACGTGCCGATCGTACAGCGCACCGTGGCAAATTCGAGCCTGGTGCAGGCGGACAAACTGCGCTGCCGTTGCACGAAGCCGCGACTCCGACTGTGCCTCGGGGGCCGCCAGCGACACGGCACCATCGATCCACGCAGCAGCAAGAATCATCCGACCGCTGGACCCGTGACGCGCGTATAGCAGTTCCGCGACGTTGACCCCGGCGCGGGACGCCAACCCCATTAACCGGGCTTCGCGCGCGAAGGTGGGTGTCGCGCGTAATCCATTCCACAGTGGCCGACAGAAGTATTGCCGCTGCCGCTTGAGCAACGCCTTGCGGCCCCCAAAATCGGCAACCATCCCTGCCTCGCTCCAGCCCGCGCCGCGTTCGTTGCGAGAGAGCGCCGCATCCAGTGGCAAGCACCAGATCGAGTCGAATTCCATGCTTAGGCCGCTCAAAAAAAGGGGCGCGATGCGCCCCTTTTTTGCACGTCACAACGCCTTAGATCACTTGAAGGCGCCAAACTTATAGCGCACCTCGAACCCGTACAGCCGGGGGTCTGTCGTCGCGCCGGATCGAAGGAAGTTGTCTTCCTCGGCACCGCGAGTGATCTGTCGAATGCCGATCTCATCAAGAACATTGTTGACGAATGCGGCCACCGTGATGTTCTCGGCGCTCGAGTACCACGTCGCGCGCAAATCCAGCCGAGCATAGGCCTCTGCCGAATCGTCGTTGTTCTCGAACACCGAGAAATACACCCGGTCGATCCAACTCCAGTTCGCGAGCACTTCAGCCCGCCCACGATCGCCCATTGGCACAGTGTACTGCGCGTAAATTCCTCCCTTTGCTTCCGGCACGCCACGCAACTGGTTACCGTCGATACTGATCGGTCTCGCAGTCGCGTCGAACAACGAGGTTGGCGACCCGGGGCTTGCCGCGTCAATCACAAGGAAGTCGTCCGTGTATTCGGTGCGCGTATAGCTGAAGTTCGCGCCCAACGTGATGCGATCCGTGGCCAACCACAGGACATCGGTATCCCATCCAATCGTCTCCGCCGTCGGCACTGAGAACGTGCTGGTCGAGGGGCTTGTCGGCGTGATCGCGGACGGACCTTGGGCAGCGGTCTGCAGGTTCTCGTAGTCGTAGAAGTAGACGGCCGAATTGACCTGCATCGAGCCATCCAACAACTGGCCCTTGTAGCCAAACTCATAGGAGACCAGCCGCTCCTCGCTGTACTGGGCGTTGGCGCTGAAGAAAACCAGATTGAAACCGCCTGCCTTGTAGCCCTTGGTTGCGGACAAATAAAACAGGTCATCGTCGGTGGGAGACCAGTCGAGATTCACCCGCCACGTGATCGCGTCATCGGTACGCGACAGCGGCCGCCATAGCGATTGGCTGGCTGGCAACCCGGCGATCAGTAAGCGCTCTGGATTGAGAATCGCGCCGGTCGTTCCGTCCAGGAACCCCAATGCAACGTTTGTTGCCGCAAGGCTCGACGTACCGCCCGCCGGAGAGAATCCGAGCGGCACGATGGTGCCTTCGAAGTAGCTGAAGACATTCTCTTCACCATCCAGATTGTCCTGCGCCCACCGCAAGCCGAGGGTCAAAGCCCAGTGTTCGTTGAAGGTATAGGTACCCTGAGAATAGGCCGCGAAGGCCTCGCGCTCGGAGCGGGTCTGGTACTCCAGATCGGTACCGGCGGTCGCCGGGCCATGGGGAATCCGATCGCCGGTGTCGCCCGTCCAGCCACCAAAACAAAAGGCGTTAATGCCAGGGAGCGCAAGACAATTGCCTGGCAGCGCGATTCCTTCCTGGGCGCGGTTACCAGCACGCCGCGCGGTGAACAGGTCCATTTTGGGGATGCCCAGTGGAATCAGCGAATTCTTGGCATAGCGAGAGGCACAGCCGCCACCGACTGCACCGGGGGTGCAATTGGAGTCGAAGAAGTCACCACGCTGACTGATCTTGCCGTCGTAGGCGAACAAACCCGTGGTAATTGTAAACTTGTCCGTCGGATCGAAAAAGAACTGCAATTCGTGGGAAACGAACTCGGCCTCCTGACTGACGTAGAACTGAACGTCAAATGACGGGTTGTTGGTGAGGTCGACGTCGGTGGTGCGGTCGTAGAAAAAATCTGAATAACCGAAGACGTATTTCACGCTGAAGCGATCGCTGTACTGCCAGTTGACGTCGAAGGAACCCGCCTGGTGGTCGAAGAACTCATCCTGTGCACCGCTTGTTTCAGTCTTCAGATCATTCCCTTCGATATTGTCGAACCCCAGCACCCGGATGTTGGACTGGTCGTGGCCAAAACCCCGGTTGGGGTGGTTGGTCGTACCGGAGCCCGCGTTGCCGTTATCGACTCCGGGTACGATACGCTGCGCGACGACCGCGGCGCCCGTTTGCGGGTTCGTGAAGTTGAACGTGGGCCGACCGGAGATGGCGCAACCGATACCACCACGCACCCCAGGGGACGCGACCGTCGCCGTGCGCGTGAACAGGCCTGGACAGGGTATTGCGGTATCGACCGCACGATAGCCGAAGGCGTAGGTCGTGTTATCCCGGCGATTGCCCCCGTCAATGTTGCCTTCGTTCTCGCCGAACACGACGATGCCGGCAGCGTCCGCGCCGCCCATACGCCGGGCGTAGCTTCGTTCATTACCGCGCATGTTGAATTCGAGGGAGTCCGTGGGCGTAAACCGAAGCGCGAGCGAATAGTTTTCGTCGCCGTAGTTGCCAGCGTCAGGCGCAGGGGATAGGTCACGGATGTAACCGTCGCGCTCCCGCTTGGTGCCCGTTACTCGCGCCTGGAGCAGGTCTTTGATCAGCGGACCCGACAGCACGCCATAGGTTTCTCGCAGGCTGTAGTCGCCGAGGAGCACCCTGGCCTCACCTTCGAACTCATCGGTAGGTTTCTTGCTGATGAAGTTGACCGCACCGCCAACCGCGTTGCGGCCGTACAGCGTACCTTGCGGTCCGCGCAGGACCTCGATGCGCTCGACATCGAACAGACCACCCTCGGTTGAGGCGATGCCGAAGTCTTCCGAATAGACGCCATTAAAGTACGTCGCGACACCAGGGTCGCCGCCGAGGGCACGGCCCGACCGACCCACCCCGCGGATTGTCACGTCATAGGGCTCGATCACCGTCGCCGGGATGAAGTTCTGCAGATCTTCCTGGTTGCGGATACCGAAATCTTCAAGGAATTGGCCGGTGAACGCAGTGATCGAAATCGAGGTATCCGATACCGTCGATTCGCGGCGTTCCGCCGTGACCACCACTTCTTCGATTTGCCGGCGACTACTCTCCTCGGCGGCGAACGCCGACTCGACGCTCGGTGTCAGCAACACCACCGGCAACGCAACTACCGCCCACCCTCTCATCAGGTGTGAATACATGCCTCTACCCCCCCATTCGGGACAACGCGTTGCCATGCGCAGAAGCAGGTCACAGAAAGCCGAGCGCTGGCAGCACTAGATGGTGTAACAAATGCGAAACAGACCCACTCCCGCTGTTCTTATAGAGGAGCAACGCGCGTGCTGTCAACGACGGCGCGTAGATACCAAGAAAATCGGCCGCGGCGCGCGGCGTCGACTGATCCGGTTTGCGCAGGCGGGGTGTACGCACTCCGCCGTGCAAGTGATCGCGCGGAAATGTTGCGGCCTTCGGAAATGAGAAAGGGCCCGCATCGCGGGCCCTTCTCATACCTTCTCATAACACCGCCGATTCGAAGTCGAACGGTCTAACGACCGCCCATCGCGTAGGTAAATTCGACCCCGTACAGTCGCGGCACCGTGGTGGTCGCGGTGTGCCGGAAGAACTCCGATTCACCCTCGCGTTCCACCTGGATGACGCCGACGTCGTCGAGCACGTTGTTGACGAATCCGGTAACAATCCAGCTACCGTTGCCGCTGGTGAACGTCGCGCGCAGATCGACGCGGTCGTAGGCTTCAGCCCTTTCCGTATTGCTCTCGAACGGCGAGTAATACACCTCATCGATGTAGCTGTACGTGGCAAACAACTCCACGCTCGAGCCGCCCGCCAAGGGGAAGGAGTAACTGCTCCACGCCGTCGCCTTGAATTCCGGTACCTGCAGCAGCTGATTACCATTGATGTTCTGCAGCTGTGACGGGGCGTCCGGAAATAATGACGAAGGGGTGTTGACACCGGTTTCGTCCTTGATGAAAAGATCCTCGGTGTACTCGCTCGGCGTGAAACTGAAGTTGCCGCCCAGCGTCACCCGATCAGTCGCAAGCCAGGTTGTCTCTGCTTCGATGCCGTAGATCTCCGCACCGGGTGCTTCGAGCACCGAAGTGGACAGACCACCCAGGTCCGTCACTTCCGTCGCCACGGTGTGGATGGTCTCGTAATCGTAGAAGTAGAACGATCCATTGACCTGCAACGTGTCATCGAACCACTGGGTCTTGTATCCAATTTCGTAAGCGATCAATTCCTCGGGGTCGTAGGTGGGTGTGGTGCTGAAGAACACCAGATTGTAGCCGCCCGAGCGATGCCCGGTCGTGGCCGAGAAATACATCATGGCATTGTCGTTGACCTGCCAGTCCAGATTCGCGCGCCAGGTGAACTTATCATCCGTGCGCTCATAGGGACGGAACACGGACAACGCGAACGGAATACCGCCGTTGGTGGCCTTCGGTGTCGGCACCCAGTTCCCGCTACCGTCCTGCACGATGCCCCCGTTGGCAATGTTCACTTGCGCGAGCCCGCCGAACAGGCCAAGGAACCCGCCCGCCCCGCCGCCCGTCTCCGAGTAGCGGAACAGATTCTCCTCCGCCGTGAGGTCGTCTTCCGCGTATCGCAGACCCAGCGTCAGGGTGAATTTTTCGTTGATGTCCCACACGCCCTGGGTATACGCGGCGAAGGCTTCGCGTTCCGTCTTCGTTGCATACAGCAGATCGGTCGCGGCCGTATTCGGTCCATGCACGACATCGAGCAGGGGGTTTGATCCATTGTCACCGAACCAAGCTGAGGTGCGCAGGTTATCGTTACGACCCGCACTCGCGGCGGCCAGCGCTTCATTGGTGTTCTTGACCGCGAAATTACGTGAGCACGATGGCGCTGGATTGGCCACATCGCACGACCGCTTCGCGCTGAACAGCGTGGTCATCGGCCGTCCCGCGAAGGCGAGCGTCGACGCACTGATACCCGCCAGTCCCGGGGCACCGATCAGCGCGGCAGCGCCGGCCGAGAGTGCCGTGTTGTCCTGGTACGCCAGACGTATGCGGTCTTCGCCCACCGACGAGTAGAAGTCGCCGCGCTGATGGATGATCGCATCGTAGAAAAATATACCGGACGTGAACGATAGGTTGTCGCCGAACTCGTAGAACGCCTGCAATTCATGCGACTCATAGCCGGCTTCATGGTTCACGTAGAACTGCCGGTCATGGAACTGGCTGGCGGTATTGTCGTCGTCGGTGATCCGCTCGTAGGTCAGATCGTTGTTGCCGTATATGTACTTCAGCTGCAGCGTGTCCGTCACGTCCCACGCGACGTTGAACTGGGTCCCTTCCTGCTCGAACTGCTCGGTATTAAAGCCGTTCGTCGCGCCACAGACATCTGCGCCTTCAATATCGCCGGGGGACACGCACTTGTTGTAACGGGCGGCGCTCGTCGGTGAGGTGACATTGAAACCGTCCAGGGATGCGGCCGCATTCTGAAACCCGTCGAAATCACCGAAATCGATGCCCGGCCGAACGCGCTGCGCAACCACCGGGGCCCCAGTGGTTGGGTTAGTGAAGTTCAACAGCGGCTGAGAGACATCATGGAAATTGCTCTGGAAGACATTGGCCGTATTGGTATTGGTGGTATCCACCGCGCGATAGCCTGGAACCAGTGCATCGGTCGTGCGTTGGTTGTTGCCTTCTTCGTTCAGCACCACCAAGCCGCCACCGTTGGCGCCACCGAACACACGGTCGATATCCATCCAGTTGTGCCGGATATTGAATTCCAGCGTATCCGTGGGCGTCCACTTCAAGACCAGAGCGACGTTTTCCGTGCCAAGCGTGTCCAAGTCGTCACCACGGCGGCCGATTTCTTCGATGGTTCCGTCACGATCACGGAAGGCATAGTTGACACGCCCGGAGAGTTGGTTCTCGATGAGCGGCCCCGACAGCATGACGTAGGCTTCTCGGGTATCGAGATTCCCCACGATACCCTTCACCGCGGCCTCGAACTCTTCTGTCGGCTCCTTATACAGCACGTTGATCGCGCCGCCCACGGCGTTACGGCCGTACAGCGTGCCCTGGGGGCCGCGCAGCACTTCGATCCGCTCTACATCCCAGAACGTCGCGGCGGTTGCCGTCAACAAGTCTTCCGAATAGACACCGTTCATGTAGGTCGAAACGCCTGGGTCTCCACCCAGCGCACGGAAGTTGCGGCCGACCCCGCGCACCGTGGCGTCATACGGCTGAATGGTGGTCGCGGGCACGAAGTTCTGCAGATCTTCCTGATTACGAATACCAAAATCGTCCAAGAATTCCGCAGTGAAGGCCGTGATGGAAATGGAG
The DNA here is from genome assembly GCA_041738285.1 of Pseudomonadales bacterium. GTDB lineage: Bacteria > Pseudomonadota > Gammaproteobacteria > Pseudomonadales > Azotimanducaceae > SZUA-521. Next base: position 27,693 of record JBGSQB010000073.1, on the reverse strand, counting down.
GTGTCCTGGACCGAGGCCTCTTTGCGCTCGGCAGTAACGATCACCTCTTCGATTCGTCGTGCGCCTTCCGACTCCGCCGCAGCGGCGCCCAACGGGATAGAAGCCAACAAAATCGCCGACAGCACCTGCCGCAAACGACGTCCGGTAACATTCATCGAAGCCCCCTACCATGGATCAGGAATAATATTTTCACCGGCGACAACCGAACTGTATGCCCGCGGCATTCGGGCCGACCAACTGGCATACGTTGCGCAATTCCCTCCACTGCGCGGCACGCACCCAAAAAGCGCCCTGCGGTTTCGCCTAGCGGCACAGTTATAGTGTCCATATAGAAACGTGTCAATTAGTTACCATTTGTTGCGACTACGTAAACGATTACTTTTTCGCCGTGTACGTGTATCTGCCCGGTCGACATCGGCGCGGCCAGACCGTCGAGTGCACGCCGATGGCCGCTAGAGTAGTGTCGCACGCCGACTCGATCACGTAGCGGTCAACCCTTGCGCTCACCCGGCCGCAGGGGCCGACGCGAAGCCCAGCGCTCGGCCATGCGCAGCATCGATACCTCCTCGGTGACCTGGTCCATCCGGTCGATCCGGATCCACGCAAGCTCGTGCGATTCGTCGCCGACCACGAAGGCCTCGGAACCACGCACGGTGAAGGCGTAGCGAACGTCGTAGTGGAGGTGTTGCGGATCGGTGCCGCGGGCCGGGATCGCGTGAATGTCCACATCGAAGATCGTCTCGAACAATGGATCGAGCGCAAGTCCTGATTCCTCCTCACCTTCACGCAGCGCAACTCGCAACGGATCTTCATCGCCATCCGCGTGCCCCCCGAGTTGCAACCAACGATTCAGTTTGCGGTGGTGCGTGAGCAACACGCGATCGCCGGTCCAATCTACCACCCACGCCGAGCCCGTGATGTGACCAGGGTGCCAGCAGTCGCGTTCGAAGCAACGCACCTGTGTGTCCAGTAGTTCGATCATTCGCTCGACGGTGGCCGACTCATTCGCGTGGCGAAGGCAATAGCGCTGCAGTTGTTCAATCAGTTCGGCACGGGGCATGCGCTATGATCACTCGACATTCAACGAACGGGAGCGACACGATGATCGCTGTTATCGCCAAACTCAAGGTTGCACCTGGCAAAGAGAAAGACTTCGAGAACGTGATGCTGGGGCTTGCTGCTGAAGTACGCGCGAAAGAGAAGGGCAACAACCTCTATACGCTGTGCAAGGACGAAGCCGGTCAGTATCTGGTCATGGAGTTGTACGACTCAGATGAGGCGCTCGCAGCGCATGGCCAGAGCGAGCACTTCAAGGCATCGGGGCCGAAGTTCGCAGGCCTCATGGCCGGACGACCGGAGATTCAACGCCTGGCGGTGGTCGGCTAGGAGACTTCCGCGCCCCAAAACAATCGCGGCGCCTTTCGGCGCCGCGATTTCCTCAAGTGTAGACGATCGATCAGTTGCCGATCTGGTAGGTCACTTCGACGCCGTAAAGGCGCGGATAGGTGGTGGCTGCCGTCTGCCGGTAGAACGACGCTTCACCGCTGCGGATGATCTGCATCACGCCCACTTCATCGAACACGTTGTTGACGAAGCCCGACAACATCCAGTCACCGCCCTGGTTGGTCCGGGTGGTGCGCAAGTCGAGTCGGTCGAAAGAATCTGCCTTCGTGTCTTCGCGCTCGAACGGCGAGAAGTACACTTCATCCGTCCAGCTGTAGTTCGCACCCATCTGCAGCGTGGATCCACCGCCGAAGTTGAACAGATAACCTGCCCAAGCCGTGGCCTTGCCTTCAGGTACCTGCAGCAGCTGATTGCCTTTGATGTTCTCGGTCAGCGACTCGAAGTCCGGATACAAAGAGGTCGATACATCGGCACGCGAAGGATCGCTCTGGAATAGATCCTTCGTGTACTCGCTCGGCGTGTAGCTCAAGCTGCCACCGAGCGTAAGCGCCTCCGTCGGCAGCCAGGTCACTTCCACTTCGAGCCCTTTCACCTCGGCGCCCGGTGCTTCGAGTACGGACGTTGTGGTGCCGCCGATCTCGCAGACCTCTGTCGAGAACGTGTGGATAGTCTCGTAGTCGTAGAAGTAGATCGAGCCGTTGATCTGCAACGTGTCATCCAGCCACCGGGTCTTGTAGCCGATCTCGTAGGCAATCAACTCTTCCGGGTCATAGCTTGGCGTGTTGCTGAAGTACACCAGACTATAGCCACCGGAGCGGTAACCTGAGGTCACCGAGTAGTACATCATCGCGTTGTCGTTGATGTTGTAGTCGAGGTTGGTGCGGCCGGTCCACTTGGTATCGGTGCGGTCATACTGGCGATACACACTGAGCGCAAACGGAATGCCGCCGTTAGTGGCCTTCTCGGCGGGCACGAAGCCGCCCAATCCGTTACTCACGAGACCACCGTTGGCGATGTTCACCGCCTGCAGGCCGCCATACAGCGCGGTGAATCCCGGGGCACCCGTTTCCGAATAGCGGAACACGTTTTCCTCGGCCTCAACCGTATCTTCGGCGTAGCGCGCACCGACGGTCAGCGTGAACGTCTCGTTGATGTCCCACCCGCCCTGGGTGTAGGCGGCGAACGTATCGCGATGGGTTTCGGTGGCGTAGAGCAGATCGGTGGAGTCGGTCTTGGGCCCGTGGCGGGCATTGAGCAGGGCATTGCTGCCGTCATCGCCATACCACTTGAACGTGCGCAGCGTATTCACGCCCGAATCCGTTCGGCAGCTCGCCGGCGCCCCGGTGGTCTGACACGCATCGCGCGCAGTGTACAGCCTGCGCCAACGGACAACAGCTGAAGTGTCTGACCGTGATCGACGAGTTCACCCGCGAGTGTCTGGCGATCGATGTCGCCGGCAGCATCCGGTCCGCGCGCGTGATCGAGGTACTCACCCAGCTCATCAGCAGCCGAGGTGCGCCACGTTAACTGCGGTCGGACAACGGCCCCGAGTTCACCATCGGTCGACCCGCGAAGGCGAGGGTCGACGCACTGATGCCTGCGAGCGCCGGGTTACCGGCGGCGGTGGCCTCTGCCAGAGACAGCGCGGTGTTGTCCTGATACTCGTTACGCATCCGCGCATTGTGTACGGACGAGTAGAAGTCGCCACGCTGATCGATGCCCGCTTCGTAAGTGAAGACGCCCGACGTGAACGACAGGGTGTCGCCGATGTCGTAAAACGCCTGCAGATCATGGGATGCGTAGTCGGCTTCGTGGTTGACGTAGAACTGCCGGTCCAGAATCAGACTGCCGATGTTGTCGTCATCGGTGATGCGCTGATACGACGGCGTGTTCTGACCGTACAGATATTTGATCTGCACTGTATCGGACAGATCCCAGGAAATACTCGACTGGATGCCGCTCTGTTCGAAGGACTCCCAGTTGTAGCCGTTGGTCGATGCGCACACATCGCTGCCGTCGATCTTCCCGCCGAACACGCAGTTGTTGTAGCGAGCAGCGTCCGCACTCGACGTGTTATTGAACGAAGTCAGTGAGGCCGCAGCATTCTGAAAGCCGTTCAGGTTCGGCGCGTTGGCGCCACCTGGCGCGGCAGGGCCGCCATAATGATCGACCCCCGCCCGCAGTGGCTGCGCCAGATCGGTTGCGCCTGTGGTCGGATTCGTGAAACTCAACACCGGCCGGGTAGGATCATAGAAGTTGCGCTGTAGCGGATCGGCCTGGGTCAGGCTGATGAACCGATACCCGGGTACCAGATCCGTCGTGTTGCGTTGCGCTTGCCCACGCTCGTTCAGCACCACCAGCCCGCCGCCATTGGCGCCGCCGAACACGCGGTCGTTGTCCATGTCGTTGATGCGGAAATTGACTTCAACGGTGTCCAGCGGCGTCCACTTCAACTGCACCGCGATGTTGTCGGCTCCGAGCGAATCGAGATCATCGCGGCCGCCTTGGTCGCGACCGATTTCTTCGACCACACCATCGTTTTCGCAGGAACTGAAATTGAGGCGCCCCGACAATTTGCCTTCGATCAGCGGGCCCGAGACAACGCCGTAGTATTCCTGGGTGCCGAAGTTACCGACGATGCCCCGCAGCGATGCCTCGAACTGCTCGGTCGGTTCCTTGTACAGAATGTTCATTGCGCCACCGACGGCGTTGCGGCCGTACAGCGTGCCCTGGGGGCCGCGCAGCACTTCGATGCGCTCCACGTCCCAGAAGGTTGCGCCGGTTGCCGTCAGCAGGTCCTCTGAGTAGATGCCGTTCATGTAGGTGGCAACCCCCGGGTCGCCGCCCAACGCGCGGAAGTTTCGGCCAACCCCGCGCACGGTCGCGTCGTAGGGTTGAATGGTGGTTGCCGGAATGAAGTTCTGCAGGTCTTCCTGGTTTCGAATACCGAAGTCATCGAGGAATTCCTCGGTGAAAGCGGTGATCGAGATCGACGTGTCCTGCACCGTCGATTCTTTGCGCTCTGCCGTCACCACGACCTCTTCAATCTGCCGTCGCCCAGTCGTCTCCTCGGCGGATGCGGGCAGGCAGGTCAAGGCCATCAATGGAACAGGCGCATAGCACAAGCCGCGCCGCAGCACTGCGTACAATCGCATTTGGTAAACCCTCCAGATAAATGCCGCCCTGCGATCCCCATCGCAGGGCTGACTCGGGCGCAGCACGCCCGTCTCGACTTATAAGCCTATGGAATATCTAGTGTCAACAATCGTCTAGCGCGAATTGCCGCCGACGTCGAACAGGGCCGCCAGTTGCTCGGTCATCGCGCCGCCAAGTTGCTCCGCGTCCGTGATCGTGACTGCACGGCGATAGTGGTGGGTGACATCGTGACCGATGCCGATCGCAATGAGTTCGACCGGCGAGCGGTTCTCGATCATGTCGATGGCATACTTCAAGTGCGCTTCGAGGTAGTTGCTCGGGTTCACGAGCAAGGTCGAGTTGTCCACCGGCAGGCCGTCTGAGATCACCATCAGCACGCGGCGCTCTTCCTGACGGACCACCAGGCGGTTGTGCGCCCAGATCAGCGCCTCGCCATCGATGTTCTCCTTCAATAGCTCTTCTCGCATCATCAGCCCGAGGTTGCGGCGCGAACGGCGCCAGGGGTCATCCGCACTCTTGTAGATGATGTGGCGCAGATCGTTCAGGCGTCCGGGGTTCGACGGCTTACCTTCCTGGATCCACCGCTCCCGCGACTGGCCACCACGCCAGGCGCGGGTGGTGAAGCCGAGGATTTCCACCTTCACCGAGCAGCGCTCAAGGGTCTGACCCAGCACGTCGGCACAGAGCGCGGCGATGGTGATCGATCGGCCGCGCATGGACCCGGAGCTGTCGATGAGCATCGTCACGACGGTGTCGCGGAACTTCGTTTCCTTCTCCCGCTTGTACGCGAGCGGATGCATGGGGTCGACGATGACGCCCGCGAGCCGGGAAGCATCGAGAATGCCCTCGTCGAGGTCGAACTCCCAGGCACGATTCTGCTTGGCGAGCAGGCGGCGCTGCAGCCGATTGGCGAGCTTCGAGGTTGCATGCTTCAAGTTGACCAGCTGCTGGTCGAGCACTGTGCGCAGGCGCGACATTTCCTCGATCTCACACAGATCTTCGGCCCGCGTGACCTCATCGAACTCGGTGGTGAAGGCGCCGTAGTTGACGTCCATGCGGATGCGACCCTGGTCGTCCGCCATCACGTTCGGGGCGTCATCGGGTTCGGAATCGGCGCCCAGATCCGTCAGATCCATGTCCGCGTCCATCTGCACCGAGCTCGTCTCACCCTCGGAGTCCTCGTCCGCCATGGCGTCGTCATCGAGGGACACATCCTCAGGGGAGAGTTCCGAGTCGGACTCGGCGCTCTCATCCACCGTCTCGGTGTCCTGGTCGCTGTCGTCGAGCTCCGGCGGTTCGTCCATCTCCTGGGCATAACCGAGATCCGCGAGCACGGCGCGGCAGCGTCGCGAGAACAGATCCTGATCGAACACGGTTTCGCGGAGCGACTCGATGTCGTCGGCTGCCCGATCATCGATGTACTCACGCCAGTGGCGCACCACGTTCTCCGCCGATGGTGGCAGTGCCCGTCCGGTGAGCCGCTCACGCACCAGTAGCCCCACTGCGATGGCCAGCGGCGCCTCGGTCTCGGTCGTGATCGTGTCGAAGGCGGCTTCCTGACACTGGGCTTCCAGATGCGCGTCGAGATTCTTGGCGACGCCTTCCATGCGCATGGAGCCGATCGAAGCGACGCGCGCATCTTCGATCCAGCGGAACATTTCTTCCGCCGGGCCGCCCTTGGGCGAGCGCGAGCGATGTAAACGTTCATCATGGTGTCGCAGCTTGAGCGCGAATTCATCGCCCACGCCGCGCACCGCGTTCAACTCTGCTTCTGTGCAGCCGATGGTCGCGAGCGGCACCCGTATCTTCGACCCGGCCACCGCAGGCGCGCCCGGGCCAAAGGTGACGTCGAGCTCGTCATTGTCCGCGAGCGCACGCATCGTCGCGGTCATTGCGCGCTTGAACGGTTCGAGCGGGTTGTCGGCGTCTGTGGTCATTTCAATTCAAATTTGAAGCTAACGAGCCGGTTGTGGGAGCGGCCTTGGCCGCGAATTCGCGCGCAAGCGCGCTCCCACACTCACTAGAGAATCACGACGCCTTCATCACGATGCCGCGAGTGGCATCGCCCAGGTCTTCCCCCATGCAGCGCTGGTAATACTCGGCGACGATCGGCCGCTCCAGTTCGTCGCACTTGTTGAGAAACGACAGTCGAAATGCGAAGCCGATGTCATTGAAGATCTCGGCGTTCTCGGCCCAGGTGATGACGGTGCGCGGTGACATCACCACGGACAGATCGCCATTGATGAACCCGCGACGGGTGAGATCGGCCACGGCAACCATGCTGGCAATCGAGCGCTTGCCCTTGTCGGTCTGCCAATGCGGCGCCTTGCCGAGCACGATCTCCACTTCCGCCTCGTGCGGCAGATAGTTGAGCGTGGTGACGATGTTCCAGCGGTCCATCTGACCCTGGTTGATCTGCTGGGTGCCGTGATACAGGCCCGTCGTGTCGCCCAACCCCACGGTGTTGGTGGTGGAAAAGAGACGAAAAGCCGGGTGCGGTGCGATCACTTTGTTCTGATCGAGCAACGTGAGCTTGCCTTCCACTTCGAGCACGCGCTGGATCACGAACATGACGTCGGGGCGACCGGCATCGTATTCATCGAACACCAGGGCCGTCGGATGCTGCAGCGCCCACGGCAGAATGCCTTCCTTGAATTCAGTGATCTGCTGGCCATCGGAAATGACGATCGCGTCCTTGCCGACCAGATCGATGCGGCTGATGTGGCTGTCGAGGTTGACGCGAATGCAGGGCCAGTTGAGCCGCGCCGCCACCTGTTCGATGTGCGTCGACTTACCGGTACCGTGGTAGCCCTGAATCATCACCCGGCGGTTGAACGCAAAGCCAGCCAGAATCGCAAGCGTCGTCTCGGGATTGAATCGATACGCCGTGTCGATCTCAGGCACGTAAGCGGTGCGCTTACTGAACGCAGGCACCGTCAGATCCTGATCGAGGCCAAAGGTGTCGCGGACGCTGACCTTGGTGTCGGGTAACATGTCCGGCGACAAGCCGGATTCGTGCAGCTTCATAGCAAATTCACTCTCGGCAACAACTTTCGACTGCGCTCGCGGGCGCAGTTGAGTACGGCTCCCGAAAACGAAACGACTATTTAACCATCATCCGGAGACCGACACGATCATGGCAATGCTTTTCCTGGTGCGACATGGCAAAGCCGCCGCCGGATTCGATGGCCACCTCGACCCGGGACTCGACGATCTCGGACGCAGTCAGGCGGAAGCCACGGCCCGTCATCTCGCGCCACTCGGACCCCTTGCGATCTACTCGAGCCCGCTGGCTCGAGCCCGCGAAACGGCCATTCCACTGTCCCAGCGCTGGGGCGTTGATGCCTTGATCGAGCCCCGGGTCGCAGAGATCCCATCGCCCACGGCCGATCTGGCGCAGCGCAGCCAGTGGCTGCGCGCCGCGATGCAGGGCCGCTGGCGCGATCTACCGACCGAACTCACCGGCTGGCGCGCATCGCTGATCGACTGCCTACTCGACATGCGCGAAGACGCAGTGGTCTTCTGTCACTACGTCGCGATCAACGTCGCCGTGGGCGGTGCAACGAACGACGACCGGATGGTGATCTTCCGCCCTGACAACGGCTCGGTGACCCGCATCCTTGCCGCCGATGGGCGTCTGCGCCTGATTGAACTCGGCCGCGAGGCGTCCACCACAATCGGCTGAAGGGCCGGACCAATCGTTGGCGAAATTTGCCAGCGTGCGCGTGCCGGGTGTCGAGATCGGTCGCAAAAACAGCGTTAATTCAATGAGTTGGGTCCATACGTCGCGCTGGCACGAAACCTGTAATTGACCTCCCGTCACCGCACCGACGGGAATTCCGTGATTCGACAACTGGCCCAGCACCGCGTCGCCGCCAACCTCGCGATGATCATGATGACCCTGGCGGGTCTGTGGGCGGTGCGCGCCATTCCCACCCAACTCGATCCCCCGCAGCACATCCCGGTGGTACTGGTCGAGATCGAGTGGCGCGGCGCCGCGGCCGAAGACGTCGCCCAACTCATCACCACACCCATCGAGCAGCAGCTTCGCACCGTCAACGAGATCAAGGAGCTGCGTTCGCACACCAGCACTGGCTACACACGCATCGTGGTCGAATTCGCCTTCGATGCAGACATGGTGCTGGGTCTCGACTCGGTCAAACAGCGCGTCGCCAATATCAGAAACCTGCCAGCGGACATCGAGCCGCCTGTCGTGCGCCGCATTGTCGACCTCGAGCCGATCACTTCCGTGCTCGTGACCGGCGCGGACGACGTCAGCGAACTCATTCCGCTGGTGCGCGGGATGGAAAAGGAACTGCTCGCGCGCGGCGTCAGCGGCGTCACGTACGACGGTCTGCCGGCCGAAGAGATCGCCTTGCTGGTGAGTGGCCGCACCCTCGAGACGCTGCGCCTCACCCTCGATGAAATCGGCGCCCAGATCGCCCGCCAATCGCGCAACGTACCGGCAGGTACGATCGGTCGCGGCCAAGGATCCCGGCAGTTGCGCAGCCTCGATCAGGCAACCGACCCCATGGCGTTCGAGCGCATGACCCTCGAACACGGCGACGTGCTGATTCGTCTGGCCGACGTCGCTGACGTGATTCGACGGCCGCAGGAGGGTCAGCCCATCGTCACCCACCAAGGTAAGCCGGCGATCCAGATGACGCTGTGGCGCGCCACCGATGCGGACGCATTCGATGCCCACGTGGATTTCGGGGACTGGCTCGCAAAGGCCCGCACCGAACTTCCCGAGGGCATCGGGCTCGATGTCTACAACGATGTCTGGGAGCTGCTCGGCGCGCAGCTGGCCATGGTGCTGAGCAACGGACTGTCCGGACTCGTCCTCGTTGCAGTGACGCTGTTCGCGTTCTTGAGTGGCCGCGTCGGCTGGTGGGTGATGGTTGGCATTCCGGTGTCGTTCCTGCTCGCACTGGTGTTCTTCCATGGCGTATTCGGATATGGCATCAGCATCATCGCGCTGATCGGATTCATCATGGCGCTCGGTATCGTGGTCGATGACGCGATCGTCGTGGGCGAAGATGCCGTGACCCACTTCGAGGCGGGTGCCGCGCCCGCCGAAGCCGCGGTGGCGGGCGCACAGCGCATGTTCGTGCCGGTCATGACGTCGTCCATGACCACCATGGCCGCGTTCCTGCCATTACTGCTGGTCGGTGGCGAGATGGGCGCCGCCATTCTCGCCCTGCCCGCCGCACTGCTCTGCATCATCGCCGCTTCCCTCGTCGAGTGCTTCTGGGTGCTGCCCGGTCACCTGCGTGCGAGCTTCGAACAGATGCAGGGCAGACCCCACCGGCATGGCTTTCGCGAACGGTTCGACGCGGGCTTTCGGCGCCTTCGCGACAATCGCTTCGCGCCACTACTGCAGCGCGCGCTCGACTACCCGGGCGCCACGATCAGCGCCGCCGTTGGCGGCATGATCTGCGCGATCAGTCTGATCGCCTCGCAGCACGTCGGTGTCAACTTCATCACCGGATTCGACATCGAAGCGCTGGCCGCCAACGTCGAGTTTTCCGCATCGGCAACAGACGATGAAAAACGGGCGTTTGCGCAGCACCTGGAAGAACGGCTCGCGCAGACTGGCGAGCGACTCGGTGACCACAATCTGCTGAGCTGGGTCACACGGGCGAACCTCGCGCAGTTCAATCAGGAACGCGTCACGGGTACGCAGTACCTGTCGATCGAGGCGCCCTTCGCCTACGAGGAATCCCGCACAGTGACACCACTTGCGTTCGCCGACGCGTGGCGCGAGTCGATCATCCGGCCGGCATTCGTGGAGCAGCTCACGGTGATCGTCGATGGCGGCGCGAACAACGGCCAGGCCGACATCACACTGGTGTTACGTGGCGAGGACCTGGAGTCGCTCCGCGCGGGTGCCGATGAACTGGTAGAGATTCTGGATGCCTACGAAGGCGTCTCCAATGTCACCGACGACCTGCCGTACGGCAAGGATCAACTAATCTTCGAGATCACGCCCGCCGGGCGGGCGCTGGGCCTGACCGCGGAGCAGCTGGGCGCGCAACTGCACGCTGCATACTCCGGGCGTCGCGTGCAGATTTTCAACCAGAACGAGTCCGAACTCGAAGTGCGGCTGATGCTCCCCGATGCCGAGCGCGACAACCTCGGCAGTCTCAATGCGTTTCCGGTTCGCACCCCCGCCGGCGAATTCGTACCGCTGGCGAACGTCGCCCGTCTCTATACACGCCGCGGCATCGACACGATCCGGCACCAGAACTCGGCGCTCGCGATCCGCATCTTTGCCGACGTCGATCCCGAGGTGAACAATGCCATCGCCATCACGTCGGATCTGAAGGAGCGGCACCTCGACGACCTGCTCGATTCGTACAACCTCACCTTCGGCCTGTCCGGAAAATCCGCGGAAGACGAAGAGATCCTCGCCACCATGGCACTCGGCAGCATGCTGACACTCGTGCTGATCTTCCTGATTCTGGCCTGGGTGTTCGAATCCTACCTGTGGCCGCTCGCCATCATGATGGCGATTCCGTTTGGCCTCACCGGCGCAATCTTCGGCCATTGGGTCACTGGCTATGAGATCGGCGCCATGTCGCTGCTCGCGTTCTTTGCGCTGACCGGCATCGTGGTCAACGACTCGATCGTCCTGATCACATTCATGAAGCGCGACATCGAGGCGGGCCGGCCACTGCGGCAGGCACTGCAGGACGCGGTCATCGCGCGCTTCCGCGCCATCATCCTGACTTCGCTGACGACCGTCGCGGGACTGTTGCCGCTGATGTTCGAGACCTCATCACTTTCGTTCTACATCGCGCCGATCGCGATCACGATCTGCTTCGGACTGGGTTTCGCCACACTGCTCGTCATGCTGGTCATCCCAGCCATCGTGCTGTTACTCGAAGGCAGTCGCGGCCACGCGCATCGCATCTATGCACGTCTGTTGTCACATCGCCCCACCACCTCAGCGGAAGGAGCACCGCAATGACTCTGCTATCGAAACTGCGCGCGCGAGTCGCGACTCGCATCCCGAAATCGCCGCGTGCGCAGCGTGTACTGGCGGCCGGTGCGTTTCTGGTCGGTTCGCTGCTGCTCAGCGCGTCGATCTTTGCGACCGGACCCAATGCATCGCCGGAAGCGCGAACGGAAAAAGCCTGGCCGGTCTCGATCGTCACCGTCGAGCCTTCTCGGCTGTCGCCAACGTTCACCGCATTCGGCCGCATCGAGTCGGCACAAGTCGCGAGAATCCAGACCGACGTCATGGCGCCCGTAGCACACGTTGCGGTACGTGAGGGTGACTGGGTTGCCTCTGGCGAGATTCTGATCGAGCTCGATACAGCGGCACTCGAGCTACAGGTCGCCGAGCGGGAAGCGGAACTCGACGCACAACGCGCGCATCTGCGATCCGTCGAAGGTGACTTCGCACTCGCCAGGGAAACGACCAGCCATTACCAGCACGTGTTCGATGTCTCGCAGAAGAAGCTCGTGCGCCACCAAGATCTGTTCGCCAAACGAATGATCGCGCAGTCGATATTGGACGAAGCGCTGCAGCAGGCGAGCACTGCAAGCATCGAGTACCAGAAACACCTGCGTCAGCTCGCTGACTTTCCGAATCAGGTGGGCGAGGCCAAGGCCGGAATCAAACGATCAACCGCACTCCTGGAACGTGCTCGGATCGACGTTGCGCGCGGTACCGTCCGCGCGCCATTCAGCGGCCCGATACTGAGTGTGCTGGTGTCGCCAGGGAACCACACATCGCTGGGCGCGCCGCTGATAGAAATCGCCGACGCCGCAAGTTTCGAAATCCGCGCGGAGATACCGGATGCCTATCGCGACGCCATGCGCCGGCACCTCGCCGACGGCAATGCAATCAGCGCACGCTGGGGCGAAGCGTCGGTCCAATTGATCCGATTCGCATCGAACGTGCGCGCCGGCCAGAGCGGTTTGGACGCGTTTTTCGCGATCGATCCGGCGGCCGTGGTCACGGCTCAACCCGGCCGCGTGGTGACGCTGTCCGTGCAACTGCCGCCCGAGGCCGATGTGGTTGCGCTGCCGCCGCAGTCGATCTACGACAACGACCGCATCTACGCGGTCAGCGACGACCGGCTGCAGTCCATCGTCATCGAACGTATCGGCGACCACACCACGGCACAGGGCGAGCATCGAGTGCTCGTGCGCTCGCACGATCTGCACGCCGGACAACGCATCATCACCACCCAGCTGCCGAAGGCGATCACCGGACTGCGAGTGGCACCGGTCGGATGAGGAAGTAGGGGACAGGGAAACAGGGGACAGTTGACCTATTTTGTCTTGTCACTGGGAGTCGTCGTTTTCACTCCCCGAATTAGGTCAACTGTCCCCTATGTCCCTTGTTCAGGTTCGCAGGTTCACGCCGCCGAAGGCGAGCGCCATGCGCTCGAGGGTATCCCAGGGCGAACCGACGTGGGCGCCCTTGACCTGGCCATCGCAGGTCAGCGCCATCTGCAGCAATCTTTCCAGTACATCATCCGGCAGCCGCCGACGCGCGGCCTCCACGAGTTGCACGCGCTGCGGCGGCATGCCCCGAAACTCCCGCGTCAGCATGCGACGCACCCACGCGATCAAGAGGCCCAGCACGGCGAGTGGCGGTTCGCCGGACGCGCGCAGTCCGCCGAGAATCCGGTGAATGCGAACGCCATCCCCTTCGAACACCGCGTCGAGCAGATCGAAGGAGTCGAAGTGCGAAGCATCCAGAACGTTCGCTCGCAGTGCCTCCAGTGAAATCGGCTGCGGCAACGAATTCAGACGCAGCTTCTCGATTTCCTGCACCGCGGCCATGAGGTTGCCTTCGATGCTGTCACAGAGGAACGACAAAGCGTCTGGCGCGAGGTCGATGCCTGCGCTGCGGCAGCGGGCGCGAACGAATCCCGGCAGCTCTCTGGGACTGACGGGCCATGCCACCATCGCGACGCCTTCGCGCTCGATGCGCGCAAACCAGGCCGCTTTGCGCTGCTTGGTTTCGAGTCGATCGCTGCGAATCAAGAGTAGCGTGTCGTCCGCGCCGCGATCGAGGTACGCATTGATCGCCGCCCCCGCATCCTTGTCGAGCTTCTTGGCGGCAACGCGCACATCGAGAATCCGCCGCTGAGCAAACAACGAAAGGTTCCCGGCTGCCTCGGCAAGCGAACTCCATTCGAACCCGCTGTCGGTGCTGAACACCTCACGTTCCGAGAATCCATCGCGCCGGGCGCGCGCGATGACCGCATCGCACGTTTCTTCGATGAGCAATTGCTCATCTCCGCAAATGAGATAGATGGAGGCGAGACCTTTCTTCAGCTCCCGCTCGATGTCCTGCGGTCGAATCGCCATCAGGTCTTGGCGCCGACCGCCGCATCGATACTTCGCATGATCTGCGCGACGACATCCGCGGACAGCTCGCGCATGAGCAGCTGCTCCTCCTGATTCGAGCCGACGAGATTGCTCGTGTCCACTCGATAGATGCGCACACCCCTGATCGCGCGGTCATCGATCAACACCGCACCGTCAGCGGACTCGACCCGATAGGTCACCTCGCGCGAGATCTCGAATTCAGCCGTGCGCGCCTGTGCGGTGACGGTGATGGTTTGTCGGTGCGTACGATCCTCGAGCAACGTCACCGTCACCTGAGCCGCGGTGCGTTCCGCAGCCAGTTGGACGCCAGCCTGTGTCAATGCAGTGCGCAGCTCCGGCGCAATCGCAATCGCAGGCGCCGCCACCACATATGCCGATTCGATGATGCTCGCCGCCGTCGATCCGCGCAGGTGGAACCCGCAGGCGCCGATCGCGACGCAGATGAGAAGGAACAATGCTGAACGGATGATCGTCACGTCAGCCAACCACCAGATTGAGCAGCTTGCCAGCCACGTATATCTGCTTGCGAATCGTCCTTCCGTCGATGAAGCGTGCCACGTTCTCATTGGCACGTGCCGCCTCGACCACGGCGGCTTCGCTGGCATCGGATGCCACAGAGACACGGCCCCTTAGCTTGCCATTCACCTGAACACCGATGTCGAGCACATCCTCGACGATCTTGGCCGGATCGAACTGCGGCCAGCGCGCAGTCTCGAACAGACCCTCGGTGTGCCCTATGCGCTCATAGAGTTCCTCGGCGATGTGCGGCGCAAAGGGCGCAAGCATGACGATGATCGGTGCGACCTCCGCCCGGCTCGGCTTGCGACCGCCCGCTCGCACGACGTTCAAGTACTCCATCAGCGCTGCGATGGCCGTGTTGTAGTGCAGATTCGGAATCTGGCTGGTCACTCGAGCAATGGTCTGATGCAGCTTGCGCTCGACGGCCTCGTCGACCGGCGCATCTTCAGCTTCGAGCACGCTCTGCCACAGGCGCGCAAGAAACGCGGTCGGGCCCTGAATCCCGGCATCGCGATAATCGCCGCCCTGTTCATACGGCCCGAGAAACATCAGATACATGCGCACGGTGTCGGCGCCGTACTGTTCGATCAGCGTGTCGGGTACTACGACGTTGCCGCGGCTCTTCGACATCTTCATGCCTTCGTTGATGATCAGCCCGTGCGCACGAAACCGCGTGAACGGCTCTTCGAAGTCGATATGGCCCAGATCCTTGAGCGCCATGGTGACGAAACGCGAGTACATCAGGTGCAGCACGGCATGCTCGTTGCCGCCGATGTAGGAGTGTACTGGCAGCCATTTGCTCGTCACCTGCGGATCGAATGGCGCGTCGTCGCGGTTGGCGGACGGGTAGCGCATGAAGTACCAGGCGCTGTCGAGAAACGTATCGGACACATCGGTTTCCCGACGCGCAGCCTTGCCACAGGAAGGGCATGTCGTCTCGAACCACGATTTCACCCGCGCCAGCGGACTGATCCCCGAATCATCAGGCTTGAAATCCTCGATCCGCGGCAGCAGCACCGGCAACTGCGACTCCGGCACGGGCACCGCGCCGCAATCGGCGCAGTGCACGATCGGAATCGGTGGGCCCCAGTAGCGTTGGCGCGAAACACACCAGTCGTGCAGGCGGAAATTCACTTTGGCGGTGCCAGCACCGCGCGATTCCAGATAGCCAACGATACGCCGCTTGCCGTCCTCGACCGAGGCGCCGTCGAAGTCACCCGAATTCACCAGCACACCATCATCCGTGAACGCGGCATCCAGCGGCGCGCTCGCGTCATCGCCAGGTCCAGCTATAACCCGCACGATCGGCAAGTCGAACGTGGTCGCGAATTCGAAGTCGCGCTCATCATGGGCAGGCACCGCCATGATCGCGCCGGTGCCGTATTCCATCAGCACGTAGTCGGCGATCCATACGGGAATGGCTTGGCCGTTGATAGGGTTCACGCAGTGACCACCCGTGAACACCCCAGTCTTCTGTTTGTCGGTCTTCTTGCGTTCGATCAGATCGCGCTTACCGACCTGAGTGCGATAGGCATCGACGGCATCGCGCTGCCCTGGCGTCGTCAATTCATCGACCAGCGGATGCTCCGGCGCGAGCACCATGTAAGTTGCACCGAACAGCGTGTCCGGTCGCGTGGTGAACACGCGCACCGCACCTTTGCGACCTTCGATTGGAAAGTCGACCTCGGCACCCTCGCTGCGTCCGATCCAGTTGGCCTGGGCCTTGCGGGTGGAGTCAGACCAATCAAGTGTCGCGATGTTGTCGAGCAGGCGCTCGGCGTACTGGCCGATCTTGAAGAACCACTGCAGAAACTGACGCTGCTCGACCGCGGTGTCGCAGCGCTCACACAACCCCGCCACAACCTGTTCATTGGCGAGTACCGTCTTGCAAGACGGACACCAGTTGACCGCTGCATTGCGGCGCTCGACCAGCCCTCCTTCGAACAGCTTCAGAAAGATCCACTGGGTCCAGCGGTAATAGCGCGGGTCGGTCGTGTCCACGACATGGTCCCAGTCGAACATGCCGCCAATGCGCTTCAGCTGCCTCGTGAAGTTCTCGACATTGCGTGGAATCAAGTCATTCGGATTGGTACCGACCTTCAGTGCATAGTTTTCCGAGTGAATGCCAAAGGCATCGAATCCGATCGGCTCGAACACCGTCTTGCCGCGCAATCGCCAGTAGCGGCCGTGCACATCGGCGCCCGTGAACGCGTATATGTTGCCGATATGCAGACCTTCCGCCGACGGATAGGGGAACATCATCAGGTTGTAGAACGGATCCTTGGCGGTCGCGAGCGCCTCGTCGGTAAACGTGTTCGTCCCGCGCGCGGCCCACAGCGCCTGCCATTTGCGCTCCACGGCCTGGGCGTCGTACCGATCTATACCGCTCATGAAACCCGACTTCTCGAAAAGGGCGAGCAGGATACCAGCACGGTGAGCACTAGCAGAACCAGCACGGGCAGATTGCCAAGTCGGGTGAAGGGTGTGAGCCCCCGCATCGCCTGAAATTCCCCGGTCAACACCGCGGCCTCGAATTGAGGCAACGCGGCGGTCACCCGTCCGCTCGCATCGACGATCGCCGTGACTCCATTGTTCGTGCTGCGCAGCAGCCAGCGGCCGTTCTCGAGCGCCCGCATACGTGCCATCTGCAGATGCTGGAGCGGACCGATGGAACGGCCGAACCAGGCGTCGTTCGACAATGTCACGAGTACATCGGCATCCGCGGCCCCGACGCGCACGAGGTCCGGATAGACGATCTCGTAGCAGATCGCGAGCGCAAGTGCCAATTCACCCGCCTGCAGCAGGGGCTGCTCCCATGCGCCGGAGACAGCGTGCGACATCGGTAGATCGAAGAACGAGATTGCGCCCCTCAGCAGATCTTCCATCGGCACGTACTCACCGAATGGCACCAGCCGGCGTTTGACGTAGCGACCGCTGCCATCGCCAAGGGCCCGCGCCGTGTTGAGGAAGTCGACTTCGCCGTGCGGATGAAACTCGGCTGCAGGCATGCCGACCACGAGCGTCGAGCCATGCGCTCGCGCCCGCGCGGCCATCGCATCGAGATAGCTGCCCGCCTGATGCTCGAACAGCGGCACCGCTGCTTCCGGCCAGATCACGAGGCCTGCGCCCCAATGCGGCGCCGTCAGCGTCGCGTACTTGTTCAATGTCGGTGTCACATTTTCGCGCAGCCACTTCTGATCCTGCGGAATGTCACCTTGCACGAGAGCCACGCGGTGGGTGGCATGCGCATGCACCCAGTCGATCAAGCCAAATGCCGCTCCAAGCAGCCAGGGAATCACGGCGACCATGACGGAAATCCGGCGGGTGCGGCCACGCTCGAGGAGCGCGACTGCGACGGCACCGGCGCTCACCGCAGCGGCGAAACTCACCAGCAGCACGCCGCCGACCGGGGCCAGATGGCGCAGCGGATCTTCCATGTGAGCGTAGCCGGCGTACAACCAGGGAAAACCGGTCAACACCCATGTCAGCACCCATTCGAGCAGCACCCAACATGCCGCGAAGGCGACCGCACCACGGGTCACGCCCATACCGCCACCGAAGCGGCGACGACCGTGCGCGAAAGCCATGGCCATCAGTGCCGGGAACAGCGCAAGGCCCGTCACGAACACCACCACGAGGCTGCCCGCGAGCCACGCCGGCGCAGGACCGTAGTCGTGAATGCTGACGTAAATCCAGGACGCGCCGAGTCCGTACTTGCCAACGCCGAACCACCAGCCGAGCGCCAGCGCGCGACGCGCCGGATTCGCCCACAACAGGGCAAACAACAGCGCAATGGAAAGCAAATCCAGACCCGGCACGTCGAAGGGTGCCAGCGACAGCGGTAGCGCCACACCGGCCGCGATCGCGATCACCACGCTGTATCGGGACCGCAGCCACGTGAAGGTGTGCGTGGTCACGAAACCGTCAGCGTTTGGTCCGAGTGAGATTCAGCAGCCGGATGCGGCGACTATCGGCGTTCAGCACGCGAAAGTGCAGATCGCCGATCGCGATGGTCTCCTCGCGCTTGGGCAGATGCCCGAAGTGTTTGACCACGAGGCCTCCGACCGTCTCGAATTCTTCGTTGTCGAGCTTGGTGCCGAAATAGTCGTTGAAGTCGCCGATCGCAGTGCCCGCTTTGATGATGAAGTTATCGCCATCTAGCGCCTTGATCGAACCTTCTTCATCGACGTCGTATTCGTCCTCGATGTCGCCCACGATCTGCTCGAGCACGTCTTCGATCGTGATTGCGCCGCTGATGTGACCGTACTCGTCGATCACCACGGCCATGTGATTGCGATTGGCTCGAAACTCCTGCAATAGAACGTTGAGGCGCTTGCTCTCGGGAATGACGACTGCCGGTCGCATGCAATCCTTGATGTCGAACTCACTCCAGTCGTCGTCGAGCAGCAGCGGCAGCACATCCTTGGCATGAAGAATGCCCTTGATGTCGTCCAGGCCATCGCCAACCACGGGAAACCGCGAGTGCTTTGACTCGATCAGCATCGGAATGAAGCGCTCCGGCGGCGCATCGAGCGCGACGCAGACAAGCTGCGAGCGTGGAATCATGATGTCGCGGGCGTGCATGTCCGCGACTGCCAACGCGCCGAAGATGATGTTGAGCGCTTCGCCATCGATGATCTCGCGATCGGCCGCATCGCGCAGCACTTCGAGAAGCTCGCGTCGGCTGCTGGGCTCGCCCGTGAACAGATCCGCAACGCGGTTCAGCCAGTGGCGCGCACCGGCAGCCGGAACATCGTCAACCATGGTCGCGGCGCTCTGCATAAGGATCATCCACACCCATTCGCGCGAGGATTTCCACCTCTTTGCCTTCCATCACGAGCGCCTCAGCTTCGGAGCCGTGATCATACCCGAGTAAGTGCAGAACGCCGTGAATGACGAGGTGGGCAAAGTGTGCTTCGCAGGACTTGTCCTGGGCGAGCGCCTCACGCAGCACGACGGGTGCGCAGATTGCTATGTCACCCAGGAACCCACTGTTTCCCGGGGGTTCTCCCGACGGAAAGGACAACACATTGGTGGTGCCGGGCTTGCCTCTGAATTCGCCATTGAGCGACTTCATCTCGTCATCGCCCATGACCCGGATCGAAACTGATCCGCTTGCGCCCGCGAACGTCAGCGCGCTGCGTACCCATTGCCGAATCGATGCGGCGTTCGGCAGCCGGCTCGCGTCCGCATCACAGTCGTCAGCGTACTGAACGTCGACCGGGCTATTTGCCATGCTTCGAAGGGGTGTCGCCCTCGTGCTCTTCGTCGTGGCGCGCGTACGCCTCCACGATGCGTTGCACCAGCGGGTGCCTGACGACGTCTCTCGAAGTGAATCGTGTAAACGAGATGCCTTCGATACCGCCCAGCACACCACCGACGTGCACGAGACCGGAACGAACGCCGCGCGGCAAGTCGATCTGCGTGATGTCGCCAGTAATCACGGCGGTGGAACCAAATCCAATGCGGGTCAAGAACATCTTCATCTGTTCGACGGTTGTGTTCTGCGCTTCATCGAGAATGATGAATGCGCCATTGAGGGTCCGACCGCGCATGTAGGCAAGCGGTGCTACCTCGATGACATTGCGCTCGATGTACTTGTGCACGCGCTCCACGCCCATCATCTCGTAGAGCGCGTCGTACAGCGGGCGCAGATACGGATCGATCTTCTGCGCAAGATCGCCGGGCAGGAACCCGAGCTTTTCGCCTGCTTCAACCGCAGGTCGCACCAGCAGGATCCGGCTGACCGACTGGTTTTCGAGGGCGGACACGGCGCATGCGACCGCGAGGTATGTCTTGCCCGTCCCCGCAGGACCAATGCCGAAGTTCACATCCTGGCCGGCGATTGCGCGCACGTAGGTGAGTTGATTGGCGCCGCGCGGCTTGATCGTCTTTCGGCGCGTGTGAATGAGGTTCGCATCGTCGCTCGTCGCGGGCTCGAGTAGCGCGTCGACGCCAGATTCCTGCAGGTACAGATGAATGGTCTCGGACTCGAGCGCTTCGTCGCTCGCGGTGTCCTGGTACAGCCGTTCGAGCACCGCCTCGGCGGATCGCACCCGGTTAGCGGGTCCTGACAACTGAAACTCGTTGCCGCGGTTGCGAATGCGCACGCCGAGACGCGCTTCCATGAACTTCAGGTTCTGGTCGAACGGACCGCACAGGGTGGCAAGGCGGCGGGTGTCGTTGGGTTCGAGCGTGACGCTCGTGGTGAGCGCGACCACGCGATGGGGGCTTTCAGTCAACAGTCGGCCGGGTGGTGAGGCATGGGGCCAAGCATCATGGAGGTTCCGCGACCTGTCAATGCAGGCTCAACTCGCCGAGCAGCGTGTTGGTCAATGCCGCTTCGATGCGAACCTGCGCAAACTGCCCGACCAGGCGGTGGTCCGGCGCCGCGAAATTGACCACGCGGTTGTTTTCGGTGCGACCGGCGAGTTGGCCCGGATCCTTGCGGGCAGGACCTGTGACGAGCACGCGCTGCACGGTCCCCACCATCCCCCGACTGATGGCATCGCCCTGTTGACGCAGTCGGTCCTGCAGGATGGTCAGCCACTGCCGCTTCGTCTCGAGCGGCACGTCATCGGCAAGACCGGACGCTGGCGTGCCGGGCCGCGGGCTGTATAGAAAGCTGAAAGACGTGTCGAAATTGATGTCGCTGATCAGGCTCAGGGTGGCCTCGAAGTCACGCTCGGTTTCCCCAGGGAACCCGACGATGAAGTCGGACGAGATGGCGATATCGGGGCGCGCGGCACGCAGTTTGCGAATGCGCGACTTGTACTCGAGCACCGTGTGGCCGCGCTTCATGGCTGCGAGAACTCGATCGGATCCGGACTGCACCGGCAGGTGCACGTGGCTCACCAGTTGCGGAATACCGGCAAATGCATCGATGAGTCGATCGCTGAACTCGACCGGGTGCGAGGTGGTGAATCGCAGCCGCTCGATCCCCGGTACTTCTGCGGCGTAGCGGAGCAACTCCGCAAGATCAGCGTGGCCGTCTTCGATTGCGCCGCGATAGGCATTGACGTTCTGGCCGAGAAAGGTGATCTCACGCACGCCACGGCGGGCGAGGTGCACGACCTCGGCCATGACATCGGCCACGGGGCGGCTGACTTCCTCACCGCGCGTGTAGGGCACCACGCAGAAGCTGCAGTACTTGCTGCAGCCCTCGATGATCGAAACCAATGCCGCTGGGCCATCCACGCGCGGGGCGGGCAATGCATCGAACTTCTCGATCTGCGGAAAACGCACATCCACCTGCGCCGCACCTGGCGTGCGACGGGCTGCATCGATCATCGCCGGCAATCGATGCAGGGTCTGCGGCCCGAATACGAGATCGACATAGGGCGCCCGGACGCGCAGCGCTTCCCCTTCCTGGGACGCTACGCATCCACCGACCCCGATCAATAGGTCCGGCCGCGCGGTCTTCAACGGCCGGAAGCGCCCGAGCCGGGAAAACACCTTCTCCTGCGCTTTCTCCCGAATCGAGCAGGTATTGAGCAAGATGACGTCCGCGTCCTCGATGCTGTCGGTTGTCGTCATCCCATGACTGGCCTCGAGCAGATCGACCATGCGGGCCGAGTCGTACTCGTTCATCTGGCAGCCCTGGGTCTCGATGTACAACTTACCGGGCATGGGTCGCGCGCGGTTCCTGGGGGAGGCGATTATCGCGACCGGGCACCGAAGTGGCAATTTTGGGACCCTGATTGAGGCCTTGTGCTTGCATTCCGGCGCCAGCGCCCTATATATGCACCCATGCACCCACTGGAGGGCCGCATGGCCGCCGAGCCGAAGCACGTGTACAAGATTCTGTTCCACAACCAAGGGCAGATTTACGAGGTATACGCCCAAGCGATCTATCAGAGCGATCTGTACGGATTCATCGAGGTGGAGGACTACGTGTTCGGCGATCGCTCCAAAATCGTCGTCGACCCGTCCGAGGACCGGTTGCGGGCGGAATTCGAAGGCGTTCAGCGCAGCTTCATACCGATGCACGCCATCGTGCGCATCGATGAAGTCGAGAAAGAAGGCGTTGCCAAGGCCACCGAAAGCAAAGGTGGCAGCAATGTCACCGCGTTCCCGATGCCCATGCCGCGCGGCGAAGGCAAGAGCTGAGTCTGTTCCACCCGCTGCACACTGCGCAGCGCACGCCGAACAAAGCCGCCTATGTCATGGCGGACAGCGGTGCGGTCGTGACCTACGGCCGGTTGATGTCCGATGCACGCCGCGGCGCGCACGCGCTGCGGCGTGCAGGTCTCGTACGCGGAGACGGCATCGCTGTTCTGTGCGAGAACCGCATCGAGTCGCTCGCCGTGTTCTGGGCAGCCCAGCTCGCAGGGCTCTACTACACGCCGATCAGCGTGCAGTTCATGCCCGACGAAGTGAACTACATCCTGTCCGACTGCGATGCCAAGGCATTCATCAGCACGCGCGCGCAGCTCGGCCAACGCGCGGGGCTTTCGATTCCGCAGTCGATACGATTTCTACTCGATGATGATCAGCCCCGCTTTCGCAACTGGCGGGACACGTTGCAAGCCCAGCCCGATACGCTGATCGACGACGCCAGTGAAGGCGCCGAGATGCTGTACTCCTCCGGCACCACGGGACGCCCCAAGGGCGTGCGTCATACCGCACCTGGCGCCGCGCTCGGCACCGTGTCGGAACTGTTCCGCCGCCGCATCGACCTGCATGGTTTCCAATCCGACATGGTGTACCTGTCGGCCGCACCGCTGTATCACTCCGCGCCGTTGCGCTACAACGCCATGACCCTCCGCTGCGGCGGCACCAGCATCGTGATGGACAAGTTCGATGCTGCGACATCGCTTGCGCTGATCGAACGCTATCGGGTCACCCATAGCCAATGGGTACCGACGATGTTCGTGCGCCTGTTGCGTCTGCCACAGGAAGCGCGCGCCGCATACGATCTGTCGAGTCAGCGCTACGCAATCCATGCCGCAGCGCCGTGTCCGATTGCGATCAAGGAGGCGATGCTCGACTGGTGGGGCGACGTCATCTACGAGTACTACTCCGGCACCGAAGGCAACGGTCAGACTGCGATCACGCCGTCGCAGTGGCGCGCGCACAAGGGATCAGTGGGCCGCGCGATTCTCGGTGAGCTGCACATTCTCGATGACCACGACGAGGAACTACCGGCAGGCTGCACAGGTCGCGTGTTCTTCGGCGGCGGTCCGCAGTTCGAGTACTACAAAGACCCCGACAAGACCCAACGCTCGCGCAGTCGCCAGGGCTATTCGACCCTCGGCGACATCGGTTACGTCGACACCGAAGGCTATCTGTATCTGACTGACCGGGCCGGCAACATGATCATCACGGGCGGCGTGAACGTGTATCCGCAGGAGGTCGAGAATGTTCTGCTCGAGCACCCGTGCGTTGCCGACGCGGCCGTGTTCGGATCACCCGATGAGGAGTTTGGCGAGCGCGTTTGCGCGGCGATTGAGTTGAGCGAAGACGCAGATGCCACAGCGCAGGAACTCATCGATTTCTGTCGCGCCCGACTTGCGCACCTGAAATGTCCACGCGAAGTCGCGTTTCACGACAAGCTTCCGCGCCACGACACCGGCAAGTTGTATCGCCGCCAGATCAAAGGGCGAGATTAATACCCCTCGTCGAGCAGCGGCAGCGCCGACAGCACATGCGCATCACTGACCGCAGCGGCCGCCTGCATCAGATCCGGCCCGAGATCGGCGAGGTTCGCGACCCCCAACAACGCCATACTGGTGCGAATCTCGAGTTCGAGGATCTCGAGCGCACGAATGAGTGCTGGCGCACCGCCTGCCGCCATCGCCAGCGCTTCGAAGCGTCCCATGCCAACCAGATTCGCCCCCGCGCATAGGCCCTTGATCACATCGGTGCCGCGCATGAACCCGCCATCGACCACGACCGGTACGCGGCGCGCAACGGCTGCCACCACTTCGGGCAAGGCGTCCATTCCGCCGCGACCGTGATCGAGCTGACGACCACCATGATTGGACACGTAGATCACGTCGGCGCCGGCCGCCACCGCGCGGTTGGCATCAGCCGCCGTGTTGATTCCTTTGAGCCACAAAGGCACGTCGAATTCCTGCTTGATGTGGGCGACGGTCTCCCAGGTCATCTTGGCCTGGAAGCCGAAGTCCATCGTGCCCGCCTGCCTGCCGGAAGCAGGCACATAGCGCTTCAGCACGTCTCGCTCGCGGCGGCTGTACACCGCGGTGTCCACCGTCAGACAGAACCCAACGAATCCGGCTTCGATCGCGCGGGCGATGTGATCGTCCATCCAGGCCTGGTCGCCGAGCAGGTAGAGCTGAAACACCTTAGGCGCCGCGCCGACCTTTGCGACCGTCTCGAAACCGGGTGTGCACACGGAGCTCAACATCATCATGGCGCCGAACGCATCCGCCGCTTCGGCAACTGATGCGCCTCCACCGGCCTCGAATACCTGGATCGATCCAATCGGCGGCAGCAGCACCGGTAATCGCAGGCTCTGACCCATGAATTCGGTGTGTGCGCGCACCTGAGAGACGTCGTTCAACACCCGCGGCCGAAAGGCGAGTGCATCGAGGCTGGCTCGATTGCGCTTCATCGTGGTCTCGGTTTCGGCCGCGCCGATCAGATAATCCCAATTGTTGCGCGATAGATTGGTACGCGCGGCAACTACCATTTCCTGCAGCGTCCGGAACTCCTTCATAGCCCACTCCCCGATGACGCGAAGATGGTAGCACGCAGTTTTTGCGGGTCGTTAGAATGGGGGACCAGCAGGAGATCGATGTGAAGCCCATTGTCATCATCGGAGCCGGCCACGCCGCCGGTCAGGCAGTTGCGAGTCTGCGCCAAGAAAAGTACGAGGGCGACATCGTGCTCATTGGTGATGAGCCGCACGTGCCCTACCAGCGCCCGCCGCTGTCGAAGCAGTACCTGTCCGGTGAACACGGACTCGATAAGGTGTATCTGCGCCCCGAAAAGTTCTACGCCGACCGCAACGTGACGCTCAAGCTACGCACGCACGTCGATGCCATCGATCCCAAGAGGCACACCGTCACCACCGATTCGGGTGAGACGATCGGATACAGCAAGCTCCTGATCGCGACCGGCGGTCGCGCGCGCAAGCTCACGATTGCCGGTAGTGACCTTGCCGGCATTCACTATCTGCGCTCGATCGCGGACGTCGATGCGATTCGCGCCGCGCTCGCGCCGGGCAAGCGGCTCGTCATTGTCGGCGGCGGCTACATCGGTCTGGAAGTGGCTGCGGTCGCCGTGAAGTCGGGCGTCGATGTCACGGTGCTCGAAATGGAGGACCGCATTCTCAAGCGCGTCACTACGGAAGCGATGAGTGCCTACTACGACGCGCTGCATACCGGCCGAGGTGTGAAACTGCGCACCAGCGCGCGGGTCACCGGATTCAGCGGCACCGGCTCGGTAACCGGGGTCAAAGTCGAGGGCGCTGCCGACGTGCCCGCCGATGTGGTGATTGTTGGCATCGGCATCATTCCCAATGTGGAAATCGCTGCCGCGGCGGGCCTCACCTGCGACAACGGCGTGGTGGTCGATGATCATTGCCGCACGTCGGATGCGGACATCTATGCCGCAGGTGACTGCACCAATCATCCGAACGCCCTGCTCGGCCGCCGATTGCGGCTCGAGAGCGTTCCAAATGCGCTGGATCAGGCGCGCGCCGCAGCCACCAACATGCTCGGCGGCGATGTCACCTACGCCGCCATTCCGTGGTTCTGGTCGGATCAGTACGAACTGAAACTGCAGATGGTCGGATTCTCGTCGGACGGTGACACCGCCGTCGTGCGCGGCGATCCGGCCGCCAACGCCTTTGCGACGTTCTATCTGAAAGACGGCGTGCTGGTGGCGGTCGATGCCGTGAACAGCCCCAAAGAGTTCATGGCGTGCCGGCAGATGGTGGCGGCTCGCACGCGGCTCGACCCCAAGCGGATCGCCGATCCCGATGTGTCGATGAAGGAGTTGATGGCGGGATGAGGGAAATAGGGGACAGTTGACCTATTTCTTTCCCCTCAAATCGGCAACAGACTCGCCAGGTCGACGTCGATCTTGGTGAATCCCGCGGGCACCTCGAACAGGGTCGTCGGCTGCGCGCCCACCTGCAGGTCGCGCAGTTCGAGTTCGACCTTCTTTTCGGTACCGTCGCGGCCGATGAACGGGAACTCGCTGCGCACGTGCACGCCGGCTGGGTTTTCCCAATAGAAGCCCGCGTGCCGCGTGCCGCCGCGGGTGAGGAATTCCGCGCGATACTTGATCACCACCTCATCGTTGATGCGTTCGTTGCCGACCTCTTCGCGGCTTAGAATCTGGATATTGTCCGGCGTATCCATCTCCGAAATATCCGCTTCGCCGTACATACTCATGAACGGAATCAGCTGCCAGACCACATTGCGATCGCTGCGCAGTATGAGTGTCAGCTCGAGCCCGCCGATGACGCCCGAGATGCGCTCCATGTGCGGCGCGTGATTCACCCGGGTCACGAACTCGGTGCCGTCGATACGCATCACCCGCGTTGCCGAGTAGGACACACCTTCCAGAATGGCGTGCGCCTGCGGCAGATAACACAGCATGGCGATGACCAGACTTCTTGCGATCGTCTTCATTGAAACTTCCTTGTTGCGTGAACCGCTACGTGACGACAATGGCGGCGCCGCCGCTCACGATGACGGTTTGTTCGAATTGGGCAACCAGGGCGCCTTTCGCGACCGACAGCGTCCAGCCGTCGTCGCCCTCGTCTACGGTCGCGGCACCGGTGGTAAAGAATGGCTCGATCGTGAGCACCATGCCTTCTGCGAGCCGCCGCCGCTCCTTAGGGTTGTGGCTCGGCACATAACTCGGCGGCTCGTGCAGACTGCGCCCAACGCCGTGACTCGCCAGATTCTCGATGATGCGGTAGCCGTGACGGTCGGCGACGCCGGAGACCGTCTCGCCAATCACGTTCAGCGAGCATCCGGCACTGATCATGCGCGTCGCCTTACGCACGGCGGTCTTCACCGCCCGACAGATCAGCGCACGCTCCGGCGCGATCGGTGGCAGCACGAAGGATTCGCCCATGTCGGCGACGTACCCATCGAGTTCCGCCGACACATCGATATTGATCATGTCACCTGGCGCAAGTACGCGCGCACCGGGTATGCCGTGCGCCGCTTCCTCATTGACGCTGATGCAGGTTGCGCCCGGAAAGTTGTACATGAGTTGCGGCGCCGAGCGGGCGCCGCGCCGGGTCAGCAGCCGTGCGCCAATCGCATCGAGTTCGGC
>JBGSQB010000180.1:0-66475 GCA_041738285.1 Pseudomonadales bacterium | reverse complement strand
ACTGCATCAGCGCGCCGAAGCGTTTGCCGCCGCGAATGCCGCCGCGCTCGTCGTCACGAACGGCCCAGGCGCGATCACCGGGAATACCGCGCTCGCCCAGCCTCGCCGTCGTGAGGGACTCGCCCATCATGCTCTTGACGGGATAGCGGAACAGACTGGCTACAATGGTATTGCTCATCGGATAAGTGTACTCGGACAAACCTGGACGAGAAATTGGGGACAGTTGACCTATGTTGATCTTGGTCGTCCAGGTGGGCCTACGAGGGCTTCGCGAAATAGGTCAACTGTCCCCAATTTCTCATCAACCGTCTGCCATGGCGATGTGCTTCGGATGCGCCGCCATGAGCGCGAGCCACGCGCGGATCGCTGGATAGGCGTCGAGCGCGAATCCACCTTCATCGGCGACGTGGGTGTAGGCGTACAGCGTGATGTCCGCGATTGTCATGCGGTCACCCACCAGATAGTCGGTACCGGTCAGCCCGCGCTCCATGACGTCGAGGGCTTTGCGTCCGCCCGCCTGCTTCGCCTCGTACTCGGCGCGGCGCGATTCCGGCAGGCCCAGATACCTAGCGATGAATCGCGCGGTCGCGATGTAGGGTTCATGGCTGTACTGCTCGAAGAACTGCCACTGCAGCACCTGCGCGCGCAGCCAGTTGTCGTCCGGCAGGTAGGGGCTGCCGGCGGCGAGAAAATTGAGAATTGCATTCGACTCCGCCAAGTGACGACCGTCGTCGAATTCGAGCAGCGGAATCTTGCCATTCGGGTTGCGTGCCAGGAACTGCGCGGTACGTGTTGCGCCGGCAAGGATGTCGACATGAATCCACTCGTGCGGAATGTCGAGATGGCTCATCATCAGCTTGATTTTGTAGCAGTTGCCGGACTGGATGTCGCCGTAGACTCTGTACACCGAACGTTTCCTCCTGATTAGGGAACCTCTGAACAATGTCTATTTCCGCCATGGCCGCGTTGGGGCGTACTCCGGAAGCATCGCGAATTTACAGCGTATTCGCGATGTTCCTCCGCACGCCCCGCCTTGCCCTGACGAAAATATCCACTTGTTCAGAGCTTCCTTAGCGGCGGCGTTTGCGTGGATCGAGAGAGACCACGTTCTTTGATTCCTTCGCTGCCACGCGACCGTGCGGATCCAGCATCACTTCCCAGCTCACGAACGACTCGCCTGCGCGGCAGAATCCCCGAAACCCGCGCCCACTGCGCAACTCGAACAGGGAGAACGCGACATGCACGTCGCCGTCCTTCGACCACAGCATGCCGAGGTTCGGAAAGCTCTCGAGCTTGGCGGTGCCGGTGAGGTTGAATGTACCGAATTGCGCCGCGAGTTCGTAGGTGCCGGTATCGTTGGCTGTGATCCAGCACGAGAATGGCGTTGTGCCTGGACCGTCGCGCAGGGATTGCGTGCCTTTGATGTGGGTGCCGACGGACTCTGTCGACACTTCGAAGCCGCACTCGATCTGGGTAGCGAGCGATTGGCCTTTGTGGAGGAAGCTGCCGCGTCCCAGCCATCGTCCTGGCGGAATGGAGAAGTTCGTCATTGCACGTTGGTGCCATCCAGATTCACCGCCCATAGTAACCGCATCGCCCTGCGACGGCGCTTGAATGCGAGTCGCTCTCCGGCTTGAATGAGCGCCCATGCGTACCCGCCTGCGTTTGTTCTGCCACGGAATGGGAATGGTCTTGCTGGCCATCCTTGCCTGCACTGTCCCTGCAGCTGCGGCATCCCTCGACCGCCCGAGCGGGCTCGAACCGGACATCACCTTCTGGACACGGGTGTTTACCGAGATCACCAACGATGAGGGTTTCGTTCACGACGACACGCGCCTCGACATCGTCTATGCAACCGTCCGGCTCAAAGGCGTCGGCAGCAGCGCCCAGCGTGCCAGTCGCGCCGATATCGAAGCCCGCAGATACATTGCCGCGCTCAAGAGTCTCGCCGCCGGCAAACGCGACAACCTCACTGCGGTGGAGCGCGACGTGCTCGCTCGGTGGGGCGCCGACGTCGACAACAAGACCCTGCGCGCCGCAAGCGGCCGGGTTCGCGTGCAGCGCGGTCAGGCGGACAAGTTCCGTGAGGGCCTGATCCGGTCGGGTGCGTGGGAGGACTACATCCGGGCGAGTCTCGACGCATCGGGCGTGCCGGCCGAAGTGATTGCGTTGCCGCACGTCGAGTCGTCGTTCAATCCGCTGGCCCGCTCGCACGTAGGTGCAGCGGGAATGTGGCAGTTCATGGCAGCCACTGGTCGCCGCTACATGCAGATCGACAACGTCGTCGATGAGCGCATGGACCCGCACCGGTCGAGCGATGCTGCCGCACTGCTGCTCCGTCAGAACTATGAGGTGACCGGGGCCTGGCCGCTCGCGATCACCGCCTACAACCACGGCGCCGGTGGCATGCGCCGCGCCGCGCAGCAGGTCGGGAGCAAGGACATCGAGAAGGTCCTGCGGGAGTACAAGAGCCGCAGTTTTGGTTTCGCCTCCAGAAATTTCTACGTTGCGTTCCTTGCCGCTGCCGAAGCACGCATGAACTCGCAGCGTTACTTCGGGGCGTTGCAGCGTGATCCGCCGGACGATAACCCGCGTATCGAACTGCCCGGATACGCATCGCTCGACGACTTGGCGACGGCGCTCGGTGTTGACCGCGTCGAGATCGCCCGCCTCAACCCGAGTCTGCGACCATCGGTGCTCGACGGCCACAAGTACGTACCCCGCGGCTATTCATTACGCCTGCCAAAGCGTGCCGACATGGACGAGTCACAATGGATTGCCGCGGTTCCGCAGGACATCTGGCTCGCGGCGCAGGTGCCAGATCTGTTTCACGTCGTGCAGCGCGGGGAGACGCTGTCATCGATTGCGCCGCGCTACGGCACGCGCGTGAACGAACTCGTGTCGATCAATTCGCTGAGCAGCGCGCATCGGCTGCGCATCGGCCAGAAGCTCATCCTGCCCGCAGCGCTGACGGCCACTGAGCCGGTCGTCGCCGACGGCACTTACCCCTCAGACGCTGCAGATGCGGTGGCGCCCGTCGCGCCAGCGGAACCGGTCGTGGCGGCAGCGCCGGTGGTCGCGGCGCCCATTCCAGTGCCCACGACGCCCGCGCTATCGACACCGGCGCTCGCCGAAGTCCCCGTCAGCCCAGCCGAACCGTTGGTAGAAGTTGCGGACGTGGAAGAGCCGCGCAGCATGCCGATTACCCAGGGCGAGGACTCCGCGCCAGCCGCGGATCCGAATGACTACAGCGTCGCCGCAGACAACACGATCCGAATTCAGGAAGGTGAGGCGTTGGTACATTTCGCTGCGTGGTCCGAAACTGACCCTGCACGGCTGAAAGCCTTGAATGGACTGCGCTCTGGCGCGCGCATTCGCTCGGGTAATTCGTTCAAGCTCGACTTCGCCCGGGTGACCCCGGAGGTGTTCTCGAGTCGTCGCCTCGATCACCATCGTGAGCTACAGGAGCGATTCTTCGCCCGCTATCGAATTGCCGGCACCAACGAACACGTGGTGCGTTCGGGCGAATCCGTGTGGGTGCTTGCCGAACGGCGCTACAAGGTCCCGGTCTGGTTGCTACGTCAATACAACCCGGATATGGACCTCGCGGTCGTCAAGCCCGGCGCGCGCGTGGTGATACCGGTATTGGAGGCTCGACGCACGTGAGGCGAAATGGCCGATAGACAGACGGGTCTTGGCTGGAAAGACAAACCCGCGGATGACCCCTCGGTCACCGCGTTGCGGGCTTATCTCGAGGCAAACAACTGCATCAAGGGGCTCGAGATCCTCGATCCAACCGACGTCGAGTATGCGGTGACCTTGTTTCGGAGGGACGGCTTCGTCGTAGTTGGCAACGTGCTGAGCGATGAGCAGGTACACATGCTCGCGGCCGGATGCATCGCGCCGAGTGGCAGATGCTGCTGGACGTACCGGCCGTGACCAACATCGTCACGGCGATTTTCGGCTCACCGGATTACATCCTGCGCGCGGCCAGCGGCGACTTTTGCCTGCCGGGCGCGGTCGACTATCAGCGTCTGCATGCGGACACGCGCGACTGGGTCGATGCCAGGACCACGCCGTTCAACGCCTACCACGACCCGCGTGGTCTCTCCAGCATTCGCGATCTGCCGTGCCCCTCTGTATGCGTGAATTTTCTGCCCCAGGACGTCACCCGATTGAACGGACCGACCCGACAGATTCCAGGTACGCAGAACACACGCGCGCCAATACCCGGACTCGCCGACGAGCCGGAGTGGATGCGGCTGAGCACCGTGTGCCCTGCGCCGGCGGGTGCGGTGATGATCCGCGACGTACGTGCCTGGCACGGCGGCACACCGAACGTGTCGGATTCGACGCGCGCCATCCCGAACCTCGAGTTCTACGCGCCCTGGTTCAGAGAACCGATCCTGCCTGGCATCAGCTATCGCGATTACAAGAAACTGTCTGATCACGCGCAGAAGCTGGTCGGGTTTTCGGTCGTTGACTCGAGTGAAACGCTGGTGACCGGCGCGACACTGCGCAGCCCTTAGGTCGACAGGAGCCACCCATGCAGTATCGTCGACTCGGTCGCTCTGCCCTCAAGGTCAGCGAGCTGTGTCTCGGCACTATGAACTTCGGGCCACGAACCAGCGAAGAAGCATCGTTTCAGATTCTCGATCGCGCGGTTGCCGCCGGCATCAACTTCATCGACACGGCAAATCAATACGGCGGCAGTCTAGTGTAGTGCGCCGCACCGATCGAAGAGATCTGGCAGGCGATGGATCGATTGATCGCCCAGGGCAAGATCACTTACGTTGGCTCGAGCAACTTTCCCGGCTGGGCGATTGCACAGGCCAATGAGAAGGCGATCGCGCGGCATCGGCTCGGGCTCGTCTGTGAACAGGGCCTGTACAACCTGATTGAGCGCCGGGCTGAGCTCGAAGTGCTCCCTGCCTGCCGAGCGTACGGCCTCGGCATGATTGCCTGGAGCCCGCTGGCAGGTGGATTGCTGGCCGGTCGCGACTCGACCGGGCAGGGTCGTCGGCAATCGGAGGGTATTCGAAGGTCGATCACGCAGCGTGCATCCCAACTCGATCAGTTCACGGCACTGTGTGCGGCGCTCGGTGAATCACCCAGCGCCATTGCGCTCGCGTGGCTGCTGCGCCAGGACGGTGTCGCCGCGACCATCATCGGACCGGGCAGCCTTGAGCAGCTCGAGTCGGTGCTGCATGTGCCCGAACTCCGGCTGAGCGAGCAGACGCTTGGGCAGATCGATGCGATTTTCCCGCCCTGCGGTGCGGCGCCGGAAGCCTATGCCTGGTGATTCGAGTCGCGGCTCGCGAGTTCCGCCAGCGGATTGAGAAACACACGCAGATCCCGCCATCGCTCGATCAACGTGCGGCGATAGGTCGTCTGACCGACGATTTCCAGCCGGATGCCGTCCGGATCTTGGAAGAAGGTGGCGTAATACTCGGGGTTGTATTCCGGGTAGCTGCGCGGCGCACTGGCTTCGACGCCGAGTCCTTCGAGGGCGGCGTAGGCGGCATCGACATCTGACTTGGTCGCCACCTGCAGACACAGGTGATGCAAGCCGGGCGCGTACGGGTCATGGCGTGCATGTCCGCGCGCGGGTCGGATACTGATCTGAATGCCGGGGCGGATGTAGTGCGCATGTGGTTCACCGCTGATGGCCTTGTCGCCCTTGCGGAACTCGAGCGCGGCGAGCACGGCGTCGTAGAACGCTTCGCTGCGGGTGAAATCGGACACGCTCAGATAAATGTGATCGATACCGGTCACGTTCATGGGTTCATCCTGTTAAACCGCGAAGCAGTAGCCGATCTTGCACAGCACGTGCAGCGCCTGATCCTGATGAAAGTTGATTTTGCGCTCGCCCTTGGCCAGATCAATGAGGCTGTGCAGCACAGCCTCCGCCAGTCCGAGTGCCCAGCTGCCGGTGATCGCGTAGACCACGCCACCATGAATGAGGCTGTGTGCAGCGAGCCAGTAATACCAGGGCGGGAAACCCTCGCCAGCGTTGGCTGGTCGGCGTGAATGGCGACTCTTCGCCACTGCCATCGTGTCGGTCTGCAGTACGAAGTCAGCCAGTGCGTGCCCGATGAGCAACTGGAAAAACAGGACCATTCGCTCCTCGGTGCGGTGTTCACAGTCATGGTCAGTATAATCGGCCGATCGATGTATCGGAGCACCGAATGGCCGCAAATGCGACGTACTACATGCCTGCCGAATGGGAACACCATCAGGGCACGTGGTTCTCATGGCCGCACAATCCGGAAACGTGGCCGGGCGTGCTCGCGGGTGCACAGCAAGCACTCGCCGAGGCGGTCATTGCGCTGGCCGCATCCGAGTGCGTGCACATCAACGTCAAAGACGCAGCGCAGCGGGCCGCGCTCGCGATGAAATTCAAGGGCAGAGTGCCATCGCAGAACCTGGTGCTGCACCCGATCCCGACCAACGATGCCTGGTGCCGCGATCATGGCTCTGTTTTCGTGCGACGTGACAACGCACTCGTGGGTCTGGATTTCCGCTTCAACGCCTGGGGCGGCAAGTATCCGCCTTTTGATCTGGACGATGCGGCTGCGGCCAGAATGAATGCGGCCCTCGGCGTGCCCACCGAACGGGTCGAAATGATCCTCGAGGGTGGTTCCATCGAAGTGAACGGCGCCGGCACGGTGCTGACCACGCAGCAGTGTCTGCTCAACGTCAATCGCAACCCGTCGATGTCACGGGGCGAGATCGAGCAGACGCTGCGTAAGTACCTGGGTGTGAGTCAGGTGATCTGGCTCGGCGATGGTATCGATGGCGATGACACCGACGGCCACATCGATGATCTGACGCGATTCACCTCCACCCATCGGGTGATCACCATGGTGGAGCCCGACACGGCGGACGTGAATCACGAACCCCTGGCCGAGAACCTCGCTCATCTGCAGTCGGTGAAGCTGGTCGATGGCAAGCCGCTCGATATCGTGCAGATTGACATGCCCGCGCCGCTGTTTGGCAATGGCCGCCGGCTGCCGGCGAGCTACGCCAACTTCTACATCGGTAACGAGGTGGTGCTGATACCGGTATTCGATTGCGCCCAGGACGGTGCGGCGGTGGAGATCATCGGCGCCTGCTTTCCACGCCATGAGATGGTGCCAATCGACTGCCGCGACGTGGTGGTGGGGCTCGGCACGTTCCATTGCCTGACCCAGCAGGTGCCCGCGCAGTGACGTGCTTGCCCGGCGCTTTCCTTGCCCCTGCCAAGGCCAGCACGTAAGCTTCGCGCCCCAAAGCCCTCTGCCAATCTGGAGCGTTGCTGATGGCCGCAGTTCGCGACTTCATCCGCCACCACTACCGCCATTTCAATGCCGCGGCGCTGATCGACGCATCGCAAGCGTATGTCGCGCATCTGGACCAGGGCGGCAAGATGTTCATGACGCTCGCTGGCGCCATGAGCACGGCGGAACTCGGTCTCTCGCTGGCCGAAATGATCCGTCGCGACAAGGTGCACGCCATCTCCTGCACCGGCGCGAACCTCGAAGAAGACATCTTCAACCTCGTCGCCCACGATCACTATGTGCGGGTGCCGAACTATCGAACGCTGACCTCGGAAGACGAAGAAGCGCTGCTTGCGCGCCACCTCAACCGCGTGACTGACACCTGTATTCCGGAAGAAGAAGCGATCCGGCGTATCGAACACGTGATCATGGACGAGTGGCAGGCCGCGGATTCCAAGGGTGAGTCCTTCTTTCCGCACGAGTTCATGTACAAGATGATTCGCTCCGGGAAACTCGAGAGGAGCTACCAGATCGATCCGAAGGACTCATGGATGGTGGCGGCGTGCGAGAAGAATCTGCCGATCATTGTGCCAGGCTGGGAGGATTCCACCCTCGGCAACATCTATGCATCGCACGTGATCAACGGCGACATCAGGAACGTGCACACGGTGCGCAGTGGCATCGAGTACATGATGAATCTTGCGACCTGGTATCGGACTCAGACGGCGGAAGTCTCGGTCGGGTTCTTCCAGATCGGCGGCGGCATTGCCGGCGATTTTCCGATCTGTGTGGTACCGATGCTCGAGCAGGATCTGTTGATGCAGGACATCCCTCGCTGGGGCTACTTCTGCCAGATCAGCGACTCGACCACGAGCTATGGCTCCTACTCCGGCGCCGTGCCGAACGAGAAGATCACCTGGGGCAAGTTGTCGGTAGATACGCCCAAATACATCGTCGAGTCCGACGCCAGCATCGTGGTGCCGCTCATGTTCGCCTACATTCTGGAGCAATGAGATCAACGCCGTGAACACGGGCCGGGGATCGAAGTCGCCAGTTGCGAGCCACGGTGACTGGAGTGTCGACGATGCGGCAGAGCTGTATGCAATCGAGCGGTGGAGCGACGGTTTCTATGGCGTCAATCGCAGCGGCAATGCGGTCGCGCGGCCGCTCCTCGACAGCAGCCTCGAAATCGACCTGATGCAGGTCATTGCGGACGCGACCCAGTACGACGTTGCGCCGCCTATGCTCATTCGGTTTCAGGATGTGCTGCGCGCACGCGTGCGACGGCTGGTCGAAGCGTTCGGTGAAGCGATCCGCGACGCCGGCTACGGCAATCACTATCAGGCGATCTATCCAATCAAGGTCAACCAGCTGCACGAAGTGGTCGAGGAAGTGCTCGACGCGGGCAAGGGCTATCACGTCGGACTCGAGTGTGGCTCGAAGACCGAGCTGATCGCGGCACTGCCGCTGGTCGAAGATGATCGACTGCTGTTGTGCAACGGTGTCAAAGATCACGTGATGTTGTCGCTGATGCTATCGGCGCAACAGCTCGGCCAGCGTGTGCTGCCGATCATCGAGAAGTACAGCGAGTTCGACCAGCTGATGCTGCTCGCGGATCGGGCCAGCGTTGCGCCGCGGCTCGCCGTACGTGTGAAGCTCGCGACCCGCGGGTCCGGCCGCTGGGGTGAATCCGGTGGTGAGCGATCGAAGTTCGGACTCACGGTCACCGAACTCGTGCGCCTCGTGCGCGAGCTCGAAAAGCGCGGCATCGCCGACCGGCTCGAACTGCTGCACTTTCACCTTGGCAGTCAGATATCGGACATCCAGGTGCTCAAGCAGGCCGTCAAGGAAGTAAGCCAGGTCTACGCGGATCTCAAGCGTCGCGGCGTCGGAATTCGATACCTCGATGTCGGCGGCGGCCTCGGCGTGAGCTATGGCGCGGGCTATGGCGATGAAGAGTCGGCCATCAACTACAGCCTGCAGGAGTATGCGAACGCCGTGGTCTATGCTGTGCAGGAAATCTGCACGGCGCGTGAGGTTGCAGAGCCGATCATCGTGTCCGAGAGTGGTCGTGCCATCACTGCGCACCATTCCGTGCTGGTTGTGCCAGTGATCGGCACTCAGCGTCATGAGGTAGACGAAGAACTCGAAATCACCGACGCCGAAGATCCGCTGGTGCAGCGCATGCAGGCGGCGCTCGAAGAGGCCCGCAATGCCGACGATCACGTGGGCGAGTTGCTCGAGGCTTATCACGATGTGATCGATACGCGCGCCGAAGCGAACACGGTCTTCCGTCTCGGATTTCTCGGCATCGATACGCTGGCCAATGTCGAGAGCCTCTATTGGAGCACCTGTCGTGAAGTGCTCGAGGGCCTCGAGGCCGCCGAGCTCGAAGTACCGCCAGCGGAGCAGGTCGAGCTGGAAAAGCAGCTGACCGATACCTACCTGTGCGACTTCTCTGTGTTCCACTCGGTGCTCGATCACTGGGCGATCGATCAGGTGTTTCCGGTGATGCCGCTGTCGCGGCTGCATGAACGACCCAAGCGGCGCGCGGTGGTGGTGGATCTGACCTGCGATTCAGACGGCAAGCTCGAACACTATGTGTCGTCTCTTGACGACAACACGCACCTGCCACTGCATCGCTTCGAGAAGGGTGAGCGTTACTACCTCGGCATCTTTCTGGTGGGCGCATATCAGGACATCCTGGGTGACGCGCACAACCTGTTTGGTCGCCTGCCGGAAATTCACGTCTACGCGGACGATGAAGAAGAAGGCAATTTCTGGATCGAGAAGGTGATCCCTGGTATGACGGTGAACGAGATGCTCGCCCAGGTGCAGTACTTTCCCAACGATTTGAACCGTCGTATGAGCGAACTCGTGCGGCGCAAGATCGATTCCAACGAGGTGCGACCAAACGTGGGCATGCGCATTCTCAACGACTACAAGAAGCGCTTCGCCGAAACCACTTACTGTGCAACGGAGTTCCCCAACGGTGAGCCGAGCACCAGCTGACAAGAAAGCCACGCGCATCGGCCTCGTGCAGATGCGCATGTCGCAGGACCCGGCCGACAACCTCGCGCGCGCTATTGCCGGCATTCGCGACGCAGCGCGCCAGGGTGCGAACATCGTCTGTCTGCCCGAACTGTTCCTGTCGCGCTACTTCTGCCAGAGCGAGGATGCCCGCTTCTTCGATCTCGCCGAAGCCATTCCCGGTCCGACCACGGCGACCCTCGAACCACTCGTGAAAGAACTCGGCATCACACTCATTGCGAGCCTGTTCGAACGGCGCGCGCCGGGGTTGTTCCACAACACGGCAGCGGTGCTCGATGCGAGTGGCTATCGCGGCAAGTACCGCAAGATGCACATCCCCGATGATCCGCGTTACTACGAAAAGTATTACTTCACCCCCGGCGATCTCGGCTTTCGTGCCTTCGCGACGCCTGCGGGTCCGATCGGTGTGCTGGTGTGCTGGGATCAGTGGTATCCGGAAGCCGCTCGGCTGACCGCATTGAAAGGCGCACAGATTCTGTTTTATCCCACTGCCATCGGCTGGCATCCGGAAGAACAGGATGTCGTCGGTCGCGCGCAACACGATGCCTGGGAAACCGCCCAGCGCGCCCATGCCATCGCCAATGGTTGCTACGTCGTTGCGGTCAATCGCACCGGCTTCGAACCCGATCCAACGGGTCAAGGCGGCATCGAGTTCTGGGGGCAGAGCTTTGTCGTAGCCCCCGACGGTCGCGTGCTGGTACGCGGCCCTGCCGATGCCGAAGCGGTGCTGGTAGTCGATGCTCAACTCGACACCATCCAGACCCAGCGCCTTGGCTGGCCCTTCTTCCGCGACCGCCGCATCGACGCCTACGGCGACATCACCGCCCGCTTTCTCGACGACTGAGGTAAGAGGGGGAAAAGGTCAACTGTCCCCTATTTCCCCCTATTTGCGGAACAGCTCACGGTCGATGTCGTTGAACCCCTTGAACTCGAGCGCGTTGCCACTCGGGTCGAGCAGAAACATGGTCGCCTGCTCGCCGACCTGCCCCGCGAAGCGCACATAGGGTTCGATCACGAAATCGACGCCTGCGCGTTTGAGCCGCTCCGCCAGTGCGTGCCAGGTGCGCATTTCGAGCACCACGCCGAAGTGCGGCACGGGCACGTCGTGACCATCTACGGGATTGTGGTGCAGCGGGCGCGGCGCCATGCCTTCGTCCAGATGGACGACAAACTGGTGACCGAACAGATTGAAGTCGACCCACTGCGGTGCGCTGCGCCCTTCGGGGCAGCCCAAGAGGTCGCCATAGAAGGCCCGTGCGGCGGCGATGTCGTGCACCGGCACGGCCACATGAAACGGTGTCAGGCTCACAGCCAGCCCATTCGTGCCAGCCGCTCTCGCAACCAGGGTGTGTAAGATTCTGGTGCGCGTGACACATCGTGCGCGAGCGTTTCTCGATCGATCAGTTTGACCAAAGCGACTTCTGCGGCATCCGGGTGAATTGGCCCATCATACGTGCCGGTGAAACTCTGCTGAAGCTCGCAATCGTGGATGCCCTGCAGCGCGATCTCGATCCGCGCGCGCGTCTGTTCTCCGAGTCGCGCAAGCGTCACGCCTGAGACGCCGAGTTCTTCCATCAGCCCGCGATGTGCGCCATCGAGCGGTGCCTCGCCTGGTTGCAGGTGCTCCCCCACGCTCACATCCCATGCGTCGGGCCATACGTCTTTTGATGCAGCGCGCCGCTGCAGATAGAGCCTGCCGTCGCTTGCGAACAGCAGCACGTTGACCGCCTTGTGCCAGAGCCCGCGCCGATGCACTTCGCTGCGCGGTGCGCGGCCAATGTGCACACCGTCCTCATCGAACACATCGAACTCCTCTTCGGGCGTCATGGCTTGATGATGATCAGTGTGCCATCCGCCACCGCATCCCAGATCTCATCCATCGCCTCATCGGTGACCGCAATGCAGCCATCGGTCCAGTCGCCATCGGTGTGCATCCAGCGCAATTCCGGCGCGCTCGGCATGCCGTGGATCATCACCATACCGCCCGGGTGCGTGCCCGCGAGTTGGGCGTTGATGAGATCCAACTGATTCGGGTACGAGATGTGCAGCGAGCGGTAGAAGCGGCTGATGGGATTGCGCCAATCGATGAAGTAGCGGCCCTCCGGGGTGCGCCGATCGCCTTCGCGGACTTTGTGTCCGATCGGATCGGCGCCGAGCGCGATCGGGTATTGCTTCAGAATCTCGCCGCGCTTGAGCAGCATCAGGACACGGTCGGCCTTGTAGACCATGATCGCGTCGGCCTTCGGTTGCGGGTTGGCCAGCGCGAGTGCTGGCATCGCCAGCAAAACTAGAAAGGCCAGTCTCATGTGGAGGGCGTCGTGTCCTGAATCTCGGCAGCCGCGCGGTGATGTTAGCTGCGTCGGCGCGGATCGTCACTCGTTTGCACGCGTCGCAGTCGCGCCGTCAGCACGTGTTTCGGCCGATCGTAGCGATCGATCGTTTCTGCTTGGAGATGGTCGATCGACCATCCAGTTGCGCCGAGTGTGCGGATGTCAGCGGCATCGAAGAACCGCTTGGTGCGATCCCGGACGCGGTAGAAATTTGGTTCGATCACTGCGTGCCCGCGCGCGCCATAGTAGACATCGCGTCGCGAATTCACGCGCAGCACCAGCCACCCCTCCGGCCGCAGGCAGCGCCTGACATCGGTGAACACCGCGATCGTTTCAGACCAGGAGAAGTAGTGAAGCGAAAGGCTCGCCAGGACGCAGCCGAATGTCTGCGCCGCAAACGGCAGACCCGCTGCGATGTCCAGCTGTACGCGCGGCACCGCGGGTAGCGCGGCTGCGTGCAGGGCGAGAGCTTGCGCTGACAGATCGCCAGCGACCACTGACGCGCCGAGCGCAATGAGTTCACGTGTATCACGACCCTCGCCGCAGCCAAGCTCGAGGACTGGCTCGGCAAGGAAACAATGCCGATGCGGCGCGAGCCAGTCGTCGTCGCGTGCCGGCATGCGCGCCGTCAGCCGGTGCTGCGGTGCCGGACGAAGCCGCGCAGCAGCAAGATCACGCCGATCACCAGTGCAACCGACATGACGCCAAGCAGCGCTTCGATTATCGGTGATTGCCCCGGATACTGATCGCCCGCCAGGGCGCTGGCGATGAAGCCGAGCCAAATACCCCACAGGCCAAAAATGTTGAACCAGGCGCATGCACGTTCAGTTGTACCGAGGTCTGCGAAGCGCCAGCAGGCGGCAATGATCAGCAGCAGCATGCCGTGCTGGACCCCGGCCACATGGGCGTCCAGCGCAACTTCCGGGCTCGGCCAGGCGCTCGTCGAAAAACCGAGCAGGAGGCCAATCAAAAGCAGCGCGGTGCCGCCGATCAACAGGGTTCGGATCATGACCGGTGCTCCAGAAGGACGGTGAACCAGACAGTAGAGGGGGTCAGTTCTCAGTTGCAAGATCTCGGCGATCGCCCTTATGGCTTTCCGTCGACGTCGCGTGTACTATGCCTGCCGCTGAGAAAGCGGCCTGCCCCGATCTAGCCTCTGGTTTATTCCTCTTGCAAGTCGGTCATCGAAACGTTCCTCTAGCCGCCCGTGGAGTCATATCCGCCGGGTGCAGTCGCGTAGCCCATTCGAATTGGCGGGGGGCCTATGCAATGTATCTAGTTGAGTTCTTGGAGATTTAAGTGAAGAAGATTTATGTGGGCAATCTGCCCTGGTCGACGACCGATGACGAATTGCGCGAACTGTTCGCTGCTCATGGCCCCGTTCAGTCCGCGACGGTTGTCACCGACCGCGAAACCGGCCGCTCGCGCGGATTTGGCTTCGTAGAGATGGACGCCAATGCTGCCAAAGAGGCCATTACCCGCCTCAATGGAAAAGATGTGGGCTCTCGCCAACTGCGCGTCAACGAAGCACAGGAACGCCCCAAGCGTACTGGCGGCGGCGGTGGCGATCGCTGGTAATCATCGGGACCATGGCGCCGGTTCCGGCGTCGTAGTCCAAGACTGATTGCAGTCAGTGATCCGGGCGCTCAGTTCGCTCGGATCACTGGCATTTTCTTTCCGCCTCACTCAGGCTTCGATACTTTCCGCATCGGAGTCCCTGGTCATGAAACGCGTTGGCAAACTGCTGGCCGCACTGGTCGGTGTGTTCGTGCTCGTCATGGTCATTCAGATGGTCGCCTCCGAGTCCGGCGAGGTCGTAGTGGTCACCACCCAATCGGCCGATGGGACGCCGGCAACGACGCGACTGTGGGTGGTCGATCGTGAGGGACAAGCCTTTCTGCGAGCGGGCTCTCCGCAGGCGCAGTGGTATGGGCGAATCGAGGCAAACCCCACGATCACCGTCGAACGCAATGGTGTAGCGGCGTCCTATCGCGCCGTGCCGTCGCCAGACGACACCGCAGCAGTCAACGAACTCATGGCACAAAAGTACGGCTGGGCGGATGCGTACATCGGTGTCATGTTCTCGCGGGACGATTCGATGGCCATCAGGCTCGACCCGCCCGGCTGATCAGCGCCGCGTCATCAGCAGGTAGCGGTCCCGCGCCTCGAACCCGAGGCTTTGGTAGAGCCGCCTGGCGGCTTCGTTTCCAGGTTGGACCTCCAGATGCACCGCTCGCACGTTGAGCGATGTCGCCATGTCGAGCAGCAGCGTCATCGCGGTCCGGCCGATGCCACGACCGCGATGCGATGGGACGATGAACAACTCGTCGATGAACGCATCGCGGCCGCCGAACTCGATGCTGTAGCCGAAGCAGAGTGCAACGTAGCCGACGTC
Source organism: Pseudomonadales bacterium (assembly GCA_041738285.1). GTDB lineage: Bacteria > Pseudomonadota > Gammaproteobacteria > Pseudomonadales > Azotimanducaceae > SZUA-521. Next base: position 51,440 of record JBGSQB010000180.1, on the reverse strand, counting down.
TTCTGCGTCATGCGCAATGAAGTGAATCTGCCCGACCCCGTCTTCATGAAGCAGTGGCGCCAACGCGCCGGTCAGGAAATCTGGATCCGAGTCGATACCTTCGAATTCATGGTACGCGCGTACGAATGGGATTAAATCGTCGATGTCCGCGACGCTCGCGCGGCGGAGCCGGGTGCTCATCGACCGGTATCGATTACGCCACGAATGAGTTCCATGTGATCGCCGAGGAAGATGTCGGCCACTACACGGTTCTTGATGACGCCGTCCGCACCAATCAGATAGGTGGCACGGCGTACTCCGAATCCGAGTGGACCGTCGACGCCGAAGGCTTTGATCAGTTCCTTGCGCTCATCGCACAATAGCGGAAATGGCAGATTGAAGGCGTCGCGAAATTTCTGGTGCGACTTTGCGCTTTGCGGGCTGACACCGACTATTTGCACACCGACGGACGCTAGATCCTCGAACCGGTCGCGAAACTCACAGGCTTCACGCGTGCAAACGGGCGTGAAATCGGCGGGGTAGAAGTAGAGCACGAGATCGCCACGGTTCAGCAGATCCGTGAGCGCGATGACGTTGCCGTCCTGATCCGAAAGCGAAAACTGCGGTGCGGTGTCTCCGGCCTTCAACATGGTCTGGCTCCAACGCAACGGATGAGATCGGCAGTGTGATCACATCGGCGCCCTTGCTCAACTGCCGGCGCGGTTCCTCATGGCCGTGATGTGGCCGTCGAGCGCATTGGCGAACGCCTGAATGTGGGCGCGTCCGATGGGTGCCGGGCCGCCCGACACAACACCTTGATCGCGCAGATCGGTCATCAGATTGCGCTGGGCGAGATGGGACTGGATCGTCTCCTTGGTGTACACAGTGCCCCGCGGATTCACCGCGGTGGCTCCTGCCGCTACTGCTCGGGCGGCCAGCGGGATGTCCGCCGTCACCACCAGATCGCCGGGTCGCGCAGACTCCGCGATGTAGTTGTCGGCCGCGTCGAGTCCCTGGGTGACTGTCAGCGAACGCAGATACGCTGACTTGGGCACTCTCACCGAGTGATGGGCCACGAACACCGTCATCATCTGGCGGCGCACGGCGGCGCGAGTGAGGATGTCACGAATGGGTCCCGGCACCGCATCGCCGTCTACCCAGATGGTTGTCTCAGCCGACGTCATGGCGCACGCCAAGGTCGCCTTGGGCCGCGCAACGTTGGTGAGGCCGACGGCTGCGATGATCGCGATGTGGTTCGCATCAGCGCAGTGCCAGATGCTGCATTGAAACGCGCTTCTTATTGTCATCGGTCATGCGCTGACCCACCTCGACGAACCCGAACGACTTATGAAAACTCGCGGATGCAGGGTTGTACGGCTCGAGGTCGTACTCGCAGACGACATGACCGACGCCGACCTTGCGCGCGAACGCCAGGAGATCTCGATATAGCGCACTGCCAAGGTGTAGACCCCGGTGTCGCGCGCCGACGACCACCCGATCGATGTACACAAAGGCATCGTACCGATCCCTGAACCACAGGAAGTTCGAAGCTGCGTAGTCACTGACTTCGCGAAATGCAAGGAGAAACGCTCCGACCTCGGTGTCAACCTCGACGACGCGATGATATGCAGCGGTCGCGTGCAGGTGCGCGAGTGTCGAATCGTCCAGCGAGCTCAAGTAGTGCTCGGATTCGAGATTGAGCGCGAGTACCTCTTGAAGATCGCGATGCTCCGCGTCGCGGACCCCAAGGTTGCTTGGTTCACGCACTGCTCATCGCGCTGTCGAGTTGTTTCAGTAGCGCATCGATTCGATCGTTCCAAGATGCGGCGTACGCATCACGCCACTCATCACCGAGCGTTGCGCGCACGGTGTCGCGCACGGCAGCGAGGAGATTCGCATACATGTGATTCTTGACGCCATAGCCTGAGTGGTTTCTGGTTTCGAACTGCAGGTACGCCTCGTCGGGGGTCGCATCATCCGCCATCAGCAGCCGGAAGACTTCCGTCAGCATGCGGCCCTGCATGTGCATGTCCACATGGCCCATCAATTCATGGGATTCCGGACAGGTAGAGAAGTAGCGGGCATAGATCGCGGCGGTGGGATCGCCACCGAGCTCGGCCGCACGGGAGAGAGATTCAGTGACGAGTTCAGCGGTATCCATTGGCTTCCTGATCAGAGTTGTTGTGAGAATCCGAGCACGTACCCATCGGGGTCCTGTACATAGAAGTCGCGCGCACCCCATGGACGGTCCTCCAATGCCTTCATCATGACGACACCTCGCGCCTCGAATTCTCTGCACAACGACTCCGCATTCGTTACTTCGATGTAGGCGTCGAGGTGCTCGTTGACGTGTCGGTTTGAACGGTCGGCGTCGACCTTCGATGCGCGTTTCAAGTGAATCGACTGACCGTCGCGCTCCACGCTTGCATAGAAATCGTCCCAGGCGATGGCCTGCGTGAAGCCGAGCTGCTCCACGTAGAACGCGAGGGCCGTGGGTAGATCGTCGACCAGAAATTGGGGCGCGATTTGGCGAATGGTCATGAGGGTTGAGCCGCTACGACACCAAGCGTGATGATAGGCTGGCCGGCACTCAATGAGAATTGGCGATTGACTCGAGATGAGTGTGACGGTACGCGTAGCGGCACCTGCCGACAAAAACCGCTGCTTGGAATTGATCGGCATGCTGACGGGGCAGTCGGCAGACCCGGGCTGGGGCCGCGCGTATGATGAGCTGATGCGCGGACGCCGCGGCACCGTGCTGGTTGCGGTAGAGGGGCAGAGTATTCTCGGTGTCGCTACCCTTTCCTACAATCTGGCCGTGCGCTACTCGGGTGAGTATTGCCAGTTGGAGGAGCTGATCGTGGACGATGCGGCGCGTGGAAAAAATGCCGGCGGACTGCTCGTGCAGGCCGCGGTCGATGCGGCCCGCGCGCATGGCTGCGCGGAGATGGGCCTCTATCTCGTCGAACGCACCGAAGGCAACCGGGTGTTCTACTCAAAGTATGGATTCGCAGTCGTGGGTACGGAGATGCGCCAGCGATTGTAGCGGTCGCAACCAGTGGAGACTGGCATGAACATTCCACACGCGGAACGTCCGAGCCTGTCGGGATACGTGCAACCCGGCAAGCTCCTGGCTTGGCAGTGGGTGGAAGATCGCCTGCGTCGGGCGTCAGCCTACTGGATCGCAACGCGCACATCCGCGTTTCCCAGCTCCCGCCCGGTGTGGGGTATATGGCATGGGCAGCACCTCTGGTTCAGCAGTGGCTCTGCCATTGCGCGCAATGTGCAGCGAGATCCGCGGGTACAGATCAACCTCGAGAGCGCGCAGGAGGTCGTGATTGTCGAGGGAACCGTCTCGAGTTTGAGCGTTGATGACGTGGCCGCTTGGGTCGAGGCCTACCGCGACAAATACCAGTGGGAGATGCCCGCGACAACTGACGATGTATTCGACGTACGACCGACGCGCGTGCTGGGCTGGATTTGCGACAACACGGGTTTGGATGGCGGCATGATGTTCTCGAACACGGCGACGCAGTGGCGGTTCGATTCGAACACGGCGAGTGCGGGATGAACCCGGAGAACCAGCAGCTCGTCGCCAACGTGTTCGAAGCGGCGATTCCGCGACTCACCAGACTCGCGGCACGGCTCGTTGCTGACGCCGAGGCTGCGGTTGCCGATGCGCGTTCGCACTTTATGCGCATGATTCCGGACATGGCCTACGTCGACAAGCCGACGCACTTTCTGGCGCAAGCGCTATTCACCACGAGCGTGAACCTTGCGATGTATCTCGCGCTCAAGGACCGCGGTGTCGACCTGCATTCATTTGGTGGCGCGATGTTGTTCGGGCTGTCACGCGCGCCAGCACATGCGTTCCCAATGCCAATGGACGAGGCGACGCAACGCGAGGCAACCCGAGCCATGATCGCTGCCGGCAAAGAATCGATGCGCAGTGCCGCGCCGGGCGAGGATGTGTTCGAAGCCTTCGAAGGCGACGGTATCGACTTCGACTTCGGCTACGACATCAAGTCATGCGCGATCTGCGCGCAATACGCCAAGTACGATGCGATGGAGTTGGTGCCGTACATGTGCGCCACCGACGACATCGTCAGCGAGCGTGGCAGCCAGGGGCTGCGCCGATCGGGGACGATCGCGCTCGGTGCCACCCACTGCGACTTCCGCTACAAACGCGGCCGTGAGCCACGGCATTTGTCCGGGCAGTTTCCCGATCGGATCAGGCTACTCGCGGGCGACTGATTGTGGCTGCGGGTCTTGATCCACGCGATCGATCTGAAACATGACCACTTCTTCGAAGGTGTCCGCGCCGGTGTTGATGGCCCGGTGGACCTTCGGCTCTGGCTCATTCCACTCCGACAGACCCGCGTGAACCGGGATCGCTTCCTGGAGCCCATCGCGAAACTCGATGGTGAGCGCCGTGCCGCGCACGACCACGGAAAACCGGCGGCAGCTGTCCGTGTGCCAGGGTGTTGCGTCACCCGGTTCGAGCACCATGCGCCGAATGAGCAGATCGTCACCCCGGCTGATGACTTCGAGCTTCATGCACCGAACTCCGCTCTGACATCGTCGCGTACCAGCCGGTAGATCAGCCACAGGCTGCCGACGATGATGGCGAGCGACAGGGCGATCATGAGGTTATGCACCATGTCGAGCAGATCGGTGACTGCAGGATCGGCGGACAGCGAATTCGGCAGCAATGCCGACGCATCTCCCGGCACTAGCAGCTCGGATCCTTGCCAGACACAGGTGATCACCAGCAACGCGATCATGGCGATGCGCGCCCAGTTGCGGCGTTGCAAGAGTCCAATACCGGTCACGAACTGGGCGATACAGGCAACGACCAGGGCAGCCAGCGTCGGCATCAGCGAGGCCGATTCGGTCGCCGCAATCAGCGGCAGGGCGAGGGCTGCAAGCCCCAGCGGCATGATCGCGATGGCGGAGCCGACGATGGTGAGCCAGGCGATCACGGTGATGAACCGCGATTGCGGTGCTGTGCGAGTTGCGTCGGTCGTCATGATTGTTCTTCGCGCAACGTCGACTCGATCGCCTGGGCGGCGCGCTCGTCATTGTGGCGACCGCGTTCACGCAATTTCGAGGCGATATGGCGCCGTGTCTGCGATGGTCGGTTCTGAGCGAGCTTGAACTTCACCCGCCGCGCGAGGATGGTGAGTCGCACGGCGCTGATCACGCCCAATGCGCCGCGATAGATGGGATCATCCGGACTGACCTCCTTGAACCCACCTTCGCTCTGATAGCGCGCGAGCAGAGTCCGCTGCTGTGCCGCCAGTGCGTGCGCATCGTTGTGCACCTGTGCCGCGCACTCGAAGATCACCGTGCGATGGTAGGCCGTCGCCATGACTGCGCTGTCCGGATCGACCCAATAGGAAGGAATGACGCCGAGCACGTCGTCGACTTCGAACAGGCAGCGTGGGCGCGCGAGGAGGTCGGCACGTTGGCTGTCGTTGCTATGCAGGTGCAGCTCCACCGCGGCGCCGCTGTACACGAACGGGTATAGGCCGATGTCCGGCAGGCCCGATGCATCGCTCGTTACGAGCCGACCAAGCTCACTCGCCTGCAGCAGGGCTTCGATGGCGCCCTCGGCTACGTCACTGTAGTAATCGTAATAGATCATCGCGTCGTCACAGTTCGAGCGCCATGTGCGCCTCGTCGTAGTAGCGGCCATCGATCTTCAGCGCCTTCGTCTCCACGCCATAGGTCACGAAGCCGAACGAATCATACAGCCGCCGCGCCGATTCGTTGCCCACCACCACGGACAGTTCAATCAGTTCGAGGCCCGGCAGCGTCCGCACATTCTCGAGTACGTCTGCGAGCAACAGGCGGCCTACGCCGCGCATACGCGCGGCTGGCACGACGAACATACCCCACAACAAGCCGACGTGACGGCGCTTGGTGCCATCGTCGCGGCGAAAGCCGAGGGTGCCGACCATGACACCATCTGCTTCCGCGACCCGGATGAAGTGGTCATCCGTGGTGCCGATGCGCGACTCGAAGTGCGACAGCGGCATGTCCACGTTCTCGTGGTAGTCCGATCCGAACGCGGTCGGTGCGTCGCGCAATGCCGCGAGGCGAATCTCACGATACGCGAGCGCATCCGCGCGAGTGAGGTTGCGCAGCGTCGTCACGCGGGCTGCCACACCTCGATCTTGTTGCCTTCGGGGTCGATGAACCAGCCGAACGTGCCGTACTCGAGCACCTGCGGCTCGCCGACGATCTGTGCGCCGCCCTGCTGCACCTGAAACAGCGCCTGGCCCACGTCATCCACGATCAGGTTGATCATGAACGGCTTGGTGGATGGTTCGAAGTAGGTCGTCGTTGCCGCGAACGGTGACCACACCGAGTATGCCCGCGGTGGCAGCGCGCTCGCCTGGAAGCTGGTGCCGCCGTACGACGGATCGATCTCCAGCTCGAGCCACGTCTTGTACCAGCTGGACAGCGCTTCGGGATCATCCGCCTTGAAGAAAACGCCGCCGATGCCGAGTGCCTTGGCCATGCCTGAGTTCCTGAACCTGAACAAAGGGACAGTTTACTTGTTCAGGTTCGGCACTAGCAGGCTGTTGTTCAACAGCGTGCTCGCTCAGGCTTTCTGCGCGAAGTGAAGTAGTACGCCTGAGGGATCGTAAACGTAGGTGACGATGAAGCCCCAAGGTTCGACCCGAGGTGGCACGACCCGAGCCTTGCCGTAGTCAGCGCTGGCCAACACCGACCGGGCGTGGGTATGCCATGCCGCCGCGTCGGCAACGGTGACCTGCATCATGAAGTTCTCTGCCAACGCGCGATCGAAGTGGTCCTGCAGCAGGAACCGCACACCGCCGAGTTCGAGCTCGGCCAGTTGACCCTCACACCAGTTCTCGTGCCAGCCGAGCGCGCGATAGAAGTCGCGCGACAGCTGGAAGTTCTCGGCGGGCACGAACACGCGATTGTCGAGTACATCGAGACCTGCGCGTTCCGCCGTCCCGCGCGTCGCCAACACGGGCTCATAGTGTTCGACGGTCGGAAACGGGCTGTAAAAGTGGTGCAACAGACGCTTCCACTCCTGATACTGCGGCGAACGACGAAAGCCGTCGGTGTGATCGGTGAGCGTCCCCCAATCGACCAGCAGGACATAGCGATTTTCCTGTTCCACGCAGCGCTCGAGCCGATGAGTGATGTACCCCGGCATCGAGGCGATGATCTGCTGTGCTGCCGAGAACGCGTGTTCGAACGCTGCCTCTTGTCCGGGGATCACGTCGAGCAGAGCGACTTCGAGCGTCATCGCTGAAACAATCCGCCGAATGCGATCCGACCGGCCGCCGGCGGTTCGATCAGGATGTGTACGTGCTCGGCGGGACGATCGCACGCCGTTGCGATTGCCTGCGTGAGCCGAACCATCTGTTCCGCGCGTGCATCGCCGACGGGCACGTCGGCCTGCAACAAGGAAACGAATACCGGCTGATATTGATCCACCGCACCATTTTCCGCGTACTGATCGACCGGCAGGTAGGTCACGCGCACCCACGTGCCCTGCGGGCGCGATTCGAGGCATGCACCGGCGCGGTCCGCGATGCGTTGGGCGAGTCCCGGGCGAATGGACTCGTGCACTTCGCCGATGATTTCAACGCGCAGGATCGGCATGTTCGCCTGCGCCTCGCCTACGTCTGGATTCGGTCACGGCCCACTCATCACGGCAACCGATGCCGCGATCCCCATTCCGTACAGGATGATCATACCCATACCCACGGCACCGCCGGCGAGCAGCGCCGTCTTGCCGGCGCTGAAGTCGCGCGTGCGCAGTGCGGCGATTGTATCGATGGCGACGTGGTCGTCGGGCCCGTGCACGGTGGCTTCGTCGATGCTGGTGACCTTGAAGGTGTACGTCTGGCCACTGTCGGTGGCAATGCGAACGCGATCTCCTGGTGCGATCAGGCTACCGGTACGTATCTGCTGGCGCAGTTCCTCCGCGGACAGCTCGACTGGCCTCACAGAGGTACACGCGCAAAGCAGCACCATGCAGACCAGCAAGCAAAGGCGGCGGCTCAGCTCCACCCAAGTTCCCGCATGGCCCACGGCGCATTCCAGACTTTGACCATTCGAGCGACTTTGCCATCGCCGTTCATGGTCAGGATGTAGACATAGTGGGACGCAGTGGCCTTTTGAGTGGGTGCGACCGGCCCGCCGGGCCCTGTGTGCTTGCCGTGGAAGGTGGCGAAGAACATGGCGCTCTTGTTCGCCTCATCGTAGCTGGCCGCGTGCAGGTCGTAGCTCGCACCCGGCGCGGTGATGGTTCCGAAACCGCGCATCCACTCGCAGTACGCCTCCACTGTGTGCACGTCGACCAGCGGTTCGCTCTGCGCCACGAATACCGCCGCGGGCGCGACGAACTGCCGACAACCCTCCCAACCCTTGGCCGATTCGCAGGCGTGAAAGAAGCGTGCGGCGTTTTCAAAGGCGGTCATGGCAGTTCCTATTCTTGGTGTTTTAGTTTTGACATGAGATAGGGAGCAACGGCGAACGCGCCGATGAGAAGGTAATACACCGTGCCCGTCACAATGTCACGGTCCATGAAGATCTCGCGAATCGACATCTGGCGCAGCGCGACACCGACGATAATGTCGAGGCCGATGACCAGGCACGCCGACATGAAGCCAACGGCGATGAGTTCACGGCTGGCACATCGTGTCGCAATGAATCGAGCGGCGAGAACGATGACGCCGAGCATCAGCGGTGCCTCGATCAATTCGGCCACTCGGTGTCCGACGGCGGGAACGAGCCAGAGCGTACGCATGACACCGAGCACAAAGCCGACGCCGAACACGATGCCAAAGTAGGCGAGCGATGCGTACGCAGTGGCGACTCGTCGACGCACCCTGCAGCGCCTCAGTGCGCCAGTTGCGCGACCGTCGCGCCGGTGATCGCGATCAGATCCGCCGGCCACAGCTCGATCTCGAGGCCCCGCCTGCCGCCGCTGACATAGACCCGTTGCAAGTCCGACATCGACGTGTCGATGAACGTACGAAGCCTTCGCTTGGTGCCGATCGGGCTGATGCCGCCGCTCAGATACCCGGTTGCGCGTTCGGCATCGGCCACGGGTGCCATCCTCGCGCGCTTGGCACCGCTGATCGCGGCGAGCGTTTTGAGATCCAGCGCCCGATCGACCGGGATCAGTGCCAGCACGAGTTGACTGTCGTCGAGCTTTGCCACCAGCGTCTTGTAGACGAGATCCGCATCGACCTCCAGCGCGGCGGCCGCTTCCTGACCGTAGTCGCGGCGGGCGTGGTTTTCGAACACCACCACGCGGTGCGCGATTCGTTCCCGCTTGAGTGCATCGACTGCGGGGGTCATCGCTTTGGATCGAACACACAGAACTGGTTACCTTCAGGGTCGTGCATCACGGTGTGATCCGCGCGCACTTCGTGGATGCGGGCGCCGAGTGCCGTCAGGCGCGCGACTTCCATGCTCCGATCGCCGAAGGAAAGGTCGAAGTGAATTCGATTGCGCTGCCGCGCGGGACCGCCGCTCTTTTGAAACCAGATGGTCGGGCCGCTGCCGTCAATGGGTACACTCGGATCCATCGCAGGCGTCAGGCCCATCGCTGCCAGGCGCTCGATCTCCGCTGCATCGTAGGGGCGCACCGCATATCCCTGCAGTGCCTGCGCCCAGAACGCTGCAAGGGTTGCCGGGGTCAGGGCGTCGATCACGATCTGAAAGCCGGTCATATTACGTTCTGACGTTGGGTGCCTCGAAGGTGAAATAAGACCAGCGGCGCTCGCCCACTGTGCGAATCTCTTCTGCGAACTCACCGCCCGTGTAGTCGGTGATCGTGCCCCGCCAGAAGGGTAGCGCAGGGAGGTTGCCTTGAAACACCCGCACCAGCCACAGGCCGGGATATGCATCCCACACACGGCGGGCGAACGCCCGGCCCACGCCCGAGCGGCGATGACGCCGCACCACGAAGAACTCGTCCAGATCCCGGGCGCGTTCATTGCCCGTGAATTCCGCGGCGGATCCGACCAACGCGAAGCCGATGGGGATCTTGCCGGCATACGCCAGGTGCACCTGCACGCCCGCGTCCCAGTGGCGCTGCATCGGATAGTCGTAGCGACCGTCCGCGTCGGTATCGTTCAAGAACCACTCACCCATGTCGTGGCAGTAGAGTTCGAGCAGATTGCGCAGCACCGGATCGCTCGACCGATCGACGCGGCGGATGTCGAGGTCAGTTGGCAACATTCGATTCTCCTCTATCATTGGCTCCCGTCAGCGTAGAAGGGCGCGCGGATGCACATCCGGATCGAAGATCCACGAGACCCTCAGGTGGTGAGTCTCCTGCGTGAGCACCTCGCCGACATGGCACTGCTCTCGCCGCCGGAGAGCGTCCATGCATTGAATGTCGATGCGCTGTGCTCACCGAAAATCACCTTCTGGAGCGTGCGAAACGGGCACGACCTGTGCGGTTGCGGCGCATTGCTTGCGCTCGATGAGTCCCACGGCGAGATCAAGTCGATGCGCACGGCGCGACCCTACCTGCGCACCGGTGTGGCATCGCGTCTGCTCGAGCATATCCTTGCGGAGGCCCGGTTGCGCGCCTATCTGCGCCTCAGTCTGGAAACCGGATCGATGCAGGCGTTCGCGCCGGCGCATGCACTCTACCGTCGGTTCGGCTTCGAGTTTTGCGAAGCCTTCGGCAGCTATCGCCCCGACCCATACAGCGTGTTCATGACACTCGCGCTACCCAGTTCTTGAGTGCGTTGGCGCCGACCATCGTGCCACTGCGCACCGCCGAGCGGTCGTTGTCGCGCATCGGTGGCAAAGCACGATCCCTTGCGCAGCTCGTCTGTGCCGACTTTCCGGTTCCGACCGGCTTCATCATCACGGCCGAAGCCTGCACGCGGTTCATTGCGTCAAACGCGATCGCCCTGCCGCCAGCTGCGGACGCTTCGATCGCGGATGCGTTCGACAGCGGTAACCTCGATGCGTCGGTCGAACGGGAGATACTCATCGCCTATGCGGCGCTCGGTGGCGGTGCGGTTGCGGTTCGCTCATCGGCGTCTACCGAAGACCTCCCCGATCTGTCCTTTGCCGGGCAGCACGCATCGTTTCTGAACGTGCGCGGTGAAGAAGAACTGCTACATGCGGTGCGCGGATGCTGGGCATCGCTGTGGAGCGCGCGCGCAGTCGCCTATCGCTCGGGGCACCGTGTGGAATCCGAGTCGGCCGTCATGGCAGTGGTCGTTCAGACGATGGTCGATGCGAGTGTGTCCGGTGTGGTGTTCACTGCCAATCCCGCCACGGGAAGACGTTCTGAACTCACGGTGAGCGCAAGCTTTGGTCTCGGCGAAGCCATTGTCGGTGGCGCGGTGGATGCCGATACGTTTGCGATCGACCGGGACTCGCTGCGAATCATCCGCACGAGCATCGGTGACAAGGCGCATATGACGGCGCCAGGCGATGGTGGCGTCGAGGTACACCCTGTGTCAGAGGCGCGGCGTCGCGCGCCGTCGATTACGCCCGAACACCTGCGCGAAATCGGTGCAATGAGTCTGCGGGTTGAGACGTTGTTCGATGGCGTCCCCCAGGACATCGAGTGGGCCTTTGCGGGGAAGCGTCTGTGGCTCCTTCAGGCGCGCCCGATTACTGGACTGCCGGCCGATATTGAGATGTCCTGGGCGGCACCGGCGGGCATGCAGCGGCTGCTGCGCCGTCAGGTGGTCGAGAACATGCCGGCGCCGCTGTCGCCGCTGTTCGAAGATCTATATCTGCGCCAAGGCCTCGATCGCGGCATGGATGACTTTGTGTCCACCATGGGGCTGCCGATCGACCTCGATGAATTCATCGAACGGCCAATGTTCGTCAGCGTCAATGGCTACGGATACGCTCGCTACGATCTACGCAGTGCCGCGCGCATCGTGCGATTGATGCCAAGGCTTCTGTGGTGGTCGGTTCGGTCACTACCGCGGTTCATGCGCAACATCGTTCCACTCTGGCGGGACGAGGGTCGGCCGCGCTACCTCGAGTCCATCGCGCAATGGCGAAGCCTCGATGTGGACAATGCGACTGATGAGCAACTGGTCGACGGCATTCGTGCACTGGCGCTGGCGGATGCCGGCTACTGGTTCTACATCACGCTGATAGTCGGCGCCGCCAAGATGACGGAAGGCTGGTTCAGTGTCTTGCTCTCGACACCTTTGGTGCCCGGCAAGTTGACCAGCGGTATGTTCCTGCGCGGATTCGAGTCCAAAACGCTGCAGGCGCAACTGCGGCTGGCGTCCATCGGCGACGCGATTCATGCGATGCGTCTTTCGATGAGCGCCGATGAACTCGGCGAATGGATCCAGCGCGCACCCGCGGCGTCCTCGATTCGTACCGAACTTGCGCGCTATCGCGATGAGTTCGGGCACCAGATTTACAACCTCGACTTCGTAGATCCAGTCCAAGGTGAAGACGAGCGCTCTCTGCTGCTCGGGCTGGTAGCGCTCGCCAGAATGGAAGGCGCCCAGCGCAGCCTGATCGAGCGCCGATCGCGCCTCGTTGCGGACCGAGAGGCGCTCACGGAACGCACGCAGGCATCCGTTGGACCCATTCGCGGCTGGCTGTTCCGTCGACTGCTGCGCGCGGCCCAGGAGTACGGTCCGTTCCGGGAAGAGGCCTTGTTCTACATGGGTGCTGCATGGCCAACGTTGCGGCGACTCGCGCTCACCCTCGGCGGCCGCCTGGCGAGCGCGGGTACGTTCGACGCGCCAGACGACATCTTTTATCTCGACAGCGCTGAGCTTTCGACTGCGTGCGCCGATCTCCGCGCTGGCGGAGCAGATCTCCAACTGCGCGGGGAAATACAGCGGCGGCGGGAACTGCGGCAGCTGCGCATGCGTGTGCATCCCCCGGGCCGCGTGCCTCCGGATCTGCGCGTGAAGTTCTGGATTTTCGATCTGACCGGCTTGCTCGAACGGATGGAGACCCAGAAGCACAACGCTGCCGATGCCCACATGCTGAGTGGCTTCGCGGTCAGCCCGGGGCGGATCACGGGGATTGCCTGCGTCATTCGTTCACCCGATGACTTTGCGGCAATGGCCGACGGCGCGATTCTCGTCTGCCCGACCACCACGCCTGCATGGACACCACTGTTCGCACAAGCAGTGGGTCTGGTGACGGATGTTGGCGGCATCCTCGCTCATGGCTCGATCATTGCCCGCGAATATGGAATCCCTGCGGTGCTCGGTACTGGCACGGCGACAAAGCGGATCATCAGTGGTCAACGCATCCGTGTGGATGGCGATGCGGGCACGGTGACCGTGCTGGATGAGTGAGCGGAGGGTGGGAGCGGGCTTGCCCGCGAACGTCTACTTCACCGCAAGCGTCATCATCACATCGTCAATCGACTCACCCTCGATCCGGAAACGATCGATCAGCGTAGCGACCTCAACGAAACCAAGCGCGCGATACAAGGCGCGTGCTTTGGCGTTGTGCGCGAACACACTGAGGTCCACCCAACGCAGTTCATGGGCCTTGCGGGCGAAGTCGATGGCGACATTCATCAGCGCAAGTCCAATGCGCTGGTCGCGATACGCTCGCTCGACACCAATGCCCAGCTCGCATCGGTGCAGTCCGGTATTGAGACTGTCGCCTTTGAGGCTCACGTGGCCGACGATCTGCTCATCGACCGTCCCGATGAACCAGCGTTGCCAGCCGCGCGCATGGAGTGCGAGATTCAGGCTGCGGGGATTGAGTCCGGCGGGTGCGTCGGAATCTCCGGGCGCAAACGGCATGAAGTGGATGTCGCCGCGACCGGACTCCGCCCGGTGGCGCACGAGGTGAGCTTCAAGCAGCGACTGATCGGCGGCGATTGCTGGTCGGATGTGAGCGGGCATTGGCGCTGGTGTTCCGCGGGCGTCGGTGGTCAGTTTCGACAACTGCCGAGATCGGTGCCAGCGCTTTGTCATCGATCGAAGTCCATGACGAATACGCGGACAGCGGCCTCATGATGGCCGCACCAGGGAGGATCATCAGTTGTGACAGAGGCGATCGGAGATCCTTCGCGGATCATTGCCGGAACCGACTGCGGCTTCGATACCGCGGCCGGATTTCGCGACGTAGCCGAGGACATCGTCTGGGCCAAGCTCGAGGCGCTCGCCGACGGCGCGCGCGGAGGAAGATCGCGAATCTGCTGTAGATTCGCGAGGTTTCCGGAGTGCTCCCCAACGCGGCCAGGCGGAAACGGGCATTGTTCAGAGGTTCCCCTAGCGCGAAGCTGTCCAGTCGAGCGCGCCGGGATAGGCGCGGTCCGCGTATTCGACGCAGTAGGCGGTGAATGCATGCGTTGCGGCAACGGCATCGGGGTCCGCCGGCAGCGCGGCTTGTGCGTCGTCGCCTTTGCGCAGCGCCTGCGCCTGGACGATCAGATCGCGCCATTTCGCATCCAGCGTGCGTTGCGCCCAGGTCATCGCAACCTTCTTCGAAGAGACCTCACCCGTCTCCAATGTATGCAGGATGCGGCAGAAGAGACCTACCCAGAACGCCTGCCACGCGACCATCGGCATGGGCATGCCGGTCGCAATCGACCGATCCATCGTTCTTCTCACCTCGGCACGCAGTGCATCGGGGTGAATCGGATCGATCAGTTCCTTCGGGTGCGGGCCGGCCAGCACGACGGCGCGCTCGTGCAGACACCATCGCACCACTTGCGTGTTGTCGTGTTCCGACCGCACCAGCGCCTTGGAGCCGTGATCGAGGTACCAGAACGGATAAGCGAGTGGGGCGCTACCGACCAGGCCTGGATCCTGCCAATCATCTGACCGAGGTTCGCCCGGCGCATCGCGCGGTGTGGTCGCCCAGCGACGCAGAATGTCCTTCGGTGCGTATGAGCCTTCGAGACCGTTGTGCCAATAGGTCGCCGGCAGCTCGTGGATGCGTGCATGCAGACCCTGAAGTGATGCGAGCTGGGAAGCGGTTAGATCGTCGTGCGTGACGATCATGAAGTCACAGTCGCTGTATTCGGAGAAGTCGCCGACCGCGAACGATCCCTGCAGATAGGCGCCGATGAAGTTGTCACCGAGTGCAGCGGTTGCACCGTGGACCAGATACTCGAGAACCGAATTCAGCTCGGGAAATGGCGTGGGCGCCGTTTGCAACCCCGGCGTCGCTATCTGGCGTTGGTGGCCAGGAAGGCGAGCATCACCTGCTCGACGGCGTCCGAGAATGCCGGAATGTAGAGCAGGCTCAACACCAGCGCGACCGTGATGGCGCCACACAGCATGAGATAGTTCTTGGTTTTCACGAGGGTGCTCCTTGGCGCGGCGCCATCTCGAATATCCAGGTGTCGCCGTCCGCGACCGACTTCAGAATCGTGGCGATGGCTTCGGGGGTTTCGCCGCCCGCGTATTTCTTCGCGAGTTTCGCGGCGACGCCATTGAGCGCATCCCCATCTTTGATGCGGATCAGTTGGCGCTCGTAGCGCACGCCGTTGATGCGCGCCACCGCCAGGCCGTCACCGGCATCGGCTTGAAATGCCCAATCCTTCCAGATGCGACCCAGAAACGAACGCATGTATCCGGACGGCACATAGACCTTGCCGCCGCTTTCCATGACGAAGATCATGCGCGAACTCAATGGATCCACCAGCTGCAGTTCGATGGTCTGCACGTCGTCGGTGAACCGCCAGTCAGGCTCGGGGCCCGTGTGCAAAGTGCCGCTCACGAGCGCACCGCCGGGAAACAGAATCGATGGCCCGTCGGCGTTCCGATTCTCCAATCGCAGCGTCACGATCGTGACGGCGAGGATCAAGACGATGATTCCCACCACCTGCACAATGATACGTAGCATCGAGGTCCCCACCTCCCTGGTGAATTTCGATGCTACAGCCATGCATTCCGGGTGTCGATGAAGGCCGGTATTGTCAGGGAATGCCGATCATCTCGGTATGCGCACGCAGCACCAGCGTGCGGCCAGCATCGACCCAGCGCTCCATGCCGTCTGGCTTGATCGCCTCTCGATAGCGCGCCCAGCCACCGGCATTTACGAAATACAGCTCAGCCATGCCGGCGTATGGCTCCTCGGCAGCATCGATGCTGTGACTGACGACATATCGAATCCCCTCGGCACGCTTCATCGCGCCAGTCACGTTGGGCACGTGCACGGTCAACCAGTGATCGAAGAGTTCGGCGCAGTCGATGCCTTCCTTTGCGGCGACGAGGAACGTCACCTTGAAGAAGCCGCCGCGCGTACATGGAAATGGCGCATTGAGCGTGAGCGGTTCGACCGGCAGCCGGTCCGATCCGTCAATGATCACGTACTCGCGCGTTCCCCACGGGACGTATGGTTCCGCCTTCTGTTGAAACGAATCCGTGGGTTTCGTGCCATGCGCCGTCTTGGGCCTTGGCAGCGCCGCGTCGAACCACAGTTGCGCCACTCCGTCCCACACGTGTCGCCCTTCTGCGTTGGCATCGAACAGCGTCGCGATGTAGCGCCGCGCATGTGGTTGTCCTGCGCTCGCCTGCAACTGCTGACCACGGATCACGTTCGGCATGTGATTGGCGAACCAGTGCGCGACCAGCTCTTCCCGTGATGTCGCGGCCCTGCGCTTGATGAGGTACATCATCTTTGCGCCAGCAGTAGGCGCAATCATGGTCATGAGCGATCCATGGTGATCACTCCAGGGGGTTGGGAGAAGTCGATTGTCTCCGCGGTGGCGGTACCGTTCTTGCGACCCGGGTACGACACCCAGGTCATGGCAACGTTGAGTTCTTTGATCACATCCGATGCTTCGATCGTCGATCCGTTGTCGAGCGGAATAGATCCGGTGCTGTGCGCATCTTCGATCAACGTGAGGTCGTAGCCGCGCTCGAGCGCGCCATACGCCGTTGCCCGGATGCACCAGTTCGTGGCGGCCCCGGCCAGCGCAATGTGGGTTGCACCAAGTCGCGCAAGTTGTTGGTCCAATTGCGTCTCTTCGAACGACGAGTTGAAGTGCTTGTGGATCAGGGTCTCGTCCGGGCGCGGGACGAGTTCCGGCACCCACTGCCACTGCGGACTGCCGTGCGGCAACTCTTCGCTCGTGTGTTGTACCCACACAACCGGGACGTTTTCTTCGCGCGCGCGAGCCACCGCCCGGGCGATGTTGCCAACCACGCGATCCGCGCGCCACGCTTCCTTCATCACTGCGACTTGCGCATCCACCACCAGCAGTACAGGAGCATGACCTTCGCGAACTGTTGCCATCGGTTACCTTCCAATTGCTTCCGCGATCTGCACGGCGTTGAGCGCTGCGCCCTTGCGCAGGTTATCGCTGCTGACGAACAGCGCAAGCCCATGTTCGACGGTGGGATCCGGACGCACGCGCCCGACCAGTACGGGATCTGTGCCGGTCACCGCCAATGGATTGGGGATGTCGGTGACGACCACACCGGGTGCACCGCGCAGTATCTGCGTCGCCTCGTCAGCCGCGATGGCGCGCTCGAAGCCGGCGTTGATCGACAGCGAGTGGCCGGTGTACACCGGTACACGCACACACGTACCCGACACGAGCAGTTGCGGAATGCCAAGGATCTTGCGGCTTTCGTTGCGCAGTTTGATCTCTTCGTCGGTGTAGCCGTCTTCGACAATCCGATAGTTGTACGGCACCACGTTGAACGCGATCGGCACCGGCCACTTCTCTCCCGGCGGAAACGCGACCGCATTGCCGTCGGATGCAAACTGCGCGGATGTCAGGCCAGCGATCCGAACCTGATCTTCGAGTTCCTTTACGCCGGCGACCCCACCGCCCGATACGGCCTGGTAGGTGCTCACCACCAGACTCCGAAGCCCCGCAGCATCGTGCAATGGTTTGAGCACCGGCATGGCTGCCATCGTGGTGCAATTGGGATTGGCAACGATGCCCTTTGGGATCGATTCCAGTTCGTGTCCATTGACTTCGGCAACCACGAGGGGCACGTCCGGATCCATCCGCCACGCCGATGAGTTGTCGATCACCACAGCGCCCGCCGCAGCAACCACGGGAGCCAGTTGCCGCGACGTCGCTGCGCCCGCGGAGAAGAACACGATGTCGAGACCGGCATAGTCGGCCGCCGCCGCATCCTCCACGATAATGCGTTGATCGCCCCAGTTGACAGATTTACCCGCCGAGCGCGACGAAGCGAACAACCGTAGCGACCGGACCGGAAAGTTGCGCTGCGCAAGGGTAGACAGCATCAGCGCACCGACCAGTCCAGTTGCGCCGACGATGCCCACGTGTGCTTCGCTGGCGTGGATACGTGAGCGGCCGTTCATCGACGACATACCCTCATTGCAGTGGCGTTCAGTTTGACACTAGGTGCTGGCAGTGGCGAGGGCCGCGCGGATGACCATGTACCAAAGGGCCACGGACGACACGAAGTAGATCGCGAATCTGAGCAGCACGATGTTGACGGTGCAGTGCACCATGCTGTGAAGCACGCGAAACGCCACGAAAATCCACGCCGCAGTCAGATACGTCGTGTCCACCTGATTCGTTACAAACAGGTACAAGGCAAGCGCATAGAAGATCGTCGGCAGCTCGAACAGGTTCTTGAGATTGTCGGACGGGTTCGACACAGCCGGCGGAGAGATGCGCGCGAACTCCATCGGCGTGAGTTGTTCTGGCGTGAGATTGCTGCCCTGTATGAAGGGAATCCTCCGCGCGTACATGTACAGCCACACGATAAGGGTCAACAGCATCATCGAAAGAAAGGGGGAGAAGATGGCCGACTGTTCCATGGGATACCTCAGCGTGAACGACTCGACTAGCGGCGAGCAACGTAGAGTTAAACGTCCTTGGAACGATCGACATCATACGCCGTGAATTTCCGTTCCGTCAGCCCGCATGCCCGCGCGGCGGCCCGCCACGGTTCAATGTGCGGAGCCTTCAAGTGTCGTTCCAGGCTCGAATGATCGGGCCATAATTCGGAGAATCGAACAACACCTGGCTCAAAGGGATCTTCGCCGACGTCGTAGGCGATGCAGCCGTCCTCTCTGCACGTGGTCTCAACGAGCGTCTTCAGGTGCGGTCGCACCATTGGCATCTGCTCTACAGGAAACCGAAGGATGCCGAATACGGCAACGCGCGCGCGCAAGTGCACCTCCTCATCGTCGATTTGCTTGAAGTCACGATCGTAATCGAACCACCATCTCGATCTCGAGTTGCAGGTTCGGTCCGGCAAGGGCGACAACCCCGACGCCGGTGAGGCTCGGTTGAGCTCCGTCGAACAGGTCGAGCAGGTGCGGCATCGCGACCTCCAGTCGCGCGGGTGTCAGATCGACGACGTAGACGCGAACCATCACCAGGTCTTCCGATGATGCACCCACCGCGTCCAGGGCCGCTTTCGCATTGGCGATCACGATCGCGGCCTGTTCGTCCAGATCCTCCGGCGCGGGCTCACCGCCGGGCCGCGCAGCGACCTGCCCAGAGATGTATGCGAGCCTGCTTGGTTCGACGATCGAAATCTGCGAGTAGCCGATGGCGGACGCATCCGGCAGCGACGGCGGATTCAATCGAGTCAGTGGTGGTGCCAAGCTTCGTTCCTCCTTCGTGTGAATGAATCGAGCGCAGAATGCGACTGACCGGGATTCTAAACGGGACGCAGCGGCACGTGATCATACGCCGGGCTGCGCACCACAATTGCGTCGCCGGGCTTCACGCGCCCGCTGCGCACGACAACACCCATGACGCCGGCACGGCGGACGAGTTCGCCGTCCGCCCGGTGATCCAGAACCGCACGCATGAGCCCGGTCTCGAAGGTGTCGAGTTGCGTGCAGGGATTGCGCAGTCCGGTGACGCGCACAATCGCTTCGGGTCCGATGTGCAGCTCCGTATCGGTTGCCAGCGCCAGCAGATCCAGCCCCGATGTCGTGATGTTCTCGCCCACCGCACCCGGATGTACGTTGAATCCTCGTTGCTTTAGCTCGATCAGCAGTTCGTTCTGCAGGAGATGAACCTGACGCAGGTTGGGCTGAGACGGATCGCGCGCAACCCGCGAGCGATGTTTCACGGTTGCGCCGAAGTGGGCGTCACCTTCCACGCCCATACCGGCTACCAGCCGAATCTGCGAGGCGGCCGGTTTGGAAAACGAATGGGTTGCGCTGCGATGGACGGCGAGAACGTAAGATGACGACATGGCCTATAGGCGACGCTTCATGTCGACATATGCGGTGGTGATCAGATCGGTCAGAGCGGTGACGTCGATGTCCCGCTCGGGGCGTAGCTTCACATGCCGCATGAACTTGCCGTCGCCCTCCAGCAATCCTCGCGGATCAGCGATATAGGCACCGAGAAAAAAGCCGACGTTGACGTGTGCCTTGAATGCGTTGACGTAGGCGAACGCCGAGTCGGCAACACAGGCCGTTGGATGGCCATCGTGCAGCAACTCGCGCACGTCGTCGCCGCAGTCACGCATGACGTCGAACCAGCGTTTGGCAATCGTGCCAAGGGGACCCTCATGCTCATGCATCCAGATTTCGATTTCGGGATCGCGCTCGACTGCGCTTGGGAACAGCATGAGTCTGCTCATGATGATTTCACGCTTCCCCGAGAGAACAGTGCATCGATAGGCGCCGTCGCCACCAGGCTGCTGACACTTCGCGCCAGAGCCTTGTCGAGCGTAACGAAGGCGTCGGCCTGCAACTGCGTCAGGGCGATGTACTCGGCGTCGTAGGTCGATGCCCACCCAAGCTGATCCGCCAGTTGCCAGGCACGACGACGGAGCACGGCGTCGCCCAGCAATCGAATCGGCATCTTGGCGATGAGTGCGAGGTGATCGAGCGCCGCTTCATTCGAGATCTCGGCACGCTGAACCGCTTCGTGAAGCAGCGACAGGGTTTGCGATCGTAGCAGTGTTGGTGCAAGGAGCTTGTGACTGCCTGCGATTTTGGCCTGGGTGCGGACGAGGTGGAGGACGACGCCGGCGTCCACTACGAATCGGGTCATGCGAACTTCCGGCCACCAATGTCGGAGGCCCGGAGTATATGCTCACCGCCAAATCACTGGTCAACGTGTGGCACGCCGTTTTGCCCGCCTGCCGGCAGAGATTCGACTGCAGGTACAATCCCCTGGTATGAGGACAACGGTGAACAGGAGTCCAGCCATGGTCCGCGCCGCATGCCATTGCACCGCCGTTCGATTCGAGATTGCGGACCTTCCGGAATGGGTGCTCGATTGCAATTGCACGATCTGTCGCCGCTACGGTGCGATCTGGTCCTATCCCGATGCATCGAGCGTGAAGCTTGTGAGCGGCACGGAAGCCACCGAAACGTACGTCTGGGGCGACCGAGAGCTCGAATTTCATCGCTGCAAGACGTGCGGCTGTGTCACGCACATGGCGGTGCTCGGTGCCGATCCACCGCACATTTACGGCATCAATGCACGGATGATCCCTACGCTCAATCCAGCAGCGGTACGCCTACGCCAGAAGGACAACGGCCACAGCGGCTATTTCTGGACGCGCTCGGGGGAACCCCCTGAATCGAGCCAGCATCCGCCGATGCCTCTGCCTGGGCCGGATGATTGGCGATGACCCCGGCTGGCGGTCATGACTCACGGTTCGACAGCGCCAGGTAGGTGCCCAGCCCCACCAGCGTAGTTCCTGAAACCCGCGTGAGAATTCGTGCGCGCGTTGCTCGAACGACATCGGAGCGAAGCAAGCGGTCGGATGCGAACACAGCAAGGACATCGGCAAGTGTGTTGAGTGCCACGCAGATGCTGCCCAGCAGCACCAGCTGCGGAATCATGGGTTCGCCTGGGGCAACGAATTGCGGCAGGAAAGCGAGAAAGAACAACGCGGTCTTGACGTTCAGTGCCTCGACCACGACACCATCAGTCAACGCACGGGCTGTGCCTTGCGACTCCAGCGGATCGGGTTGCAGATGCTGGTCTTTACGGAGCAGCACTCGAAGCCCCAAGTAGATGAGATAGGCGGCACCCAGATACTTGGTCAATGCGAACGCCACTGCGGATTCGGCGACGAGCAGGGATAGACCCAGTGCTGCAGTGAGCACGTGGAGCATGCCTCCCACTCCGGTGCCGATGCTCGAGGCCAGTCCCTCCGCGCGGCCTCCGGACACCGTTCGAGCCACCACGTACGCGATCCCAGGGCCAGGCGTAACTGCGAGAACGAACGCGGCGACTAAGAATGCAAGCATCGACATGGTGCGCTCACAGGGCCTGAGTTGCTTCGGTTGTAGCTGTTGCGTAGTCGGCGTTGTTCAGCGTCGATGTCCTGTAACCGAACTTCGTAGCCACGCCATGGGAATGTCAGACTCAAAACTTCCACCTACACCCTTGATCCGATTGCTGAGCTTGCCTTCCACTTCGAAGCCGAGAGACGCGTAGAAACGAATCGCCCTGAGGTTGCTTTCGCGCGCAATCAACTCGACGCGCTGTATGTCGGGAAAGCCCTCCACCACCCTGTGCATGAACGACTCGAATATGCGTCGACCCACGCCGCTGCCTTGCACGGTGGGGTCAACCGCGATCGTAAGCTCCGACAACACGTGTGAAAAGCAGCGAGGCGCTGGCGTATACGCATGTATCTCTGCAACGACCTGCCCACGGTCGTCTTCCGCGACGAGACATATGCCACTGTGGCTGGCGTGCGCCATGAAGTTCGACACGTAGTCGTCATTGATCTCATCGGCAAGGCGAGCCAACCCACCGGGAGTTGCAGCGACGCGCCGATACAGTGACACGACTGGATGTTGATCATTCGCCGTAGCGTCACGGATGCGCGCATACACGGAATTCTCAGATCGCGTCATGTTGGCGGCTGCGCAATGGCGCGCTCGAGACCACGATTCCTGACCTCGGCCACGAAACGTCCAAGTGCAGTCGTGAGAAGCTTCCCAAAGGCTGGGTCGTTTCGAATTTGGGTCTCGTCGAAGTTGGTACCCAGGATCGGTATGGTGATCGATGCTCCAGCGATGTGAGCCCCGGACATCGTCTCGAGGACGGTCGTGAGCGTTCGCTGTGCGACGGTTGATCGCGAGGTCGCGCTCAGCAGCATGAACGGCTTGCCGACAAAGGCGTCCGTACCGACCAGCCAGTCCAGTGCGTTCTTCAAGCTGCCGGGATAGCCGCGTGCGTACTCCGGTGTCGATACGATCAGAGCATCGCAGGCCCGGATCTCGTGGACCCAGGCAGCGACGGCAGCATTTGATTCCGGTGGCTGGTCCGGGTCGAACGGTGGTAGCTCGCGCAGTGGTGACGAGATGGCCATGGTCGTTCCCGGCGGGGTAAACGCGCTGGCGGCGTGAAGCAGACGCGTGTTCGACGATGCCGCGCGCAAGCTTCCCGAGATTCCGACGATGTGCACGGGAGCGTCTACCATCGGCGATCGGCTACGCATGCGCGATCGAGTACGTACCGTTGTGATGCATCGATTCCAAACGTAGATGCGTATCTCATGGCCCTAGGAACTTCAATTCAATCCGAATCGCCCGTTGCTCGTGATCGCTCAGGTTTGTGACTGTCGCGGGCATCCGATCCGCTTCGCGCCATTCGACGAGGGGACGATCACCATCCGTGAGCCTCGGCCGTGTTTCACGAATCAGGACCCCATCGAGATTTCTGAATGCCAACTGTGCCTGCGCCAGAGTGATGAAGACCGCCGGCCACGGATGAAGATGGGCGGGTACGGTCGCTGCCGGCGGAATCGAAACATCGAGAACCAACACGAACTCATTTTCGAGCAGCACTTTGTGATTCTCCGGCGCCGCGGTCAGCGGGAAGTACGCCTGTGGCCCGACGTCCTGCAGGGTCGACTGTGCGGACGACGTGAGCGCAATCATTGGGAACCACGCGTAGACCATCTTCATCCGTGGTGCTCCTCTATCGGCCCATAGTGGGCGTCATGCCTGGTGAGTTGCCTGGCGGTCGAGTTCGCCAGGCCGCTGCAACGAGGGGTCGAGCGCACCCATTATTCCGCCTCGGACACGAGGTGAACGATCGAAGCTGGACTCGACACCCAGAACCCGGCGTAGTCCTTGGGAAGCTCCTCGACTCGATCGCAGCGGACGAACCCCGTGCGCTCAACGACCTCGGCGGCAGCAGCCACGTCCGGCGTGATGAATTCCAGCCATATCTCGGCCTGGCTGAAGTTCGTCACCTTGTCTACGTGAAGCCTGATCGGTCCGAACTCGAAACTCACGCTCGAATCGGATTGATCAACAACGGGAATTCCAAGCGCGCGGTAGGACTCGACTGTGGGTAGGAACTGATGTTCAGGTACCTTCATCGCGATGTTCCTGCCACCGCGGAAGGCGGGCGGCTTGGTCATGGGCGGTTGTCCACCCAAGTGGTCACGTCCTGTTGGGCCGGTCGCAACGACGAGTCAGGCGGCACGTGTCAGCGCCTCTGCAATGAGTTCCGCGGCATGATCCGCCTCCACGATGGACGTGTCGATACTCAGAAGCGGTTCTGGCAGTGGCGGGAACCGGAACCCACCTGCCGCCTCGATCTGCACGTAGAGATCCGGGTCCGTTAGCTTTCCGAAGGCAGACCGTGACTCGTTGGCGATGCGTTCAAGTACGGTTTCTGTACCGCATATCAGTTCGACGAAGTGAACCCGACCGCCAACGGTGTTGATGTATTCGACGAGTTCGGCGATCAGGGCAGGATCAACGCTCACTTCCGGGTGAAACGTGAAAATGAACGATCTTCGGGCGGTTGCAGCCTCAGCGAACGCGGCTCGCCATACCGCTGCGCGCAATCGGTTGAATTCGTGCGAGCCGAACTCGAACAGTGTCTTGGTGAGATCGACCGCCAGGTGATTGTGGAAGAGAGGGAGCCCGGTACGCTCGCTCAGCAAGCGGCCGATCGTGTGCTTGCCGGCGGCCGCAGGCCCATGGATGACGATCACTCGCATGCCATAGTTCCAGATTGGCCGCGCGAATCACAAATGCGAACGTACCCGCTGGATGTGCCCGTGACCGTGACTGCCGTTGCGCGCAGTTGTCCGCACGAACATGAAGCAGCACGCATTGCGATTACCTCAATCACCTCACCCCGCTAGACGACCGGCGACTGGTGGTAGCGGACTGTTGCCTGGCCGTAGAACTCATCGTGGGCGACGTATTTGAATCCTAGCTGCTGAATAATTCTGACTGAAGCAACATTTTCGATGTATGAACCAGCGGCCATGTTGGTCAGCCGCAGTTCACTGTGCCCATAGTCGAGTACTTTGAACGCCGCTTCTGTCGCATACCCCTGACCCCACGCGCCGTATGCATAGCGCCAACCGAAGTCCACGTAGTCAGCTAGCTCCTTGAATCCGCAGAAGCCGATGAGGTCCTTCTCCGACTTCCCGATCACGGCGTATCGCGAGATGCCGGTCCGTTGATCCCTGGCGATGCAATCGCGAATGTAGGTTTGTGCTTCTGCGTAGTTGTGCGGGGATCCGTCCCCAAGGTATATCGTGACGCGGGGGTCGGCAACGATCGCGGCATACGCCGGAATGTCCGCGAGTGAAAACGAGCGTATGACAAGGCGTTCGGTCTCAGTACGCATTGTCGACTAGCGGTTCAGTTCGACTTCACGCAGCGTCCAATAGCTGTTCCACGGCACGGTTGTCAGTCTCCGGTTGAATCGACCCGCGCATCGCTCAGACGCGCGAGGATGACTTCTGTGGTTTCTTCGACCGACATGTCGGAACTATCCACCCATAGACCCAGTCTAGGCGTTTGCTCAACTGCTCTATGCAGTTGCTCTACTGTGATCGTTGTATAGCCAACCTTCGCTCGTTCTCTCTCCCTGGCGGAGATCACCTCTGCGCGTGGGCAGAGTACGACAACGTAGAGTGGAAACCCCCTGAACATGGCGACCACGTCTGCGAGCACAGGTCCGATCACCACGTCCTGATATACGACGTTGAAACCGGCGCTACTGTAGAGCTTGGCAGTCTGTGCGGCAGCTTGATAGCGTAGCGACAGTTGGCGGCGTGCCTCCGTGCCCGGCTCAGCACTCATGTCGACACGACCGCGAACAATCATGCGGCGGAAGATGTCGCCGCGCAGGTGAACACTTCCTTCGAGTCTTTCAGCAAGGCATTGCGCCACTGAAGATTTGCCGGCGGCCATCGCGCCGGTGACAAGAATGATTGGATTTGCGGTGCTTGATTCCATCTTGAGTCCGATAAACTCCCTAGCACGCGCTGTACCCGAACAGGCGACCAAGAGGAGCGAGCATCTTCGCGGCGAGGTTCCAGACGAACGCCGGTGGTTCTACAGGCATGGGTGCGCCGCGCTCGAACTCTCGCGAGATCACCGCAGCCTGAACGAGGTCCAAGTCTGCCAGCGCGATGTGTTTGTGGAAGTTGACGAACCAGGCGTCGATATCGAGAGCCGGTTCAAAGTAGGCCGTGACGCGAACCGGCTTGCCGTCCATCGCCATCCAGTTGTGCAGCGTCCCCCTTGGCACGACGCCAGTTCCTCCCGGACCGAGGTCGACGATCCTGTCGCCAATCAGGAATCGAGCTTTCCCGCTGAGGACTTCGAAGCGCTCATCCTGATGTGGGTGTATATGACCGTCTCGAGCGCGCAGCTCGAAGCCGGGATCATCGTACGGATCTCGAACAACGTCCAAAGCCAGGAGGTCGCGTGAGTCGTCACGGGGCGGCAGTATCTCCATGCGCTCTCCCGGAATCTGTATCACGGTACCTGGCGGCGGTCTGGTCTGGCACGACTTGTCATGAGTCGCATCTGCGGCCAGAAGAAACGCGATGACCGCCAACGGGGGCAAAAGCACCCAGTAGATTGCGGTGGGAAGTCCCCTCGGCACGTTATGCGCCGGCCAGCGGCGGCTTCCGCCACAACGAGACGTTGGACGCCCGATTCATCGCAGTACCTCAAACGGGTGAAGTACCTGGGAAGGATACGCTTCCAAAGTGAACTACTCATGCCTGCGTGCTTGCCTTGCGGCCGTGGTCTCCCCGATCGCCGCCATGTGAACGAATGTCCTAGCGTGTGGGCGCTAGTAGATAGATGGACGCGGCGCCCCAAAGCCTGACCGGATCAGGGAGGAGTGAGGCTCTTGAGGCCACGATTCGCCTGACGGCGAACTCCCGCGGCCCGGCGCCAAACCTGCGCGGGTAATGGGTAACGACGCCCTGCTAGTCTCGCTGCAAGGGCACGTTGTGCATCACCCTACTCGAGTCCGAAGTATGATTTCACGCCAGCGAGCACGTTGGACATGGCGACGGCGGCCAAGATCAATCCCATTACCCGACTCACCACACTGGCTCCGCTCTTGCCGATGAGCTTGTTGATCGGCCCAGCTATCAACATCAGGACGTAGGTAGTAATGAGAACGCTCACCAAGACAGAGAATGTCTGAGCCTGCTCCCAGATACTGTATCGCGCGTTTTCCGTGAGCAGTACAGCGGCCAACATCGCCCCTGGACTAGCTATCGATGGGACAGCAAGAGGAAATATCGCAGTCTCATGGTGGTCGTGAGCCAAGCGAATCTCCTCATCGGGCTTGCTCTCGCCGAAAATCATTATCAAGGCGAAGAGAAACAGCACAATCCCTCCTGCGATCTGAAACGCGGACAGCGGAATCGACATCGCCGCGAGGATCAGCTCTCCAACCACCACAAAGAACAGAAGAATGCCCGCGGCTGCTAAAGCCGCAACGAGTGCGATTCGCCGCTTGGCATTCTCGTCGAAACCACTTGTGACGGCGATGAAGACCGGTACGGTTCCGATGGGGTCGACTACAGCGAAGAAGGTGATGAACGTGGCCGCAACATCAATCATTTCGACACGCTATCCATTGACGCATATCGGCAAAGTTAAGCGACCCGGCGGGCGACGGCAAACTCGCGCATCCAACTCTTGATGACGCCCTGGTGGGCCCGCCGCAACGAAGCGTACGGCGACGCATACACCAGTGGCTCAAGACCGCTTGGATGCGTTTCATGTTGTGGCAGTGCGTCAGTTCGTTTCAATGGCTGAGTTCCGCTTCAATCAGTGCAAGAACATCTGCGATCGCGATACCAACTGGCTCGATGTCCCGCAGCGCTATCTGCTGCCACTTGAATCGGTCTAGAACGTGATTCTGAAATTCGCTGTCGACAGCAAGCGGAGCTCGCGTCGAAGGCGTCGATACTTTCCCGGGCATTCCGCGCATTTCGTCGAACGTGGCGAGGTAAGGCCCGACACTCACGCGTGATGCCAAATATGGACTCCATCGCTCCGCGACGCCTTTCTGTAGATTTTTTTCCTCTTCCTGAAGTTCCTCGACCAGGCTGGACCATGCCAATAGCTTGTCCGCAAGCAGCTGATTGCGCAGCAACTGAGCGCCATCGCTGCTTATGAACGATGCGACTGAGCCAGTCCCAGGATTGAACGTCCGAGAAGTAAGAAAAACTACCGCGATCATTCGATCGATTTCGGCTGTGGCTGGCAGGACACCGCCAATGGTCACTTCCAACAGGTAGATACAAGCGTTTCGAGCCGCGCGATGCTCTGCCTCTACTAGTTGCAGACCTGACTGCATCTCAACGAAATCAGCTCTCAACCGCTCCAACAGGACCAGTTCCGCTTTTCGATCGGTCCGCTCTTGCCACCACGCATCAATCGAAAATGCCAGAAGGATGCTTGCAACGATCACTGCAGATTCAGCGGCTATGCGCATCCACGATAGCCTTGATGATGCGGTCGCCATCTACTGTACTGCCATCCAATACCGAGCGAGATCTGCCGGGCAAAATGCAAGATGGGTGACGAAGTCGACCGTTCCCACTATCGGTTCACATGACGCTGCCGCTGGCTGCAAATCATAGCCGGTCAGCCACTCAACGAACTCTGAGCGGTAGGATCTGCATTTGGTTGTGTCTATGGGCATGTCGACCTCGAGCGGCTGAGTTGAGTTGTTGGGGTCTGACGGTGGAGTTCTGCTGCAACCACGTTAGTCATCCCGGAATCCCATACCTACCAGCAAGACAAATTGTTGGAAAGCGAACAGCGTGATGATGACGAGCGCGATAAAGAAAGGCCAGGGCGAAACGAACCAAATGACGTTCGCAATTTGCAGCGCCAAGCCCATGATGGCGAGACTACTGAAGGGATAGATGACAGCGGCTTTGATCTGAGCTCTTTCTTGTGCTTCGAGTTGGCCGATTCGCCACCAATCAATGATCTGCCAGACCGTACCTAGCAAAACGACCACGGCGCTTTGGCTTCGCCAGAGCAGGGTGGCCTCCAGCGAATCCACGTAGAGCAAAGAGATGCTCAGCAGCGTGGAAAACAGGACAAATCCCGAAGTCGCAAACAGGTTCGACAGGCGTCTAAGCTCGAGCCGAGTAAGCGAACCGAGAGAACGATGACCGAAGGCGATGACTATTCCCGAGAAACCGGCTATTGCGACCGCGATTTCGGCGAAGGTAGATAGAGTGTCGTGCTGGTCCAGCATGGGGATACCTGTGATGCCAAACGGTTGAGTTCAGCAGCCCAACAGGATGGCGGCAACTTGCAGATGCAAGGTTGATGACACGCCGTTGAGTCCGCTTCGACGAGAACGATACGACCCATCAAGAGTACGATCTCCAAAGCAACGTTCAATTGATCGTGACCCCGGAGATCGTAATGCTGATCACAGGCCAATGCCTATGCGGCGCGGTTGGTTGGGAGAGCACCGAACCTCCAATTGTGACGCGCGTGTGCTGGTGCCGGGATTGCCAATATCTGGGCGCCGGCGGCGGAACCGTTGGCGCTTGCTTTCGCACCGTGACCTTCAAGGTCTCAGGGCATACGAGCGACTACTCGAATGTTGCCGACAGTGGCAATCGAATGCACCGTCGATTCTGCCCCAAATGTGGCACTCCACTTTTTAGCGAGGCTGAAGCCCGGCCGCATCTGATCTTCGTTCGAGCCGGGACCTTCGACGACCCGAACCTTGCGATGCCCGCAATGACCATCTGGACATCCAGTGCGCCGAGTTGGGCGTGCATTGATCGAACATTGCCGAGTGCGGAAGGGCAGCCAGCGCCGGCAGCGTAGTCGTGGAAGAATGAGGGCCGACGGGGCACCGCAGCGCGCATGCAAGGGTCCCTACGCGCTCGACAGCTGCATACCCATGCGTGTGTCACGTGCTGTCACGGTCGTCGGACAAACGCCGCGTACAAACTAGCTCGACGGTCCTTCCAGTTTGCACGCAGGTGTTAGACGCGACTTGGCAAAGTATAAGAGATCTTGGCACCTTCGATTTCCAAGTAGCCCTCGCCGGCGAGGCGCTGGATAAGCGCCGCGACTTCCTGTTCGGGAAGCTGATCCGGGAACAGTGAAGCGATCGTGCTGCTGAGCGTCTTGACCCTGCGGGGCTTCGCCGCCTTGAGTTGTTGCAGCCTATCGAGGACCACCGCAATTCGCTCCTGCGGCGATTTGGAATTCGACGCCTTCACCAGTGGAATATCACTAATCGACGTGACCCGCCCCGCGAAAATCTTCACGGACTTCAGGTGTTTGATGAGCGGATCAAACCCCGTGTCCTTAGAGATGACGTGGAAGTAGGCGGACGGCTCCTCGGCAGCGAGGCGTCCTAGGTAGTAGGCAATGTGAAAGTCGAGAGCATTTCGGCCATTGCCGGACATTTTGATGTACTTGGCGCGAGATCCAAGTTGTTGCAACGATGCAGCAACATCGAACGAGAGCTTCGCCTGATTGGCACCGACGAACAGTATTACCTTGAAATGATTTTGGTCCAGGGCTCCGAGCGATTGGGGCTGAACATTCTCAAAGTCGATTAGGACGTAGTTGGTTCTCACGTCCGAGTGACGTCTAGCGGTGGGGTCGCTTCAACGGCGTCTTGAACGTTGATCCCATCAACGCGCGATCCATTCATTGCCATGCTGCATCCATTCGTTCTTCGGAGGCGATTTGCCGCGGCAGGTGTAAGTTTGGGCCTCACCCGGGCGCCGGCCCTGTCGGGTCGAGAATGACAACCGGGATCTGCCGCGGAGCGGCCGACTTCTGGTAGTCATCGTAGGGCGGGTAGGTCTTGGCCATCTGCGGCCAGAGCTTGGCCCGCTCATCCGCCGAAGCGATTCGCGCGCGCGCCTGCAGCCGCGTCGCCCCTACGCGGATCTCGCAGTCCGGATTCGCGACCAGATTCTCGTACCAGTCCGGATGCTTCGGTGCGCCACCTTTGGAGGCGACGATGACGTAGGCGTTACCCGCTCTGCCATAGATGAGCGGCATTGGGCGGCGCTTGCCAGACGTCCGGCCGCGGGCGATGAGAAGCAAGGTCGGAAGCCCGTCATAGTTGTGCGCGGCCTCGGGGTTCTCCAGATAGAGCTTGATGTGATCGGTGATCCACTGCTCAAGCGTCGGGCTCATTTCGAGGTCGGACATGTACGCGACTCCTCGTGTCGAATCCAAGCCCAGGAAAATGCCACTGCGAATCATCGTTGGCAACTCCGCCGTACGACCGGAGATGCTGCGATTCAAACGCGCCTAACGGCCAGCATCGGCTGCGTGCAGTGGTTGGGCATCACTGCCACCGACAAGAATGGCCGCGCCGCTTGCCGCGATGGCATAGGTGCGTCCTATACACCTATGAATCCACTGCCTTGTAAAGGTAATACGCGTTCAGCATGGCGAGGGCTGCAAGCCCTATGTAAAGAAGAAGTTTTCTCTTGGTCGCAGCGGCAGGCCTTCGCGATACGCGCCGCCCACGCTATGGCCTCCTCGCGTGAGGGTAAGTCGAGCACGGTGAAGCCTATGTGCGGCCTAACGGTAGAGCTCGGTGGCTCGGCAGGCCGACAAACGTGCCCGCGCAAGTTCGACGATGCCCTGTTGGGTCCGCTTCAAGGAGGGGTTGGGCAGCAGTGCCATGGGTCACATACCTACAAGTCTTGGCAGGACACTCTGGTCATCGGGAATTCGACGGCTCCTTTCACTTCGGAGCGTACGCCTTCGATTCGCACCAAGAGCCTGCTGCCCGAAAGGGCCTGATACGAGATGCGTTGCGGGAAATCATGCGCTGGATTCTCAAAGACGAGCAGGGTGTCTGTCTGGGTAGAGAGAGCGAAAGTCGCTTCGCTCTGGCCTGAAGGTCGGGCTACGAACACCAGCCGACCCGCGACGTCAATTCTGATTTGCATGAACTCATGTGCGATGGTCTTGCCGCCTTTGACCGCACGGCTGACTCCAAGCATGGTGCCGCCGGCAGGCTGCATCCAATGCTCTCCGGACCCTTTCTCCCGCCCGTCGGAACGCCAGCAGCCGGCAAGCCATGCCGCTGCGTCAATCGGACTTCCGTTGGATTGGCCCATCGTGACACTTGAGGCGACGGCAAGAAGTATTGCGAGACGGTGGAAGCGGCGCATTGGTCGACCTCTGCTGCCCAACGTTGCTGTTAGGCGGACCTGGGTCCCCTTCAACGAGTGGTTAGACAGCATTGCGGTACATCATTGCAACGCGTAGACGCATGCCTTGGGCCCTCTCCCTAGATAGTAGGGATGCCAGCGTCGAGCTTGTTTCATGTGGTGCGAGAATGCGAAATCCGAGCTTTTCATAAAAAGGCCCGTTCCACTTTAGGTCTTCGAAAGTCGTCAACGTAACGCCTGCCAATCCGCGTCGCTCGGATTCCTTGGTTGTGCTGACGACGAGAGACGCTCCTATACCGCGTCGACCATAGTCCGGGTGGACTGCTAGTAGGTACAGATGTAGTGCGTTCTCTAGTTCTCCGGAGACGGCAAAGCCCACGACAACATCTTCGACTTCGGCGACCAGCAGTAGCCCGTCGCGCTGTGCGCGTTCGAAGTCGGATCTCGGGTAGGTGCTTCCGGGACTCGGGATGCGACCTTCAGGAAAGAGGGTGTCCGCAGCGACTTCAATGTCCGCGAGGACGCGGATGTCGCGGTCTGTTGCGCTTCGAATGAGGTAAAGCAATTGGATGGCCGTCCAAAGGTGGATTTAAGCGGCCCAGCAGGGCGGCGGCAAACGTGCGCACGCAAGTTTGATGACTTGAGCGGTCTCGACTTGACTCCAGATTCAGCTCCAGGGAAACGTCGCGGACCATTCTATGATCTGCTAGTGCGCGTCGATAGTCGGCGGCGTCTAGCCCTCCGGCCTTGGATCGCGCGAAGAACTCGCGTACATCTAGAGTATCGCTAGATGCCAAGTCGCTCGTTCTCGCGCTCGAACATCGCCCTGATCACGACGCCGTCTGAAGGCTCCACCGCAAGAGTCTCCGGGTTCCATTGACTGCGTGTGGTGTCAAAGAAATCCCCGCCGTAGACGTGGATACCACCGGTAAACCGGAGGAGAGGATTTGTTACGGAGTGAATCGTATCGAGCGGTAATGCCACTGTATCACCTTGAAACAGCGCCATCGCTCCAAAAGCCTCAATGCTATCGTGAGCTTCGCGCCACAAAATGTTGTCTTCGCGGCCCGTGTAGATACCGATATTTGCCCACATCAGGTGATTGTGGGGCATCAAGTTCATTTGTGGCGTCCAGGCTGCATTGAAGATCGTCAGTGTCTTGGAACGATGAACGATCGATATTCCGGCCCGCTTCGGCTCACCGACGGCGGCCAGCATTCTCTGCGGGTTACGAACCGCGCTCGCGAGAACCTCAAGTACGGCCTTCTGTGCTTCGGCTTCATCGTTGGCTTCGATACAATCCTGAATGAAGTTGTCGATGTCGATCCTGACGCTTGCCCTCGCAGGTCGGGAGAAAGACGGTCCAACGAAGGTGCTGGTTGCAGCCACGACGCCGGCAAGCATTCGGCGCCGGGTCAAGTTCGCAATGGTTTTGCGTGCATCTCTCATCCCTAGTTCCCAACGCTTCGTACTGCCGACTATCGCCGCGCTAATGCAAGGTCTTGGAAAGAGCCTGTCCAGCTAGCGAATCGGCTTCAGATCGAAGGCACACCTCGAGGTCCGCTGCAACGACGAGTCAGTCCCCCTGGACATGGTGGTTCCTACGCTTTAGCGCTGCAACGAACTGTTATGTTTTGACCGCACCAAACTCACGGCAACCTCTTCTCCAGAAATAGACTGCGAGCGCAACCAGAATGGCTGGCACAACAAGCCCAAACTCGCCCAAGAACCATGCCGAGTTAGCATTCTCATAAGTCACTGGACCAAAAAACTACTGTAGAAAAACGTTGTGACTCATGTGAAAAACTACTGCAGGCCAAAGGCTATCAGCCTTCACTCTGAAGTACGTGATAACGACCGACATGGACACTATGCAGGTTGTGAAACAGGCCAACTGGTAGAGAAATGGTGTGGCCTCTCCCGCCCCATACAACCCCATGAACATCAGCGGCCAATGCCATACGGCCCAAAGCAATCCCGATACGAGCGCAACGCCAGTGAACGGCATTAGCTTGGACAATTCAGGTACAAGCAAGCCTCGCCATCCAAGCTCCTCACCAAGCACCGACGGCAACAGCAGAAGAAAGCTAACTGTAGCGGTGAGAAAAAAATGCAACCCGATGACAGCGGCGTCTGACCACGCTGCCAAGTTGTAACTTTCCTTCTGCGCCTGGACGAAATCAACGTCGTACCAGTCGCCAAGGTCGAATGCCCAGATGACCCCGTATGCAAGTGCCGCATAGCACAGGGGCAAGACGTAGTTGAGCCACTGAACTTTCCAGCTACCCCACAGCCATCCCAGCGTTCGCAGTTTCTTACGTGTAACCAAGCAAGTTACTACCGCAGCCGACCCGACAGACAGCATTAATGGCGTTGCACTACCGAGTCGGAAAATCAGCCAAAGCCCAGCAAAGTAGAAAATTATCGCCAGAGCCACGAAGATGCCGATGACCATGGCAGGACTTGTTGCTGTTTTGGTGTCATCGGTCACGAGAAATTTATCCCAAAAACATAGCGCCGCGGTTCAGTGGCCACGCCGGGAGGCGCGCAATTTGATTGTTATGCGGCGCCTCTCCGAACGACGGACGGACGAAATGACTTGGTGGAGGAACGCTCACTGGGTTAAGTATGGCAGTAGCTGTGGCTTTAGCGGGCAGAACGCTGAGTTCTGAGCTGCCTTGGCACGCTTCTGTGCGGCGAGGGTGATGAGCTCCGTGCGGCAGTCTACTTGGCACGAAGCAGGCTTCCGCCCGGCGTGATGAGTACGAATTCCTGGTCTGAAGCCCGCAGGGAACGCAACGAGGCACGGATGCGACTGTGCAAACGCAGACCAACCAATGGCTAACGACTTCAGTAAGGAGCGACCACCAAGGAAATCGCTAAGGCGATGACGACGGCCCGTTGGGC
Organism: Pseudomonadales bacterium; assembly: GCA_041738285.1. Classification (GTDB taxonomy): domain Bacteria; phylum Pseudomonadota; class Gammaproteobacteria; order Pseudomonadales; family Azotimanducaceae; genus SZUA-521. The sequence continues at coordinate 16,227 of JBGSQB010000180.1, read as the reverse complement.
CTGCCGTTGGCGCTCCGCTTGAGCGAGGGGCTAGACATCACTCTGTGGCCTACCGCCGCTCCATGTCGATAGCCCGCCATGCGTCCCAGGCAATTTCACGGCCCGGAAAGGCGGGCGACTCGAATGGCCAGGCGGAACGCAACCAATTGCGTACGGTTTGGTGAAGGCGGTCTTCCAGACCACTGGCCAGTTTGCTCTGACGAGCCCAAAGATAGACTACAGCGTCGTAGCCGCGTCGCTTTGTAGGTTCGATGTAAACGCAACCCAGGACCATCGACTCAGCCAGATCGACAACGGTGTAGGCAAAGGAGCTTCGAATCTGGAACTCTTTCTGATGCCAGCCAAGGTCAATGAGATTCTGCTCAAGGGTAAGTCCTTCCGGCCATCCAAGGCTGGGCCAGATCGTTTTGCAGTGCTCCACGCTCGACATCACTGCGTCGTAGTCCTTCACGACGTCGTTGACCGTTAGCATGCGCAGCCGAAACTCATCTGTCTCCAAGGTGAGGGGCACCTTGAACTCGTGGGGAACGAACGGAAGAGGCGTGGAGGATGGGTTCATAGGATGATCTACGGCTGAGGCGGCTTGTGATGTCTAACGTTTGAGCTAAGCGGCCCGGCAGGGCGGCGGCAAACTTGCGCATGCAAGTTTGATGACGCCCTGGTGGGTCCGCGGCAACGAATGGTTGTGCGGCACGAGCTAGCCTGCAAGCCCAGCGCGGACTGCTACGGCCGCTGGCCGTGAATAGCACCGTACTAGCCAAGCCGAAACGTTGGGGAAGTCAGCGAGGTCGAGGGTGGCAGCGCGTGACGGCGAGAGCACTGCAGCTACATTTAGATCGGCGATGGTAAATCGGGAGGCGATGAGCCACTGGTTGCGTTCGAGGACTCTGTCGAGTGTGGCAAGTGATCGCTTGATCATACCTTCGCCAGTGCGGCCTATTGCTCGAACTAGATCGGCCAACAGTAGATCCTTCTGTACCCAGGGTTCAAGGTGACCCTGTGCCCAGAGCGTCCATTGCCAGATGCTCGCCTCCTCAGTTGCCGTGACTGCGTATAGTGCAGGGTCGGAGCGATGCCCATACTTCTTTGCGAGATAGAGATTGATTGCGAGCGACTCTGAGACAGCGTATCCGTCATCGACGATTGTAGGAATGAGGCCTGAGGGATTTAGAAGCATGAACTCCGCAGACTTCAGACGTGGATCATTGAACTCGTAGGGTATGTGCGTGTACTTGATTCCGAGTTCTTCAGCGGCCCAGAGAACGCGCATCGTTCGTGATCTGTGGGAGCCGTAGATCGTCAGCGTCATATCAGGCGGTGGTCGTGGAAGTCATTGCCGGGGGCGGCAACTCTGTGCCGCATGACGCCTAGCATCAGCGGCAGCGCGTAGGGCCGTCCGTAGCATGCTGTTGTTAGGCGGACCATGATCCTGCATCACACCAAAAAGAGATGGCGCCGCTCACGGTGCCTCGGCGATCGTCCCCGGTTTGCCACGGAAGCAGCCGATGATCCGGTTACTTCCTGGAGCGCCGGCGTGATAGTGATATGCGCGCACCGCGTCGAGGTGGCCAAGGCATTCGTCCAGATCGGTCGTCGGCTGCCCCTTCGCGTCAAGCTCGGCATACAGGCCAAATCCGTCGAGAGCGTAGCCGATCATCGGTGCATGGCCGTCGGACTGCGCGATCTCCTTAGTTCTGCCGGTGGCCGCGTGATAGTGGTAGCCCTCGTGCGGATTCAGGTGCCCACCCGCATGATCGAAGGGCGCGAGAGTGTGGGCTCGGAGGATGGCATCGAGAGGTGCCGGGGGGTCGAACTTTACGCCATTGAACGCGATCGCCAACACCACTTGGCCTGCTCCACGGCCGTTGGGGTCGCCTGCGTCACCAGTCGGAGGCGGGCCGTCGGGGCGAACCCCGCGCGCGAGACCGCCCTGCGGGCGTCCGAAGCCGGTCGGCTTTTCTTGATAGACGGGTTGCACGGGAATCACATATTCATTCAGCTTTCGGTCCACCCATTCCGGCCTGCCTTCCACGACGTAGTTGTTGAACTTTGGATCGACATCGGGTCGAGCGGCGGCCTCGAAGGCTTCCTTGGTGTCGGTTACGCGCACCGTGCCATCGTCGCGGTAAAGCTTCCATTCGGGATCGCCATAGAACTTGGCCATGTTCCTGATGAAGGGGCCATCCAAGTCATAGACCTGACCGTCGCGGATCCAGATTCCGCCAGCTTCCTTGCCGTCGGTGATCGTCTTTGGCGACCATGGCCCCATCGCATGTTCGTGCGGCTCGGAGTAAGTCCGGATCACATAGCACCACGCGGTCGTGCCGTCCGCCAAGGCCCGCTGCTCCTTCACGATCTCACCGACCAGCGCCTCTGGGATGAAGTGCGACGGGTCCACCGGAACGACGCGATTGTCTACCGCTTCAGCAGGTCGCTTGGTTGCTTCCGAAGCGCACGACACGCTCAGCACCGCAATCAATCCGATCGCGACCCGCAGCGTGACGCTCAAGACCGTCATGGCAACCTCCAACTCATGTCCGCTTCATCGCCTTGTTAGGCGTCATTTCTGATCTCCTCGTCGATGTTAGTGTCTATATAGGTGAGAGCTTCAAGAACGCAATCCGCAATCGGGCGAGCGGTGTCTAGAACAAGCGCGTCTTGTTGTGGGCGTTTAGCTTGTTCAGCCCATTCGACAATCAGGTCCATCGCCCGTCTTTTAGCTGCGCCAGCATGGCTGAATTGTTGATCTAGATGCAGAATCTGACTCGTTAGTGCTTTCCGAGATCGGAGTCTTTTATCAAGTTCACTCAGATCGTTGAGCTGGCATTCTATGTACTTGTACCGTGCATTATATTCCTGCGCCGCACGCATTCCGTGATCGAGAAGCTCTTGGTACAAACAGGGGCTGTCCACGATGACAGATGTAGCCTGTTCAAGTAATCGTTTGGACAGAGCTTTGATCACCTCGTATGAGGCAGCACCGGCTTGCGATTCTGAAACTCCGCTTCTTAGGATGGCGCTCTTGGTTTCGTCGTGATCTAGGATCACAGCAGTCAGTTGCGAGGCAATACCCCTCGCGATTGAGGACTTACCGGAGCCTGGGACGCCAGACATTTGAATGAAATAGATAGGCATTCAGCCAGCTCTTGAGATGACGCCCTGTTGGGCCCGCTTCAACGAAATGTTAGGTTGCCCGCTGATCTTTCTGTGCAACGTACTCTCGTAGCGCACGATTTACGGCCGCGGAGTCGGGAAAGATCTCGTGAAGGTCAGGGTCGATCAGCACGATGTTTGTGCCTTCGCGGTAGCGTTTAGCGTGTTTCCCGCGCACGCCCTTCCTTATGAGGTCAGCCGGGTACTCCGGCCTCAGTTCGTCTTTAGCTTTCATAGGCTTGCCGCTCTTGCCGGGTCATCGGCTTGCGGAGATGATTCGGACTCTATCACCCCTCTCCGAGAACCCAACGACCAGGTGTCGGTCCCGGCTGGTTCTGGCAAAGATAGGAACCTGGCTTCCCCGACAGAATGGTCCGGATCCTCCACCGCAGACGATAGGTCGTCCGCGAATACGTCGGTCGCTTACTGAAAAGCGACGCCATGCTTCTGCTCGTTCGCGCGTGCTTTTTTCGGATCCCACTCGAACTCCACGACAGCGCGCCTGGCAACCTAACGCATGCCATCAATCGCTGCCGAAGGCGGTCGGCTGGATGCCATTGTTAGCCGGGCGCGCACGACTACGATTCACACTTGCAAGCCCGGTGCGAGCCCCAGGTATATCAGCGCGAGGCCAATAGTGTCGGAGAGGCCATGGGCAAGTATGGGCAACCACAGATTGCGCCCCACGTGAGATCTAGGACGCCGAACATTAGACCTGCCGCAGACGAACCAATCATACCGGCTGGCCCCTGTTGATATCGGATGAAGTTCATGGCACCGCGCGGGGTTATCGCGATGCTCTGCGCCACCTAACGTCGCGGTTCAGTGGCCCACGCCGGGAGGCGCGCAATTTGCGCAAGCAAATTGCGTGACGCCCAAGTGGGTCCACTGCAACCGCTTGTTATACGGCGCCTCCAACCCACCGATGGGTCGTTACGTCTATTGGTGACGCTTTGGCTGTTGGCGAAGCTCGAAGCCATTACCTTCCGAGTCTTTGAAAGTGGCAACACGAACGGGTACACCTCCCTGTGGCTCGCGGAGTTCGACGAGATGACCTCCGAGGCGCTCAATATCTACCTGGATCTCCTCGATGTTGTCCACTTCGAGGTTCAAACCGGCGTGTGGAAGAGGTGCCTCAGGATCCTTCGATCGAGGATTGAGAATGTGAAGCGCCAACTCGATTGAACCGAATCCGAGGGTTGTCCATCCGGGAGACTCGTACGTCGACTCGACTTGAATAGCGTTCGAATAGAAGCGCTTTGCGCGGGCCATGTCGTAGACGTAGTGGATGACGATCGGATTCTTTCCCTTCATTCGCCTCTCGCACCTTGAATTGCGGTTGCAGTCTACTGTTTGAATAACCGGACAACCAAGCAATCGGCCACAGGCCGAACTTTGGGGCGCCGCGGCAGCACCAGCGCCGTACAACGATGGAGGTAAGCGGCCCGGCAGGGCGGCGGCAAACTTGCGCACGCAAGTTTGATGACGCCCTGTTGGGTCCGCTGCGACGAGATGTTATACGGCGACATGATAGACACCGATTGACGTTTGGTTCTGAAGCAACTCGACCACCGCGGCGACCATCGGCTGCAATTCCTGGAGCCGTGTCCGATGCGCAATCATGACGACTACCTTGATTGGTAGCGTGTTCGGATTCTGCTGGTGAGCGATGCCTCGATCCGCCGTGATCAATGCCTCGAAGTCGTGCTCCTTCGCCAATCTTAGAAGTGCTCCATTCGCAGTACCTGACCAGCCCATCTCAGCGACTGTGAATACCTCGAAGGCCTCCCCGAAGGATGTTGCTAGCTGTCTCGGAATCGACTCGTCAAGCAGCAGCTCCATCGCCGAGCTTCATGAGCTGCTCGAGTGCGAGTTCGATCAGGTCCACCGCCTGATCGCGAGTCACCGTCGGATAGCTTTCCAAGAAGTCGTCGATGCAGTCGCCGGCCTCAAGGTGTTCCAGCAAAATACGCACTGGGACGCGTGTCCCGCTGAAGACCGGCGTGCCTCCAAGAACGTTGGGATCTCTGGTGATTACGGATTCAGCCATGCAATCCAGTCTAAGCTGCTTGAGCGGGTACGCCAGTACGAGCCGCATGACGGTGGAGGTAAGCGGCCCTGATGGGTCCGCTGCAACGACGTGTTAGGCGGCCAATGCGATAGGATTGATTCGCCGAGAAAGACGGGAGGAACCAAGCCATGACGGACAACCCGCCCAATGGTGTACCTCGGATCTTAGCAAGGTTGGCCTACCAGGACGTAGCTGGCGCGATCGCATTTCTTGAGTCGGCGTTTGGATTCGCTGAGCGAGTCGATGATCGGATCACCGACGACGACGGCGGCATCGGACTCACCGAGCTAAACGTGCTCGACAGCCGAATCATGGTTGGAAAAGTAGGTGCTCACGGGATACGAAGCCCAAAGGAGCTAAGCGGAGCAACTCAGGCATTGATTGTGTACGTCGATGGAATTGATGCGCACTACGTACGCGCCCGAACGAATGGTGCGGAGATTGTGTCTGCGCCAGCGGACATGTTCTGGGGCGATCGTAGATACGAGGCGAGGGATATCGAGGGCCACATTTGGAACTTTCATGAACACCTCCGCAACGTATCGCGGGAAGAAATGAAGCAGGCACTGTTGGCGCTGCGCAGGTGACTGAATGGCCGCCTAACGGTGGAGTTGAGCGGCCCAGCAGGGCGGCGGCAAACTTGCGCATGCAAGTTTGATGACTGGCTGGGGCGTCGGCTGCATGCAGTGGTTAGGCGGCACAGGCGGAATAGCGCCTGACGTACAATAGTAATCGCATCATCTGCTGCCACCATCGGCAGGAGCGACATTGCCAGATGTGAGCCCGATTCCCCACGGTCTTAGCGGTGGAATTCTCGAAGGTTTCGCGACAAGCCACGCAATGAGCACCAACGACAAAAAACCCACGCGCGCGAAGATCGCAACGTCTGCTTCTGCATTGGAGCGCGTCGGCGTTTCAATGTGAACGAAGAGCCAAACCGAGTTATCGATCAAATGGGCCAACAATGGCGTCCAGAGGCTGCTCGTTCGGTAATATAGGTAACCGAAGATCAGGCCGCCGACCGCCGTGAACACCAACAGCAATCCCGCCTCGGACAACGCGTCCTGCAACGTGGCGCGTCCTAGTGCCCAGCTGCTCATCGGCCACACTAGGTGAGCAACAGCGAACAAGAACGCCTGCGCCAGATTCGCTTTCCAGAACGACATCCGCCGCATGAAGTGAGGCAGGAGAATTCCCCTGAAGATGCACTCTTCGGTGAACGCGTTGAGAATCTGCCCCGCGAAACACACCAATAGCGCGCCGGCGACCACCACACCGGTTCGGGGGTCGACAACGCCGAGAACGACGCGTGGAGTCTCGCCGTCGACCCGCAGTGCCTGGAACTCGATCGCATACAGAGACGCAAAGATCACCAACAGGCTCAGGCCACCGATACCAACTGCATACGCACCGTTGCGTGTGTGTAATCCGACACTATCGACGCCATGTTGAAGAGCGCGCAGGTACCCGAGTACGAGCAGCAACCCGAGAGTCTTCGAGACGATCGCTGGATCTGGCCACCAATCGACCCTCAGTACAAACAGATCGAACGCTCGCAGGGAGACAATTGCGAGAACGAATCCTAACGGGATGACAATCGGCATTTTCACGTGAAGCTGGTTCACTTGAGAGTTCCGCGACAGTCGTGGTTGCCGCCTAACGGTGGAGGTAAGCGGCCCGGCAGGGCGGCGGCAAACTTGCATATGCAAGTTTGATGACGCCCTGTTGGGTCCGCTTCACCGAATGGTTAGGTTCCGATTCGATCACGCCAGTGCTCCGGGTCGCGTGCGGCACCGGCGGTACTTCGCCCCAATGGAAGACCAAGCTACAGGATTGGATTTGATGCGGCCAATGGCAGCGTTGATTTTCCGAGATAAACCGCTGACCGAGATCCGATGAGATGGAGTGATAGTAGTCGTTGGCTTCAGTGAGTTCGCGGGCGGCGACGGAGAGAAACCGAACCTTCACTTGCGGAGATTGGACAGCACCTCGTCCGCGTCAATGGCCTTCAGTTCGCCGGATTCGTACGCCTGAAGCCGAGACTCTGCTTCGGTCACCCACTTAGCGTCGATCGAGGGATCGGGGGCATCCATGGAGTCCAGTAGTGCCTCAATCACGACGGCACGTTCGGCGGGCGGTAATCGCTTCGCCGATTCGACAATGTCTTTGGCGGATTTTGTCATGGGCCTGAGTATACGCTCGCGATTGGCGGAAGGAACCTAACGGTTGAGTTCAGCTGTCCGGCAGGGCGGCGGCAAACTGGCGCATGCAAGTTTGATGACGCCCTGTTGGGTCCGCCGCAACGACGTGTTAGGCCGCGGACTCATTTCTGACGTCCCAACCGGGAAAAACGAGGACCGAGGGATGACACCGCAGCGCGCGTGCAAGGGCCTTGGCGCGCTCGACGCCAAGGTTGATGCGGTCTCGCTCGATTGCGGAGATCGTCGATTGAGGGATGCCTGTGAGCTCGGCGAGATCGACCTGCGTGAGTTCTTGGAACTCGCGCATGATCCGCACCGATTCGCCCACGGTGACGTTGATACGCTTCCCCGCTCTACGGAACTCGCGGTGCTTACTTTTGCCTGTAGTCATGTGCTGTCACGCTCACTACCAGTACCAGAATCTCATCGCGCTCGATTCGATATATCACGCGGTATTGCTGGTTCAACCGCGATGACCTGTGACCGACCCACTCACCCCGCAGCGCTTCGTCATTGAGACCTCGAACTAGACGTAGTCCATTTGGTCCCGAGGTTTGGACGATATCCTTCCATTTCTCGTATCGCTTCAGGACGTCCTTCGGGAGACGAGCGAGCTGCCTATCGACGCGACGATGCTCGAGGATCTCCCACATAAGAAAGGATTGTATATACCATTATCAGTATGTCAATGAGCGCAGCGGCAAGCGGCCTAACGATTGAGTTCAGCGGCCCAACAGGGCGGCCGCAAACTTGCGCATGCTAGTTTGGTGACGCCCCGGTGGGTCCGCTGCAACGAAGGGTTATGCGGCATTTGCATTGGTTTCCGGACTGGCCCCTTGGCTGGATTTGTTCAGTCAGTGCTACCATCGGATTGATGCTAGCCGACTTCCATATTGGCGCGAAGGCCTTGCTGACCAAGGGATCTGACGTGTTGCTGCTGCGTCGCGGGTCATCATGGGACCTGCCAGGCGGACGCATTGAGGTAAGGGAGTCGCCGGTTGATGCGCTCCGTCGAGAGCTTTGTGAAGAGCTACCTGGAATCGAAGAGATCCAAGTTGGTGAGCTACTCGGGTGGTATCAAGCGGACGACTACCGCGTCCCAGGACGAGACCTCTTTCTAGTGGTATTCCACGCAACGGCGAAGCTACCCGATCCGATCGTTTGCAGCGAAGAGCACGACTACTCAAGTTGGGTTGCTATCGAGGAAGCGAGTGGGATCTTTAGTGAAATTGCCGTTGATTGGCGGCGAGTCGCTTCGATAGGACCACGTCGATAGGGTTCGACGCCAACTACGACAGGGACCAGCCGAATAGCGGTTGAGTTCAGCGGTCCGGCAGGGCGGCGGCGAAATTGCGCATGCAAGTTTGATGACGCCCTGTTGGGTCAGCTGCAACGAAGGGTTAGGCGCCTGGTTGCTCAAGCGACTTGAAGAGGCTGATATTTGTAGGCTGATACATCAGCTTCTCGTAGAGCGCCCGTGCTCCTGCGTTATGGCCAAACACATGCAGTGCGATGCCAGAAAGCCCAAGACGCCTTGCCTCATTCTCCAATTCGAGGAATGCGCCCATCGCGTGTCCTTCTCGTTGGCGATTTGGTCTGACGCTAACGTCGTACACGAATGCGATTCGAGAGTTGAATTTTGTCTGCACCGCGAACCAAATCATGCCAACCACTGCCGACTCGGAATCCAGGATTGAGAAAAAGTGGTTGTCTGGTGTTTCAAGGCCCTGTGGGAGCAGGTCGTCGTTCTCCTTTCTCGACAATTCAAGCGAGTACTCCTCTGGCCACTGCCCAGAAGCTACCTTGTCTGCAGCGAATGCGGGGATCGACTCCTCAAGCCACTCAGCGTATTCGTCATTCGTCATTCGGCGGAGTATGGACATAGGTGGTCGCCAGGTGCCTAACGCCGCGATAAGCGGCACTTGAGGGCGGATGTCTGAAGCGGAAGCGGAAGACAGCCGCGGTCAAGTGTCCGCTTCATCGCCTTGTTAGGCGTCATCATGATCCCTTCGTACGAATCCCCAAATCATAAGAGCACAAGCTAGAACCATCGTGATACCGACCGAAACAAGCCCGATGCTGACAAGCGACTCCTGCCAAGGAAGACCTTTATAACCTGCTCCTGCAATTGGAGTCGTTCTACTTGTTCCGAAGATCGCAGCCATCTGCACGAACAACAAATTCGCATACGTACCATAAAGGACCAGCCAATAGGTTACAGACTCTAGGCGAGCACTGAGATTGAGGCGAACCCAAGCTACGCCCACCACCATTAAGAACGTGCCGTTCATTACTCCTTCGAGGTGTCCGGCTAATCCCATTCGCGGATTGGCCATTGCTTGTATGGCGAATCCAGATAAAAGGCCCAACATGAACAGCACTACGCCAAGAGCCAAAAGTGACTGACCTTTCTCACGCATCATAGGCTTTCCTTGCTCGACCATTCACCTCTCCAATCTCGTAACGTGCTACTGGTGACGCCTAACGTCGTGGTTCAGCGGCCCGGCAGGGCGGCTGCAAACTTGCGCATGCAAGTTTGATGACGCCCTGATGGGTCCGCTACAACGAGATGTTATACGGCGCTTTCTGTTCACGTCCATCGTCCTCTCTCGGCCAAGAACTGCCTTTAGACTCATGCAATACTTGCTCTCGATTGCCACCAAAAACCAACAAGCGATGACCATCAGGACACTGATACCCTTCCTCTCTATCACGTTTGGTCTGACGTGGGGTTTAGCGCTCGCTTTCCTATTCTTCTCAGACGCAATCATCGGCGTCGTCGGTCCACTCAGCATGACCAATCCGCTGTTTCTGGTGGCTGTGTATGCTCCCGGTATCGCCGCATTTTTGCTGGTCATACGCGAAGCTGGCGTTGACGGTTTGGGTCGATTCGTTGGACGGCTCTTTTTGTGGAAGTGCCATGCGGGATGGTATGCATTCATCTTTCTTGGCATACCGTTTCTCATGGTAGCAGCCGCGTTACTAAAGGGATCTCTCGGCTCTTACGTCTTTCCGTTTTCGACCTGGGCTCAGATTATCAACGGGCTTGGGATCGCCATGATCATCGGGCCGGTCGAGGAGTTTGGTTGGCGAGGGGTAGTATTACCGTTGTTGCAGCGGCGGTTCGCTCCGATTTACGCCGGTCTGATTTTGGGGGTGGTTTGGGGTGTTTGGCATATCCCCGCTTTCGTCTTGACCGGAACACCGCAAAGCGGATGGTCGTTTCTCCCGTACTTCCTAGCGCTACTTTCTGCGTCAATCATCATGACCGCGCTGTTTAATGCGTCTCGCGGTAGTCTGCTTCTTGCAGTATTGGTGCACTTCCAACTGAACAATCCGATCTTTCCGGATGCGCAGCCCTTCGATTCAATCACCTTTACAGTTACGGCTCTCCTGGTCGTCTGGTTTTACCGAAGCGCACTATTCAGCAGATCCGATTCGGTGAAGGACGTTATTCCCGTTCAAACGCGTGAATGAAGCGTGCGTGCGATCCAGCGAATGTCTGCAACGGGTCGAAAGCGGACGTCGGGGGCGACATGTTGAGTGCCGTATAACGGACAGAGCTAAGCTGCGCCAAACGCTCTCGCGCGCCATCCGGCGTTGGAGGCTGTGTGTTCATTGTGGTGAGTTTAGACCGTACCAGACTATTCATAAGTCGATCGCGCTCGGTTTGGCGTGAGCTTGAGCGAGTTGTTAGCTGGCTCAGCGGGTAGTTTCCGACCGCTCACTGATAAGGTGGCTTCCGCCAATCTTCCATCTTTCGTCTTCAAGAAGAAAGACGTCCGCCCAGCTGTAGTGCCAGATTTCTGGAAGCCCGGTGGCGCCATCAACGCCAGAAACAATGTTGCGGTAGGTCAGGACTGCGACCTCGCCAAAAAGCTGAAGCACCAAGTTCTCGTACCGCACCGTCTCAACAGTCTCTTCGCTTCCGACGCGATCACGGATATAGGCGTCTCGCTCATACCACTCGTCTTCTGCGCGAAATGTAAAGGAGCGAGCCAGAATTGACTCAAACAACGCTTTGTCCTTTGTCTGCATTGCACGCGGCCACTCGGCTTTGACTCGCATAATTTCAGACGCGGCCGGACGGTCTCTCTTGGCGTTATCAGTGATGAGGGTATAGTTTTTGATGTCGATGCTGGATTGCTTCTGATCGACAGAAATCGTCGCCTGCTCCAGGCGTGGAGCTTCGGTTTCCTGTGCTCGAACTGGGCCGTAACATACTAGCAAAACGACAACTGCCACGATCAGATTCAAATGCCGCATTTCAGCTCTCTTGAGATTAGTGATGAATTTGCATTGCCAGCTAACGCCAAGCATCAGTTGCCCGCCAAAAGTGGCGGCCATTTTGCGCATGCAAAATGGATGACGCTTTGGTGGGTCAACTGCATGCGGATGTTAGGCGCAGGTTGTTGCACTTCAAAGTTGAACCTAGACGTCACCGCGGGCCTCACGGCGAAAGAACACCAGGCTCCATGCGGGGCCGAAGATAAACCAGAACAAGACACTGCCGAGACCATACCTGTACCAGGCACGGAGCGGCTGTGTGATCGCTTCGTTACCAACGTATGCCGTCAGTGCCTCAATCAACGCAAGCGCCACGATCCAAGCCGTGATGCACCGCAACCACAGTTCAAGGTCCAGGCGCACCGCTGCCCATCCCTTTGGTGCCTGCTCCGGTGCGGGCCTACCCGCGAAGTGATGAGCGAAGTGCGCATCAGCCCATTGGATTGCGACTGAACCGAAGGTGATCGTGAAGCCCACATAAACGGCGGCCAGTCCGTGAGCGAACACCGCTCGCGTACCGTTGGAGAGGTCCCAGGCCGTGAAGACCAACAACAGAAGGTCAATGAGAGGCAAGGACCGGAGTAGCCATCGACTGGCAACATCTCGCCCCAACAGGTAGCGAACAGCCAAGCCAATCACCAGAACCAACCAGAAGCCTATCTCGCAGGCAACGATGAGCAGGTAAAGCACGTAGGGCTGCGTCTGGGACATGGGCGTTGGTGTGACGACTAACGTTTGAGGTAAGCGGCCCAGCAGGGCGGCGGCAAACTTGCGCATGCAAGTTTGATGACGCCCTGGTGGGTCCGCTGCAACGACGTGTTAGGCCGCAATTGCATATATGTCGGATATGACATAGAGTCTCTTGATTAGCCCGACCGACAAGCCCCTCGTCTGGCTGCATGGGGAGATCAAGACCCCTCCGCTGTCAGCGGCTGCCAGGGTCGAAGCCGGTTACCTGCTGCGCCGACTTCAGCGGGGTGACCTGATCGGGATGCCCCATTCGCGGCCAATGCCGTCGATTGGTCGTAGTTGCCACGAGCTGAGGATAAATGACGAGGGCCGCACGTGGCGAGTGGTGTACCGAATCGATGCGGATGCCATCGTGATTGCAGAAGTGTTTTCCAAGAAGACGGCGCAAACACCGAAGGCTGTGATTGCCACGTGTGCCCGAAGATTGAGGAACTATGACGATGAAACAGGCTAAACGGCAGCGTTTGGAACGCAAGGGCTGGAAGGTCGGAGACGCGCAGGAGTTCCTAGGCCTTACCGATGAGGAAGTAGCCTACGTTGAGCTGAAGCTGGCATTGAGCGAACGCCTGAAGCGACTGCGTGAGAAGGAAGGGGTGACGCAAGATGCGCTCGCCGAATTGATGAACTCGAGCCAGTCTCGTGTGGCGAAGATGGAGGCTGGTGACCCCTCGGTGAGCATTGATCTTCTCGTTAAAGCGCTTCTGGCCCTGGGAGCGACCACCAAGGAAATCGCTAAGGCGATGACGACGGCCCGTGCGGCCTAACGATTGAGTTGAGCGGCCCGACAGGGCGGCGTCAAACTTGCGAATGCAAGTTTGATGACGCCCTGTTGGGTCCGCTGCAACGAGAGGTTAGGCGGCACTATCGCAACGCGTCCAGACGTACTTGACGTCGTCAAGTTGCCAGGTTGGTTCGAAGCTCCTTTGGGCGACACTAAAGCCTTGGCTCTCGTAGAAGGCGCACGCTCGGGTGTTCTTGGCAAATGTGAAGAGCCACAGGCTGCCCGAGGATTCAGCCTTCGCCAAGTCTAGAAGCGACGTGCCGATGCCTTGGCGGATGTTGCTAACCCTAACGTGGAGTTGCGCTACGGACTCGTCGTTGGAAGCGATGAATCCAACCATCTCTCGCCCAGATCTAGCAATCCGGACGCGATAGTGCGGTAGCACTTCGTTGCGGAAGTAAGTAGCTTGCCCTTCAAGGGGATTTGGATCGACGATTCCGACGCCGTACTCGAAGCTCTCGCGCCACATTCGCACCAGCGACTCGGTGTCGGCAGTTTCGAAGTCATCGATTCGAACGGCTGGCACGGTGGAGCGCATATCGTGCCGCCTAACGTCTCGCGTCAGCTGCCCGGCAAACTGGCGGCAAATTAGCGCACGCAAATTTGATGCGAGTTTGGTGGGTCAGCTGCACGCGATTGTTAGGCGGCACGCTGCACTGACCCCTACAACTCGATGACGTAGCCATCAGGATCCTCAACATAGGCGTAGGGTGCGCCGGGGTTGTGCTCCCCGCGTCGGATAAACTTTCCGCCCGCGCCTTGCACTTCCCGGATTGCCGCATCCAGGTCGGCTGGACTCGCAAGGCGGAAGCCGAAGTGAGCGATGCCCCCACTCCTGCCGGCCTTTTCTGCTTCGATTGGGTCTTCGTTGAGCGTGATCAAATCCCTGCTGCCCGGGGTGTTGAGAAAAGCCATCTTCGGACCGTCTCGAAATCGTTCCTTCATCCCAAACACGTCCTCGTAGAACTTCAACGAGCGCTCGAGATCTCGGACCACCAGGTGGATGTGAGTAAGGCCCTGCGTCTTGATCATTTGAGTAACTCCAATGCCGGTTCGCGCCGCCTAACGGTGGAGGTAAGCGGCCCGACAGGGCGGCGGCAAACTTGCGCACGCAAGTTTGATGACGCCCTGTTGGGTCCGCTTCACCGAATTGTTAGGCCGCACTTTTGAATGCCTCATGGAAGTAGATTGGACCTTTGGGTACTTGCGTGCCAAGTACCTTGAACATGAGATACTCGGGTGGCTCAGAAGGTGGCGTGTTACCTGGCGAGAGACTGAAACCGAAGCGGGTGTAGTAGGCAGGGTTGCCGGTGAGAATGCAGCCCATCGCACCCAACGCCGAGATGGTACGAAGACCCTCTCTTACGAGCCTCGAACCGATGCCTTGACCCTGATGGACGGGTAGAACCGCCACTGGACCCAGCGCGTACCAAGCCTTAGACCCATCTGCTGGACGGGCTGGCGAGAACGCGATCTGTCCGATCACGGTGCCATTGAGTTCTGCGACTAGGGAGACCTTCAGTGCGCCCTCTGTCCGCAGCGTCGTGACGAGCTCTGCTTCGTCTCCCGCCGCGAATCGCATGTCGCGAAACGCACCTATCCTGCCTTCTTCATTTCTTCGCGAATGATACGCCTGAGACGCTTCTCCAGCGCCTGATCGGTGCCGCGGATGTGTGCAAGCAGTGCGTCGTTCAATAGTGTCTGGTAATTGCCGCCACCAGCCTCATGCACGACGTGTTTGAAGTGATCAATGATCTCGGCATCGAGCCGAATCGTGATCCGGACCTTGGCGGAGTCGGAACGGGCCACGGCGCCTCGCTTGCCTTTACTAAAGTCGTCAGCCATTGGTTAGCCCCTGGTAGTACTGCTGGGTTTGTTTGCGATTCGCTCTGCGGCGCTGATGATTCTGATGGTGTCACGCTGTCTTAGGGCGTGGACGACAAGGAGAACATTAAGCTCAGGGCCTATGCAGAGCGTCTTGAATCGGGGTTCGTCATGATCGGCGTCCTCGATCGTGAGGGCGTTCTCGTCCTCCAGAGCGACTGCGGCATCGGCAAAGTCGACACCATGTCGTCGCAGGTTCTCACGGGCCTTCGATGTGTCCCATACGAAGCGCATTGGCTATTGTATGCACGTCGTATGCACAGCGCAAGATGAAGCCCCGGGCTACACCTAATGCGGCCTAACGTCGGCGATGAGTTGCGACGAGGGCTGGCGGCAAACTTGCGCACGCAAGTTTGATGACAGCCCTTGGCGTCAACTCCATCGCCTGGTTAGGCGGCACCACCGTCCCAGCTAGGCTAATGCGAGTGCGTCTGACGCTCATAGTCCTCCGCATCGAACAAGCCGCGCGATGCCGCAATCTTCTCGTCGGGACCAAGATCCCACTCCTCCCAGCCAACGACGCGCAGTGAGTTGCCGGTCAAGGCATGAGTACCCGCAAACGTCCAAAAGTATGCGACGTGGTTCCCCGCACATCGCACGGCGTCGCACACAAGTTTGAGGTCGGGAACATCCGCGAAGAAGCCAGCCGCCATGTCCGCGACTCCCTTCTGACCAATCCACGGATCGCCTCGGTTGATGACGATGCGGCCATCTTGCGCATAGAACGATGCAACGGCTTCCGGTGATCTGGAATTCCAAGCTGCCGTATAGGCGGCGGCTAGCTTCCTCGCGGTGTCGTGATCAATCGTCATAGAGTTTCGTGCCCCTCCTTCGAAGTCGCTCGGCGTCGTTCAGGACACTGCTGTGCCGCCTAACGATTGAGTTCAGCGGCCCGGCAGGGCGGCGGCAAACTTGCGCACGCAAGTTTGATGACGCCCTGGTGGGTCCGCTGCAACGACGGGTTAGGCGGCGCGCCACCAACCCTACTCGCGCTTGATTGGCGCAGCCCTTTGAACCCGACAGTTTTGTGCACTTCAGAACGCTTCCAAGATGCGGAGGTTCCTCTCCAAATCGAACTCGCTTGCCGCAACAACAACGCC
>JBGSQB010000011.1:0-12214 GCA_041738285.1 Pseudomonadales bacterium | reverse complement strand
CGTCGGCGCCGTGCTGATCCCGAAGCGGCGCAGCGCGCCGGTTTCTGAGGTCGCGCGCAAGACCGCCAGCGGCGCGGCCGAATCCCTCTTCATTGTGGAGGTGACGAACCTTGCGCGACGCCTTGCGTGGCTGAAGTCCGCCGGGGTCTGGGTCATTGGCACCGCGGCGGATGCGGCGGCAGCTTGGAGCGCCGTCGACTACACGAAGCCGGTGGCGCTGGTGCTCGGTGGCGAAGGCAAGGGGATGCGGGCGCTGACCCGGGACCTGTGCGATGAACTGGCGAGTCTGCCCATGGCCGGCACCGTATCGAGCCTGAACGTCTCCGTTGCCACCGGCATCATGTTGTTCGAGGTCGTGCGCCAGCGCGCGCGCAGTCGATAAGCCGTCGTTGCGTCGACCAGGCAGCGCCCGTAGAATGCGCGCCCCTTCCTTGCTTCACGCCAATGCGCGGAAGCGATTACGCCGAAAGGAGGCATTGCGATGCGACATTACGAAGTCGTCTTTCTCGTGCACCCGGATCAAAGTGATCAGGTGCCGGGGATGATCGAACGCTACAAGGCGCTCATCGAGCGCGGTAAAGGCGCGGTCCACCGGATGGAAGACTGGGGCCGTCGTCAATTGACCTTTCCGGTCAACAAGATCCACAAAGCCCACTATGTGCTGATGAACATCGAGGTGAATGCCGAAACCCTCGAAGAACTCACCAGTGCGTTCCGATTCAACGATGCGGTGCTGCGCAATCTGATCATCAAGCGGGATGCAGCAGAGACCGAACAGTCGATGATTTACCAGGAAGAGCTGCGCGATCAGGAGAAGGATCGTGAGCGTGACCGGCGCCGTGAAGAAGAGCTGGCCGCGCGTCGCGAACAGGCCGACAGCAGCAACGGCGAGGAGAACTGAGCATGGCCCGTCACTATCGTCGTAAGAAGTACTGTCGGTTCACGGCAGAGGGCATCAAAGAGATCGACTACAAGGATCTCGATTTGCTCAAGCAGTACATCACCGAGACCGGCAAGATCGTGCCCAGCCGCATCACTGGCACGAGCGCGAAGTATCAGCGGCAGCTCGCGCTGGCGGTCAAGCGGGCGCGCTACCTCGCGCTATTGCCGTACACCGACCAGCACCACTGATCGGGGAGTAGACAGTTATGAACGTGATTCTGTTGGAGCGAATTCGCAATCTGGGTGACCTTGGCGAAGAGGTTGCCGTCAAGGCTGGCTTTGCACGTAATTTCCTGATTCCAAAAGGAAAAGCAGTGCGTGCTACCAACGACAACCGGGCCGTCTTCGAAGCCCGCCGAGCGGAACTCGAGGCGGTGGCCAACGAACGGCTCGGCGTGGCGCAAGCACGCGCGGCAAAGCTTTCTGATGTCGCGGTCACCATCGTCGCCAAGGCTGGGGATGAGGGCAAACTGTACGGCTCGGTCGGCACCGCCGACATTGCCGATGCGATCACCGCCCAGGGCGCAGAAGTCGCCAAGAGCGAAGTGCGCATGCCCGAAGGCGTCATTCGCGTCGTGGGTGAGTACTCGATCGACCTGCAACTGCACAGCGATCTGACAGTCGCGGTGAAAGTGACGGTGGTACCGGAGTAGGTCAATTGCTCGGTTGGCGCGGCGTTGAACGCGGCGCAAAAAAAAGGGTCGGCGAGCGCCGACCCTTTTTCGTTCGATCTAAGGTGACTTAGATCACAACGGATGCCTTAGGCATTACGAACCGCAGCAGCGACGTCAGAGGCGGCGTTGGCGCCGGTGGTCGCAGCTTCGTTCACGGCACGCTGGGCCTTGGAGACCGCATCGCGGCCGAGCAGGCGGCGGGCCATGCCACGCAGCACTTCGAAGTTCTCGCGGGTCAGCTCGCCCTGGGCGCGCACCGAACCTGTGATCTCTTCCGTGATCGCAGCGTAGTACTTGCGTTCGATCGACACGATGTCACCGAGGCCTTTGACGCTTTTGAAGGCTTCGAGGCGCTCGCGGTTGGCCTTGAGCACGCCATCGACCACTTCACGCTGAATGTCGAACTGCTTGCCAACGGACTTCGCGGTCAGGTCATTGGCGTCGGTCAGAAATTCCTGGGCACGGGTTACAGCACTCATTGATGTCTCCTGATAAATTGTGCGTTGCAACAACAACGGTGAGCACTTTACCCACGGGTCGATTCCGGGTCAAGAACTTTTTTTGTGCAGTGCCGCATTTTTTGATCAAGACCCCGTATTTGCTGGGCTGGCGGCCTGAATTCCGTTGTGCAGGCGCTCATGATGACGGCTTTCGCGACCCTTGGGAAATCTCTCCTTGACTCGAAACGGGCAATCGCAAAGTCTTGCTCGCCCAGCCTCCCGGCCAGAAGACCCGCTGCACGATGTCGGACCCTGTCGCAGACCCCGATCGACCCCGTACCGCTGTCTCGGCGACCGCGGCCTTGAAGGTGCCGCCCCATTCGGTGGAAGCGGAACAGGCCGTGCTGGGCGGCCTCATGCTCAACAACGACGCCTGGTTCAGCGTTGCCGACATCATTGCGGCCAAGGACTTCTACCGCACTCAGCATCAGATCATCTTCGAGGCGCTGGCGGCGCTCGCCAACAGCAACGAACCCCTCGACGTGGTGACCCTGTCGGAAGCGCTCACATCGCGCGGACTGCTCGACAAGGCGGGCGGCATTGCCTATCTGGCTGAGCTTGCCGAGAGCACGCCGGGCGCCAGCAACGTGGTGGCTTATGCGTCCATCGTGCGCGAGCGCTCGACCCTTCGCCAGCTGATCAGCGCCGCCAACAAGATTGCCGAGTCGGCGTTTCAGACCCAGGGTCGACCGAGCAGCGAATTGCTCGACATGGCCGAGTCCGAAGTGTTCCGCATCCACGAAGGTCGACTGCGCGACGGTGGTCCCGAGGCGGTGGCGCCACTGTTGACGCGTGCAGTGGAACGCATCGAGCGACTGTTCGCCACCCGAAGTCCGATTACCGGGTTGCCGACCGGGTTCGACGATCTCGACCGCAAGACTGCGGGCCTGCAGCAATCCGATCTCGTCATCGTCGCCGGTCGACCCTCGATGGGTAAGTCGAGTCTCGCGATGAACCTGGTCGAGCACGCATTGATGACGCCTGGGGATGGCGCGATTCTCGTGTTCTCGATGGAGATGCCCGCTGACCAACTGGTGACTCGAATGCTGTCTTCGCTCGGCCGCATCGATCAAACGCGCATGCGCACGGGCGACATGCATGAAGACGATTGGCCGCGCTTCACCTCGGCCGTCAGTCAGTTGAAGGACAAGAAGTTGTTCATCGACGACACGCCCGCGCTCACACCCAACGACATGCGTACGCGCGCGCGCCGGGTCTCGCGTAACGCCGGCGGGCTGCGCATGATTGTGGTCGACTACCTGCAGCTCATGCGCTCCAACGAGAAGGCCGACAATCGCACGGGAGAGATCTCGGAGATTTCCCGCTCGCTCAAAGCCATTGCCAAGGAAATGCGCTGCCCGATGGTGGCGCTGTCGCAGTTGAATCGAGGCCTCGAGAGCAGACCCAACAAGCGGCCGTTGATGTCTGACTTACGTGAGTCGGGCGCAATTGAACAGGATGCAGACCTCATTCTCTTCATCTATCGCGACGATGTGTACAACCCGGAATCACCGGACAAGGGCACAGCCGAGATCATCATCGGCAAACAGCGCAACGGCCCGATTGGCATGGTTCGGCTGGCGTTCATCGGCAACCTCACCAAGTTCGAGAACTTCACGCCCAACGACTACTCGGACTATCGGCACTGATGGCCAAGCCGAAGACCGCGTACGTCTGCAACGAGTGCGGCGAAGAGCACATGCAGTGGCAGGGGCAGTGTGCTTCGTGCGGCGTGTGGAACACGCTGTCGCGCATCAATCTGGGATCAGCCAAGCGGAGCGATCGCGCTGTCGGTTATGCCGGCGCCCACGCCGATGTTAAACGGCTGGCCGATGTCGATGGTGGCGAGACCACGCGCGTTGTTTCGGGATTCGCGGAACTCGACCGAGTGCTCGGCGGCGGCTTTGTGCCGGGCTCGGTAATTCTGATCGGCGGTGATCCGGGCGCTGGCAAGAGCACGTTGCTGTTGCAGGTGTCGACCGCGCTCGCCACGCGTCTACCGGTGCTGTATGTCTCTGGTGAAGAGTCGCTCGAACAGCTCGCCATGCGAGCGCGTCGACTGGGCCTGCCGCTGGACGGGCTGTTTGTTGCGACGGAATCGCGTGCGGAAGAAATCGCCGCCATCATCGAACGCGACAATCCCGCGCTCGTCGTAGTCGACTCCATTCAAGTCATGCAGATGGCCGGTGTCGAGAGCCTACCGGGCAGCGTCACGCAGGTGCGTGAAACGGCCGGGTTCTTCACTCGCCTCGCCAAACAACGCGGCACGATCTTCGTGTTGGTTGGCCACGTGACCAAGGAAGGCAATCTCGCAGGCCCGAAAGTGCTCGAACACATGATCGATTGCTTCGTCATGCTCGACAGCCCCGTCGGCTCCCGCTACCGGACCCTGCGCGGCGTGAAAAACCGGTTCGGTGCGGTCAACGAACTGGGGGTGTTCGCGATGACGGATCGCGGCATGAAGGAAGTGGCCAATCCATCGGCCATCTTCCTCGAACGCGGCGCGCAAGCGTCACCCGGCAGCGTGGTCACGGTGTCCTGGGAGGGCACACGGCCGATTCTGGTCGAGATCCAGGCCTTGGTTGATCACGTGCAGAGCGGATACGCGCGCCGCGTGGCGGTGGGCCTGGATACCCAACGGCTCGCCATGCACTTGGCGGTGCTGCATCGCCATGGCGGGATTGCGCTCGGCGATCAGGATGTCTTCGCCAACGTCGTTGGCGGCGTCCGCATCAGTGAGACCGCTGCGGATCTCGCGTTGATCCTTGCGGTGCTGTCGAGTTTTCGCGCCCGCACCCTCGCGCGTGAGCTGATCGTGTTCGGGGAGATTGGTCTCACGGGTGAAGTGCGGCCCGTAGCCAACGGCCAGGAACGCATGCGCGAGGCGGCCAAGCACGGCTTCACAGTTGCCATTGTGCCCAAGGCGAACCGACCGCGGCCGGACATTGCGGGCATGAAGGTGTATGCGGTCGCGACCTTGAACGAAGCCATCGACGCGGCATTTGCGGCGCACTGAGGTGGAGACCGACTTCGATCTCCTCGAATCCCTCCGCTATGACAGCGAAGCCGGTTTCACCCTGCTCGATGCGCACCTTGCCCGGCTCGCAGCTTCCGCCGCGCATTTCGGATTTGTCTGCGACACCGCTTCGATTGCAGCGCAACTCGACGCCGCGAGCACCGACCTCGACGGCGTCCACAAGGTGCGCCTGTTGCTGTCGCGCCGCGGTGAGGTGGCCATCGAAACGGCGCCGATTGCGGTCAACGGTGCGCGCCTCATTGTCGTCCTGGCCCCTGCACCGGTGCGGGCGAGCAATGAGTTCCTGCGCCACAAGACCAGTCGACGGCAGGTGTATGAGGGGGCGTTCGCTGCGCGCGGCGATGCCGATGATGTGTTGCTCTGGAACGAAGCCGGCGAGGTCACCGAGGCCAGCAGTTCCAATATCGTCGTGCGCCGCAATGGCGAGTTGTCGACGCCGCCGGTATCCGCAGGTCTCTTGCCGGGTACGTTGCGGGACCATCTGCTGCGCCGGGGCGAAATTCGCGAGGCGCCGCTGCCGGTGAGCGAACTACCCGACTGCTCCGAGATCTTTCTCGTCAATTCCGTGCGCGGGTGGCGCGCCGCCCGGTTTGTAAGAATTACGTAGTGTTGCTACGCAAAACGCCCTCCAGTAGGATGCCTGCTCCTGTCAGCTGGACGAACGCCCCATGCCCCAAATTACCTTCATCGAGCACAACGGCACCGAACACGTCATCGACGCGGACAGCGGCCGCTCGGTCATGAACGCGGCGATCGACAACCTCGTGCCCGGCATCGATGCCGATTGCGGTGGTGAGTGCTCCTGCGCCACCTGTCATGTGTTCGTCGACGGCGCCTGGATCGATAAAGTGGGGCGACCTGCGGGGCAAGAGGCCACGATGCTCGACCTCGCGCCCGAGCGGCAGGAGACCTCGCGGCTGTCGTGCCAGATCAAAGTCACCGATGCACTCGACGGACTGATCGTCCGCTTGCCTCAGTTTCAGATGTGAGCGTTCCGAGGAGGAGCCCATGAGCGAAGCCAAACAACAACCCTTCAGCAATCCGATACCCGATCCTTACAAGATCCCACTCGCCGCCCTCGATGTGAGCGATCCGCGACTGCTCGAGCAGGATGCCTGGGGCCCGTTCTTCAAGCGCCTGCGCGACGAAGACCCGGTTCATTTCACGGAGAACGAACTGTTCGGCCGCTTCTGGTCGGTCACCAAGTTCGACGACATCATGTATGTCGATACGCACCACGAGATCTTCTCGTCCGAGCCGAACATCGTCATCGACGATCAGGACGAAGAGTTTCCGCTGCCGATGTTCATCGCAATGGACCAGCCCAAGCACGATGAGCAGCGCAAGGTGGCTCAGCCCGTCGTCGCGCCGATGAACCTCGCCAAGCTCGAAGGCACCATCCGCACGCGCGTGCAGACGATTCTCGATTCGCTGCCGATCGGAGAGCGCTTCAACTGGGTCGACAAAGTTTCGATCGAGCTGACGACACAAATGCTCGCAACGCTGTTCGACTTCCCGTTCGAAGACAGGCGCAAGCTCACGTTCTGGTCCGACATGGCGACCGCCAACATCGAAGCGATGGGCATCACCGACGATGAGCGCAAGGCGCATTTGCTCGAGTGCCTTGAGTACTTCACTCGGTTGTGGAACGAACGCGTCAACAAGCCACCGAGCGGTGACATGGACCTCGTCTCGATGCTCGCACACGGCGAGTCGACCAAGAACATGCAGCCGATGGAGTACCTCGGGAACCTGATTCTGCTCATCGTTGGCGGCAACGACACGACGCGCAATTCGATCTCAGGCGGCGTGGTGTTTCTGAACCAGAATCCCAAGGAGTACGACAAGCTACGCAAGGATCTGAAGCTGATTCCAAACATGGTGTCGGAGATCATTCGCTATCAGACGCCGCTTGCACACATGCGCCGAATTGCGCTCATGGACACGGAACTCGGTGGCAAGAAGATCAAGAAGGGCGACAAGGTCGTGATGTGGTACGTGTCAGGCAATCGCGACAGCGACGCCATCGACCGACCCGATGAGTTTCTGATCGACCGGGCCAAGGCGCGCCACCATCTGTCGTTCGGATTCGGTATCCATCGCTGCATGGGCAATCGCTTGGCTGAGATGCAGCTGCGCATTCTCTGGGAAGAGATCATGAAGCGATTCAGCAACATTGAACTCGTTGGCGAGCCGGTGCGCGTCTGCTCCAACTTCGTGAAGGGTTATACGGATCTGCCGGTGGTGCTGCACCGCGCCTGAAAGGGGTCGTCGCATTGAAGATGAAGGAACTCGAATCGCGCACCGGCGTCGGTCGGGAGGCGATTCGGTTCTACCTGCGCGAGGGCATGCTGCCGGAGCCGGCCCGGCCCAAGCGCAACGTGGCTCACTATGACGAAGAGCATGTGCGTCGGCTGCTGGCTATCCGCAAACTGAAGGAAGAGCGGTTTCTGCCTTTGTCAGTGATCAAGGGCCTGCTCGACACAGACGCATATCAGACGATTCTGGCCAGTGAACCGCTGGCCGGCCTCGAGCACCTGCTACCTGCAATCGTCGATGGCATTTCGCCCGGGCGCGATCGAGCGGTGGCTGACGTCATCGAGAGTTCGGGAATAACGGCCAGCGAAGTCGAAGCGCTGCACGAGCGCGGGATTGTGACGATTCGCGGCAAGGGCGCCAGCGCCTCGCTCGACTTCCGCGACGTTGCCATCGTCGAATTATGGGGCAAGCTGCGCAGCGCCGGATTCACCGTCGAGCGCGGCTACACCGTGGAACGACTGATCGAGTACGCGGACTTCGCGGGCTGGCTCGCAGCCGGTGAGGTGAAGCGCTTCGTCGCTGCGTTTGGCGGCGACACCGCTACCGACACCGCTGCGGAAATCGCAGCGCGCGGCATATCGCTTGTCAATGAGCTGCTTACGGTACTGCACACGCGTGCGCTCATTCGCGAAGTCACCGTGCGCACCGAATCGAAGGTCAGTTGAGCCGCTTGTAGCGGATCCGGTGTGGTTCGTTCGCATCCTCACCCAGGCGCTTCTTGCGGTCAGCTTCGTAGTCGCTGAAATTGCCCGCAAACCACTCCACGTGACTGTCGTCTTCGAATGCCAGCATGTGCGTGGCAACGCGATCGAGGAACCAGCGATCGTGTGAGATGACCAGTACGGTGCCGGGAAAGTTGAGCATCGCTTCTTCCAGCGCGCGCAGCGTTTCTACATCGAGATCGTTCGTTGGTTCGTCCAGCAGCAGCACGTTCGCGCCTTGCTTGAGCACCTTCGCCAGGTGCAGTCGGTTGCGCTCGCCGCCCGACAGATCGCCAACGCGCTTTTGCTGATCACCGCCGCGGAAGTTGAAGCGGCCAAGATAAGCGCGCGATGGAATCTCGTACTGTCCAATGCGCAGAATGTCCTGACCGCCGGAGATCTCCTCCCACACGGTCTTCTTCGCGTCCAGATCGTCGCGACTCTGATCCACGTAGGACAGCTGAACGGTCTCGCCAATCACAACCGTACCGCTGTCAGGGGTCTCCGCCCCGGTAATCATGCGAAACAGCGTCGTCTTGCCGGCGCCGTTGCCGCCAATGATGCCGACGATGGCGCCGCGCGGAATGCTGATGGTGAGACCATCGATGAGCAGGCGATCGCCGTACCCTTTGCTGACCGATTCGAGGTCGATGACTTTCTCACCGAGCCGTGGTCCCGGTGGGATGTACAGATCGGCGGTCTCATTGCGCTGCTGTACTTCCTTGGAACTGAGTTCTTCGAAGCGCGCGAGTCGTGCCTTGCTCTTGGCCTGACGCCCCTTGGGGTTACTACGCACCCACTCGAGCTCCGATTTGATCGCGCGCTGGCGGGAGGCTTCTTCCTTCTGTTCTACGGCAAGGCGCTTTTCCTTGGCTTCGAGCCAGGTGCTGTAGTTGCCCTCGAAGGGGATGCCGCGACCGCGATCGAGTTCGAGGATCCAGCCGGCGACGTTGTCGAGGAAGTAGCGATCGTGGGTGACCGCAACGACGGTTCCTGGGTACTCGCCGAGAAAGCGCTCGAGCCAGCCGACGCTATCGGCATCGAGGTGGTTCGTGGGTTCATCAAGGAGCAGCATGTCGGGTTTGGACAGCAGCAGCTTGCACAGCGCCACCCGGCGTTTCTCGCCGCCCGAAAGGTTGGCGACCTTCGCATCCCATGGGGGTAAGCGCAGGGCATCGGCGGCGACGTCGAGTGTCCGATCGAGGTTCCAGGCGTCCACCGCATCGATCTGGGTCTGCACTTCGCCCTGCCGCTCGAGCAGCGTGTTCATCTCGTCATCAGACATGGGCTCGGCGAACTTGGCCGAGATTGCATCGTATTCGGTGAGCAGCGCCTTGATCTCGGCGACACCTTCTTCGACGTTGGCGCGGACGTCCTTGCTCGCATCGAGTTGGGGCTCCTGGGGCAGAAAACCGACCTTGATCCCCTTTTGTGGCCGCGCTTCGCCCTCGATCTGCGGATCGAGGCCCGCCATGATCTTGAGCAGCGTCGACTTTCCCGAGCCGTTCAGGCCCAGCACGCCGATCTTGGCGCCGGGGAAGAAGGACAGCGAAATGTTCTCGAGGATCTTGCGGCCGCCCGGCACGGTCTTGCCAACGCGGTTCATCGTGTAAACGTACTGGGCCATGATTGTTCGGTGCCGTGAGCGAGCCGGCAACGCTAGCCGAAAAGGCCGCACGCGTTCAACACGCTCATGGCGGCGATGACGGCCTTTCATTTGGCGCGCAATGCGCATCGGCTACAATGCGCGCCTTCATCGATGAGCGGATCAAGCCATGTTTTCGGCGAAAATGACCATCAACGGGTTCGACGACGAAGTCGGTGCGGCCATCGCGGCGGAAGAGCGCCGCCAGGAAGAGCACATCGAGCTC
This sequence comes from Pseudomonadales bacterium, assembly GCA_041738285.1. GTDB lineage: Bacteria > Pseudomonadota > Gammaproteobacteria > Pseudomonadales > Azotimanducaceae > SZUA-521. The sequence goes on along the minus strand of JBGSQB010000011.1, from coordinate 2,170 downwards.
ATCGCATCTGAAAACTACACGTCCCCACGCGTGCTCGCGGCTCAGGGCAGCGTGCTGACCAACAAGTACGCCGAAGGCTACCCCGGTAAGCGCTACTACGGCGGCTGCGAGTTCGTCGATGAGGTGGAAGTGTTGGCCATCGAGCGGGTCAAGGCGCTGTTCGGGGCCGACTACGCGAACGTCCAGCCCCATTCGGGATCGCAAGCCAATGCAGCGGTCTATCTGGCGCTGCTCGAAGCCGGCGATACCGTGCTTGGTATGAGCCTTGCGGACGGCGGCCACCTCACCCACGGCGCCAAGGTGAACTTCTCCGGCCGCCTGTACCACGCAGTGCAATACGGGCTCGACAACACGACAGGTGAAGTCGACTACGCTCAGGTGGCTGCGCTCGCCAAGGAACACCGCCCCAAGATGATCGTGGCCGGCTTCTCCGCTTACTCCCGACGTATGGATTGGCAGAAGTTTCGCGACATCGCCGACTCGGTTGGTGCCTATCTGTTGGTGGACATGGCGCATGTCGCGGGACTCGTGGCGGCGGGGCTGTATCCGAATCCGGTTGCGATCGCCGATGTCACGACTTCCACCACGCACAAGACACTGCGTGGCCCGCGCGGCGGCGTGATCCTCGCTCGCAAGAATCCCGAGATCGAAAAGAAGTTGAACAGCGCGCTGTTCCCCGGCTCCCAGGGCGGCCCGCTCATGCATGTGATCGCGGCCAAGGCCGTGTGCTTCAAGGAAGCGATGGAGCCAGCTTTCAAGGTATACCAGCAGCAGGTCATCGCCAATGCGCAGGTGATGGCGGCGGAATTCATCAACCGGGGTTATAACGTGGTGTCCGGCGGCACCGACAACCATCTGTTCCTGCTCGATCTGATCGACAAGGACATCACCGGTAAGGATGCCGATGCCGCACTCGGACGCGCACACATCACGGTCAACAAGAATGCAGTGCCGAACGATCCACGTTCTCCGTTCGTCACCAGTGGCCTGCGAATCGGCACACCGGCCGCGACCACGCGCGGTTTCAAGGAAGCCGAGTGCAAGACTCTGACCCACTGGATGTGCGATGTGCTCGATGACCTCGGGAACGACAACATGGTCGAGTCGGTGCGACTGAAAGTCGTTGAGCTATGCCGTAAGTTCCCCGTTTACGCGCGCTGAGGTAACCGGTGCACTGTCCCTTCTGCGGCGCGGACGACACCAAGGTGATCGACTCGCGTCTCGTTGCGGACGGTGATCAGGTCAGACGCCGACGCGAATGCCAATCTTGTGGTGAACGATTCACGACGTTCGAGACCGCGGAACTGGTCATGCCGCGCATCGTCAAGCGCGACGGCAACCGCGAACCGTTCAATGAAGACAAGCTGCGCTCGGGGCTTCAGCGCGCCCTGGAGAAACGTCCAGTCAGCACCGAGGAAATGGAGGCGGGCATCAGCCGCATCATGCATCGGCTCCGCTCGCGCGGAGAGCGCGAGCTGCCATCGGAAGTGGTGGGCGAGGAAGTGATGAAGGAGCTGCGTCAGATGGATGGCGTTGCATACGTACGCTTTGCGTCGGTCTATCGCGACTTCCAGGACGTGCGTGAGTTCTCCGAGGAAATCCGCAAGCTGAAAGCGCCGGCCAAGCCGGACGATTAGCGTGGCGATTTCCGACGTCGATGTCGCCTACCTGAACGCTGCGCTCGAACTTGCTGCCCGCGGTCTGTATAGCGCAACACCAAATCCACGCGTTGGCTGCGTGCTGGTCAAAGATGGTCGCATTGTCGGACGTGGCTTTCACGAACGCACGGGCGGTGCGCATGCGGAAGCCGCGGCACTTGCAGCGGCGGGTGTCGAAGCCAGCGGTGCGACTGCATACGTCAGCCTCGAACCCTGCGCACACCACGGCCGCACGCCACCGTGTGCCGATGCGCTCATTGCCGCAGGTGTGGTGAGGGTCGTGTCTGCTCATCGCGATCCGGATCCTCGCGTCGCCGGCCAGGGTCTTGCGCGAATCGCGGCAGCGGGAATCGCAATCGATAGCGTCGAATTGTCCGCAGCGCGCGAGATGAACGTTGGCTACTTCAGCCGGAGCGAACGCGGCCGGCCCTGGGTGCGCATCAAGATCGGTGCGTCACTCGACGGCCGCACCGCCATGGCATCCGGTGAGAGTCGGTGGATCACGGGCGCCG
>JBGSQB010000227.1:0-6571 GCA_041738285.1 Pseudomonadales bacterium | reverse complement strand
CCTATTACTTCCCAAATAGGCCCCCGGTCCCCCCTTTTCTGTTTGCGGCTGAGCGGGCGGTGTGGACGAACGCTCTCGGGTTCGACAAAACGGCAGGACCGCCGTTTTGGACGACGTCGCTCAGCGACGGCGCCCGAGCCGGCAGGCGAGGGTGGCGCACAGGGATGTGCGCCATCAATCCCTCCCTCTGCACCTCAAAAGAAACGGGACCGATTCGGGTCCCGTTGCGGACGCATAGCTGCGCGTACGATGACGGGGTCAGTCTGTATCGGGGTTCCTGCGGAGCAGTAGAGCGGGGTGAGTCAGTTGCCTGGTCTGCTGGCAAGTTGTGGCGAAGTTCCTAGATCGCGGACACTACGGGCCCACCTTGGATCACCCATTAATGGACTCGCGAGGCAGCAATGAAGGTCATCGATTTCGAATGCGATACACCCACTCGGGAAGCGGTCACGGACACCATCCGCCTGATCAAGGAAGGGCGCGGATTTGACAAGGAAGGCTATGCCCAGAACATGGCGCCGGGCTGGGCTGCGCAAATCGGCATGTCGCTGGATGAATTCAATGAAGTGAAAGAAACTCAGGGGCTAACGGTGCTGGCCCTCAAACTGTGCGAAGTCGACATGGCAAGGGCCATGTCCAACGAAGCCATCATCAAGATGCTCGATGCAGCCAATGTCGAGTATGCGTGCATTGGCAACGCGGGCAGACGCGCATCCAACGAAGATGTGGCCGCCTTTGCAAAACAATACCCCGACCGACTCATACCCTGGTTCAGAATCTGGGGTGATGATGGTCATGATGGCGTTAAGCAGCTCGAAACTGGCGTAGCCGATCTGGGCTGCCGCGGCTTCGAAGTGTCGTCCTATCGAGAAAAACGGTACATCAACGATCCTGCGTTCTATCCCTACTACGCCAAATGCGTGGCGCTGGATATTCCCGTGCGAATCACCACGGGGATTCACCTGCTCTCTGATCGGGCTCACGACTACGCGCATCCCCAGCATCTCGATCAGGTCGCAAGAGACTTCCCTGACCTGACCATTGTGGCTGGGCTTGCTGGCTGGCCCTGGGTTGCGGATCTGGTCGCCATCGCCACCCGACACAGAAACATCTACATCGATTTTGCCTGCCGCCGCGTGAAGCACATGATTGCCCCAGGATCCGGATACGAAATGCTCATCTACTACGGCAATCGAATTCTTCAGGACAAGATTCTGTTTGCGTCCGGCTGGGGAACGGCAATGGTTCCTCTCGCACAGCTCATTGCTGAGTGTGACGAATTGCCGCTCAAACGATCGCGCGGTGTCGATCAATCGTTTCGGGTTTTAGTTTGGTTATGTCTTCATGAAGCCCCGCACTCGATGCTGCCACTTTGATTTCTCCTGTATCTATGCCGAGAATCCTTTCGTAAATTCTATAGTAGGTAGCAACGACCGAGATATTGTGGTTTCCCCTCACCCGTACCGCCTCCTGGCTGCCAACCAGGGGTGATGCTGTCAGACAGATCGTGTCGCCGTGGAATCGGTGGGCGTTGCGGCATCGATCGCCGCATGATCCAGATCCAGCCAACGAGACATGACCGTGCAGGCGGTCAGGTCGCCAGTCACATTGACCGCTGTACGGGTCATATCGAGAATCCGGTCGACGCCCAGTATCAGCGCAATCCCGGCGGGTGGAACGCCAAGGTTGTGGACGATTGTAGCGAGGATCACGATGCCGACGCCGGGCGTGCTCGGTGCGCCGATAGAAGCGCCCACCGTCGTTGCCGCGAGCAGAGCGAGTTCCGCATACCCCAGATCAATGCCGAAAAGCTGGGTAAGAAAGATTGCGGCAACAACCTGGTAAAGCGCCGTGCCGTCCATATTGACTGTCGCCCCACGGAACAACGAACCGGGTAATCGAAGAATCGATGCCGAGCTTCTTCTCCGCAACGTCGATCGAGAGTGGCATTACGGCGGCCGAACTCGACGTTGAGAACGCAAGCAGCTGAACGGCACGAATGTTGGCCATGAACCACATCGGCGACCGGCGACCAAGAACAGCGACCAGGATCATATAAACCATCAACAAGGTGAGGAGGCCGAGCAGAACAGTCCCCACGTAGATCGCCATGCCTACGATGGCGTCCAGACCGACCTGAACACTTACCTGTGCCAGCAGTCCGAACACGGCGATTGGCGCGATTGCCATTGCCCAGCCCACCACCTTCATGGAAATCTCCTGCAGTGCCGCAACGAGATCCATGACGGGCTTGGCCCGGTCAGGCGAGATTGAAACAAGAGCGACCGCCAGGAATATCGCGAGGATTACGATCTGAAACATCGAGCGATGGAGGATCGCGTTCGACGGATTGGTTGGAACGATTTCGACGATTCGCTCCGGCAATGAGCGCTCCTTTGACGAAACCGCTTGTTCACTTGCGGTGCCGGCCGGTATCTCGATGGATTCGACGAGGGCATCTATCTCGACGTATTGGCCCGGGCCGATCCACAGGGCGAGAGCGGCGCCGATAACTGCGGCAAGAATCGTGGTTGCCAGGAAATAGAGTGCAATCCGCAATCCCACTTTGCGCAGGAAGTCAGTGCTACCGGTACCTGCAATGCCGATCACGATCGACGATAGCACCAGGGGCACCACGACCATCTGTATGAGTGCGAGAAAGAGGTTTCCGGGGAGCGCAAGCCAGCTGGCTGTAGTCTGCGCTATGTCTGCTGACACCAGAGCCCCTCCACTTGGCGACAAAGCGAGTCCAAGCGTTATTCCGAGCACCATGGCCAGGAGGATCTGCGCCCACAACCGGTAACGGACCAGGTGGTCCAGTCTCTTTGCCAGGCGTCTGGGGCTTCTGGGGTGAATCGGGCGCGCAGCGTCCCGCGAATTCATCTCGGCGCCCTACCAAGGATGGATGTTGATGTGCAGTGGCGGAGACGCCGCGATTATGTGATTGCGCGGCACAAGCTCCCAGTCTGCATCGGTCAGCGGCTCCGACGCGATAGTCACGGCCTCGCCTTTCATCATGTGACCTGCTCCGTGATTCTTGGGACCACTCGTCACTCGAGGACGGCTCCCTGGTTGATGGATTGGTGGTGTGCTCGGAACTCGATCGGAGTTCGGTAGTCGAGTCGCGTCTGACCGCATTGTAATGCCGGCGCCAGATTTCGATGATGACCTTCGCTTCGCGTCGACTGCGGAACCATTACAGCGTCAGGCACCCGTCACGGGAGCGGGCGTTGAAGCGCTCGTCGGTTCCGTTCTGCCACGGTTTGCCGGGATTGATGTAAGCGCTCTCGACATTGGCGTTTTTCAGCCATGCCAGGGTCGCCTCGCTGACGAACTCGGGACCGTTGTCCGAGCGCAGGTGAACATGAAGTCGCAAGCCCGTCGCTGCGACAAGCCGCGTTCGCATGCGAACGCAATCCGGTCACGCCGGCGCTGCGAGCTCATTCGAATGGCATGCCTGGGCGCTCATATTTCCCGCGCAACCCGCCGGCGCGCAGTGCAGTGGGCGTGAGTGGTATCGCGCTCGGCGGCCGGGCGCGTCGAGATCGAGTGCATCGCGCTGGCTCCGGCCGGCTGAAATTTCGGGGACCATAGAACGGGAGCCGGAGTGGATCAGCGTCCTGCACTGCCGCGACGGCGTCGCATACGTCCGCGACCGCTGCCACCACCGCCCTGTCCGCAACGCTGGAATGCGGGCAGGTGACGCTGCTGTGAGGCATCCTGCAGGCTGCGCAATACACGAACAATATCCGCTCGCTGTGTCGCCCCGAGCAGGCGCTCATACATTTCCCCATTGGCGGTCTCCGCCGCGACACCCGCTGCGCAAGCGGCACGTAGATCTGGATAACGCTCGACACGACCCGGCCACGCGTTAGCCGGGATGCTGAGACCGTAGCTGTCGAAAAGGCCACGCAGTGCATCGATGTGCCGTGCTTCTGCCTCGCGGATATTGCTGAACGGGCGCACATCGCCAAAATCGGCGATCACCTGATCATAGGTCGCCCAGGCACGGTACTCGTCGTCGAGGGCCTCGTTGAGCGCATGGATTTCAGCTTCGGTGAGTGAACTCGACATTCATCCTCCGTGATGGAAAATAGCGATGGTGCCGATGCCTGCGAGCAGCAGGATGAACTGGCGCAGGCTCGCAGATGCGGTCACTTGGCGGTGCAGCCCGGGGATCAGATCGGCCGCAGCGATGTAGATAAAGCTCGCTGCGGAGATCGCCAGGATATAGGGCACTGCCCCGCGCATTTCAGCGAGGCAGTAATAGGCCAACACGGCACCCAGTAGTGTCGCGGACGATGAAACTCCATTGAGTGCAAGCGCTTTCATACGTCCGTACCCATTGTCCAGCAGGATGGCGAAATCGCCGACCTCCTGCGGAATCTCATGCGCGATCACGGCCAGCGAGGTGGCAACACCCAATGTGAACGAAGTGAGGAAAGCGGCGGCGATCACCACCCCATCCACGAAGTTGTGGAAGGCATCGCCGATCAGGAGCAGCGGGCCCGCATGCCCATGCACCTCGCAATCGTCGTCGTGACAATGGCGCCACAGCACCAGCTTTTCCAGCACAAAGAACAGCACCATGCCGGCCAGCACCGTCGATGTGATGGCGAACGCCGAGGCCATTCCCAGGCCGGCAGGCAGCATGCCAAGGAAAGCGGCGGCCAGCAGCGTGCCAGTGGCGTAACTGATGAGCGACGGGACGAGAGCCTTGCGAATGCCTTGCGGAAACAACAGCAGTAAGGCGGACGCGGCGACGGCACCAAGGCTACCTAGAAGACTGAAGCCAACTATCCAGAACAGCATTCGTCTTGCGTCGACTCACGGATGCTGCTCAATGACCGGCCTTCAAGCGTTTCCGGTCCGTTTGCGAAAACGCGGCCGCGATGAGGCGGATACATTAGGGAATCAGTTTCGCCGGTGGTTCGACACCCTCGATCGTGATATCAGGATCGAGCTTTCTGATCAGCGCCTCGAGTTTCTCGACGTCGTGTTTGGGCACGTCCACCATGATTAGAATCTGGCCCTGCTCAAGTGCTGATTCGAATTTCTGCAAACGTGAACTGGAGTAAGCTGCCCCGGCGATTCCCGTCAGTATGCCGCCCACACCGGCACTCCACAGCCCGACCAGCAACACGAGGCCGCCGCCGACGACAATGCCTGCCGGGGGGAATACCAGTGCGGTCAGGCCTGCCAGCACACCAGCGGTTCCACCCAGCGCCACACCGCGCTCGAAGGCTGGTAAGAAATCATTAGCTTCCGGACCCGCATCAGACAGCTCTTCCATCTCAACCCCGCGTCGGGCAATGGCATAGATACTTTTTTCCTTGATGCCATTGTTTTTGAGATCCGCGACGACCTGACGCGCGTGCCCCACATCGGGAGACAAAAAACATAGGCGTATCATCGCTCCAGCCTCCCGTCAGATGACGTAATTGACGATCAAGACGCCTACGACCACCAGCACGACAAGCGTGCCACCAATCAGCAAGGCATTTCTCAGGAATGCACTGTCTTTTCTCATCGTCTTCTTGCTCCAATCTGATCAACTGCAAACAGATGCATCACTTTTCCAACAAGCTGCGCAGCCGTTTTCTGATGGACGTTCAAACGCTGCGTCAGCAGATCCGCAGCGGGCGGGTCGTTCGCAGCAGCCACCATCGGCGGCAGCTTTCTCGCGGTACGCGCTGTGCCTTCCTGAGCGGCGACCAGATGGCGCACCATGTCGTCGGCCTCGGTACGCCTTGGACTTCCTTGATCGATGCGAGCTTGACGGACGCCTTGTAGGTCCCTGGCGCGGGATAACCGAGCGCGTGGATACACTCCGCGATCTGATCGAGCGCATTCGATTGCTCGGGCTGCTGTGCCATGAACATCAGGGCGGGTTGTTGAACTGCGGTCCTTCGACTTGTGGAAATTGTGGGTCATCAAATGGAGCGTGTAGCTGTCGACCAGCACCGCCGACAGGCCGCTGACAACCTTCTTTCGATCGGTGACGCTGATGCCGATATCGATGAGACGGGGCTTTGCTTGTTTGGTTGCCATGAGCATTGCCGGTGACTTGACGATTGGTAAAGTGCGAATATGCGCCTTCAGTCTCGCTTGCTCAAGCAGTGATGCTCAGGTTTCATGCCCAACGCTATCGCTACGCCCCGAAAGCCAGAGCGCACTTCGAGCAGTTGCTGATGCGACGTTGCTTGATCTCGGTCACGTGCCGACATTTCAGCCTTGCACGCAACGAGATGGAGGCGGACACGGCGCCAGGTATCGTCGACGCTGGTGCGGCGAATCATGATTTTGTCGCCCGACCGCGCCCGCCGGTTCATCGACGCTCGGTGCGAGGCAGGGCCTGTGAATCTGCAAGGAGACTCACCATGAAATCCTTCGATACCCTCTTGCTCGCGACGGTGCTGACCCTCTCGCCGCTTGCGTCGGCCAATGACGACACGCGCCTCGTCCGTTCGCGGGCGATCGCCGACGCGCTGCAGTCCGCGCTCTCGCAGCGCCTGATCGCGACGATAGCGGATGGTGGACCCGTAGCCGCGATCGACGTGTGCCGCGACGA
>JBGSQB010000209.1:0-8285 GCA_041738285.1 Pseudomonadales bacterium | reverse complement strand
GCGTTGCCAGGTTGCTCGCGGTATCGACCCTGGCGGCCCGCGAGCCTGGCCTGTCGCACTACACGGGCAGCAAACACGATGGCGAAGCCGTACTGCGCCAGTTCTTCGACGAATCCACCGTGCTGCGGCCACCGGCGGTGTACGGACCGGGTGATGAGGAACTCAAGCCACTGTTCGATCTCATGCGGTTCGGCATCGGCCCGATGCCGGCGCACAAAGGTCGCCTGTCGCTGATCTATGTCACCGACCTGATCGACGCGCTCATCGCGTGGACGCGCAGCGATGTTCGCGGCGGCACCTACGAGATCCACGACGGTACGGCGAACGGGTATTCATGGAAGGAGTTGCGCCAGACCATCGGCCACGTTTGCGGTCGGCGCAGCGTACCGCTGCCGATTCCCCGAGCGCTGCTGGAACTGGTGGCCTCGATCAACGTCGCTCTTGCGCGAATGCTGCGCTATACGCCGATGATTTCGCCGGGCAAGGTCGCCGAGCTCTTTCACACCAATTGGGTGGTCACCGAAACGGCATTCGAAGAAGCAACCGGTTGGCGACCACAGGTGGATCTGCGCGCTGGAATCAGTGCGATGTACGGCTCGAACTGACTTGTTCCTAGCGTCGCCATAGGCGCTGCGCAAACTCTGCGACGTCTTCGATCGCGTGCAGGTCGCGGTTGAAATGGGGCACGCGCCGAACAGGCACGTCGCTTCGCACCATGTCGGTCTGGCTGATGGCGGAGGCATCGAGCGCTGCCAGTGAAACGTGGTCTCGATACGACGCCAGCAGTCGGTTGGTCAGCGCCAGTCCTCCAACGCGTTCGTCGGGCAGGCGCGCAAGCGCGTCGATGTCTGCCTCGCCGAGCTGGTAGCTGACGCCGTCGAGCAGGCCGTCGGATTCGTGAACGCGATTCACAATGAGCCCACCGACCGGCAACCCGTCGAGGGTGAGTCGGGAAAAGAAGGAATCTGCAGCCGACAGGCTGACCGGGTCGGGCGCCGCCACCAGGACGAACCGCGTGCTTGCCTGATGCAGCATTTGAGTGACCTCGCGCGAGCGCGTCTTGAAGCCTTCGAACATCCCCGAGAACGCGAGAAAGAAGTCCGACAGATCGGCCAGCACCTGAAAGCCCGTCAGCCGTTCGAGCAGCTTCAGGAACACGTCCGACGATCGGCGGAACAGCCCAAAGCCGATTCGACCCGCCACGCGGTAGGGTTGCAGCAGGGCATTGACGAGGGAGCCTTCGAACAGCTCGAACAACCGGGTGGGTGCATCGATGAAGTCGAGGGCGTGCTGCGCCGGCGGCGTGTCCACCACGAGCAGGTCGAAGCGACCCTCGGCGGCGAACTCGTGCACTTTCTCGAGTGCCATGAACTCTCTCGAGCCCGCCAGGGAACTCGACAGATGCTGGTAGTAGCTGTTGGCGAGTATCGTCTGTCGTACGGCTTCGTCGGGCGCGTACTTCTCGATCAGTGAATCGAACGCGCGTTTCGTGTCCAGCATCATTGCCCACAGCTCTCCAGGCCCGGTGTGGGCGGTGACGCGCACGGGATCATGACCGAGTGCCGACAGTCCGAGCGCCTGGGCGAGCCGGCGAGCGGGATCGATCGTCATCACCAGCGCGCGCCTGCCGCGACTCGCGGCGAGATGTCCGATCGCCGCTGCGGTGGTGGTCTTCCCGACGCCACCGCTGCCGCAGCACAACACGATGCGTGCTTCCTGGGCGAGCGATTCGAGGTCGAAGTCGCTCATGCCAACGCCATCAGCGGTGCCAACTGAGTGCCGACGGCGTTGAGCAGCGCGGCCGGGTCGTGGCGGTCGCGAATGACCTCCTCGACTGTGGTGACCTGGCCGACTCGGCGCGACAACTCGGTCGCGTGTACTGACTGGGCGCTGGAAAGATCGAACCGCGATCGTGCCGCGTGTGCCATTCGTTCGAGGGCCGGGCTTGGTGCTGGGATCCGCCCGAGCGCGGCGATCTCGGTGGCCGTGAAGAGCTGAGCGCGCACGCGGTTGAGCACCACGGGTCCCGGTTGCAGGTTCGACTCGCGTCGCAGCGTTGCGCGCAGTTCCAGTGCCTCCCGCACTGCCATTTCTTCCGGCAGTGATACCGTGACGACGCCAGTATGCGCATCGTTTTCCAGCATCAGTTGGATCTTCAGTGCATTGTGGTGCAGTTGGCCGACGCTGACCGCCTTTGCAATGACGCGCGGCACCCGCAACATCAGCGCCGCATGGCCGGTTGCGGGCGCGTCGAAAATCACACGATCGAAACGTCCCGATGTACAGGCGTCGTACAGTTTGCCAAGACACATGAGTTCCTCGAACCCTGGCGCTGCTTCAGTGAACTGACGCAGCGCCTTGTTGTCGAGGAACCAGTCGTAGATGCCGGGGATCAGCGCGTTGCGATGGGCATACTCTTTCAACGCAGCGTGGGCATCGAGTTCCGACAGCCACAGGTTTTCGTCAATCTGAGTAGCTGCATAGGTGGTGCGCGTGTCGAACAGTCGATCGAGCGTCCGACCGGTCTGCGTGGTAAGCAGCGTCTTTTCGCCTGCATTCGCCCATCTTCGTGCCAGGGCAGCAGCGATCGTTGATTTGCCGACGCCGCCTTTGCCGGTAACGATGATCAGGCGCTGTCGCGCCAGCGCGCCATGGTGGAGTTGGACATCCATGATGTCCGCAGTCTAACCGAGGCAAGTCTGTTACAGTGGCGCCGCCTTGACTGCAGCGGGTAGGGGGTTACCACATCGGGAGCCATTGAATTGCCGGTCAGTTACACCATCGACCCCACAGCGCGGCTAGTTCAGTTCGTCATCAGCGGTGAGTTCGAGTCGGCCGATATCATGACGCTACTGCGCAGCGTCGCGGCGGATCCCAACTTCCAAGCAGGCTTCGACTTCCTCTCCGACAATCGCCTGGTCACTCGGCCGGTCACGACCGAGCAAGTCAAGTTGATGGCGTCCTTCGTGGCGCACGGCCCACCGATCTTTGTTGGTGCGCGCGCAGCATTCGTGACGAACAGCGCTGCATCGTTCGGCATGATGCGGATGTTCGCAAGCCTCGCCGAAGAGATCTCACTCGACGTGCGCGTGTTCAGCGACGTCGATGCCGCGGGCGCGTGGCTGTCGCAGCCGCGCCCCAGTCGGTGACACCACCCTAGTATTTATACGACGTCGGCTTGTAGGGTCCCTCGGGCTTCACGCCGATGTACTTGGCCTGGGTGGGCGTCAGCTTGGTCACGACGCCACCGAAGCCGCGCACCATCAATTCCGCCACTTCTTCGTCGAGCTTCTTCGGCAGCACTTCGACGGTAATCGGCGCTCGCTGATTGGGGGGCTGGTCTGCCCAGCGCTGTTCGTACAGATGCATCTGCGCCAGCACTTGGTTGGCGAAGGAGCCGTCCATGATGCGCGACGGATGACCCATCGCGTTGCCGAGGTTCACCAGGCGTCCTTCCGAGAGCAGGATCAGGTAGTCCGCGTCGTCTGCCGAGCGGAAGACCTGATGGACCTGATCCTTCACCTTCTCCCAGCGCCAGTGCTTGCGCATGAAGGCGGTGTCGATTTCGTTGTCGAAGTGTCCGATGTTGCACACCACGGCACCGCGCTTGATCGATTTCAACATCGCCTCATCACACACGTTGGCGTTGCCGGTGCAAGTTACGATGAGATCGGTGTCATTGAGCAAACGCTTGTCGATGTCCTCGATACGGCCGGTGTTGTTTCCGGCGACGTAGGGGGAGACAACTTCGTAGCCATCCATGCACGCCTGCATGGCGCAGATCGGATCGATCTCCACCACGCGAACGATCATGCCTTCCTGGCGTAGGCTGGCGGCGGAGCCCTTGCCGACATCACCATAGCCCACGACGAGGGCGCGACGTCCTGCCAGCAGCATGTCGGTGCCCCGTTTGATGGCATCGTTCAGGCTGTGGCGGCAGCCATAGCGATTGTCGTTCTTCGACTTGGTGACAGCGTCATTCACGTTGATCACTGGAATCTTGAGCGTGCCTTCGTGCAGCATGTCCATCAGGCGATGCACGCCCGTAGTCGTTTCCTCGCTGATGCCGTGAACGCGTTCGAGCATCTGTGGGTACTTTTCATGGATGCGCAGCGTCAGATCGCCACCGTCGTCGAGCAGCAGGTTCGCGTTCCACGGCTTGCCATTGTCGAGAATGGTCTGCTCGATGCACCACCAGTATTCCTCTTCTGTCTCACCTTTCCAGGCGAACACCGGCACACCTGCTGCTGCCATCGCCGCCGCTGCGTGATCCTGAGTGGAGAAGATGTTGCACGATGACCAGCGCACCTCGGCACCGAGTTCGCGCAGAGTTTCGATCAGTACCGCGGTCTGCACCGTCATGTGAATGCAGCCGATGATGCGCGCGCCGGCGAGTGGCTGGGCGTCGCGGTAGCGGCGGCGCAGCGCCATCAGCGCCGGCATTTCCGATTCCGCGAGGCGAATCTCCTTGCGGCCGAAATCGGCCAGGTCGAGGTTCGCCACTTTGTAGTCTGGTGCGGTCATCTCAAGAACTCCTCAGGGTGAATCGAAGGCGTGAATTTGAATGCGAAAGCCGTTGCGCTGGGCAAGGTACTGAGCCTGCCGCGGTTCCAGGTTCGCGCGTTGCGCGAATCCGACCAGTTCTTCCGGGTCGAAGCCGAGCCAGAGATCGCCGCATGCATCCCGCGCCCAAGTCTGTGTGTGCGAAACGAGTTCGACCACGATGAGGCGGCCGCCGCGCGCCAGTAACTTTGCGGCGTGGGCGATGAACGCGGCAGGTGACGGTGCATGGTGCAGCACCATCGCCATCAATACGAGGTCCGCGCGCGGTCGCTTCATCGCCGTGAATTCGGCGTCGCGTAGCGTGACGTTGCGCAATCGTTCGGACTCGATTCGACTGGCTGCATGCGCCAACATCTCCGCGGAGTTGTCGATGCCGTGAACGCGGTCGAACCGCGCGCTCAGCAGCGTCAACGCTTCACCGTCGCCGGGACCGACATCGATCGCGGCCCGGCCATGGTCGGGCAGCAGCGGGGCAAGTGCTGGCAGGTAAACGTCCGGGCTGCAGATGAGCGCGCGCTGTTCGCGAAAGGCGCGGGCATTGTCGCGAAAGAACGCGCGACTGCGCGCTGCACGTTCCTTGTGTACTTCGTCGCGGCGAGCCGCGAGCACCGGGACCAATGCGAACGCATCGAGCGCTTCGAGCGCGGCGACGCGATAGTGCAGTGACCCTGTCGAGTCCTCTGGTGTGACCCGTCGGTAGTAGATCGAGTTACCGTCGCGGCGCGTGGTCAGGAGGCCCGCGGTAGTCAGAATCTTCAGATGGTGGCTGAGCGCGGGTTGGGAGATGTCGAGCATGTGGGCGAGCTCGAGTACGCCGAATGAGTCCCGTGCGAGCAGGCGCAGGATATCCGCGCGCAACGGATCCCCGATGGCCTTGAGCGTACTCAGGTAGCGGCTGTATTCGGATTCGTCGAGCATGTGGTTCCTGCTGGCAGGCACAGGATGCTAGCAGCGCGCCGGGTCAATATCAAAAAATATTTATATACCCACGCAGTCAAAGACTGGCACAATTTGCCCATGAACCAGCCGCGATCGATGACCCTAGACAGTAAGCTCCCGGGCGTTGGCACGACGATCTTCACCATCATGTCGAAGCTCGCGGCCGACGCCGGTGCGATCAACCTGTCCCAGGGTTTTCCGGACTTCGATGGACCGCCGCTGCTGCTCGAGCGCGTCACCCACTATCTGAACAGCGGATTCAATCAATACGCGCCGATGGCAGGTGTTGCAGCTTTGCGCGCGCAGATAGCTGCCAAAACCCAGCGCGTCTATGGACTTAGCGTGGATGCCGACCGCGAAGTCACCGTGACTGCGGGCGCGACCGAGGCGATCTTCTGCGCAATCACTGCGCTGGTTCGCCCGGGTGACGAGGTGATCGTGTTCGACCCCGTCTACGACTCCTACGAACCTGCTGTGACGCTCGCGGGTGGCGTCACGCGGCACGTTCCGCTACGGGGTCCTGACTACGCACCCGACTGGAATCTGGTTGAGGATACGATCACGGATCGCACGCGGGTGATCATCATCAATTCGCCGCACAACCCGACCGGGTCGGTGTGGAGCGCTGCGGATGTCGGTTCGCTGGCGGACGTGATTCGTGACCGGCAGATCTATGTCATCGCCGATGAGGTGTACGAACACATCGTCTTCGACGGTCAGCGGCACGAAAGTCTGCTGCGACACCCGCAGCTGTATGCGCACAGTCTGGTCGTGTCGTCGTTCGGCAAGACCTATCACACCACGGGATGGAAAATCGGCTACTGTGTCGCGCCGCCGGAGTTGACTGCCGAGCTGCGAAAAGTACATCAGTTCGTGACATTCGTTGCCAACACGCCGGTGCAGATGGGACTTGCGGACTACATGGCTGCGCAGCCCGACTACGTCGATGGTCTAGGGGCGTTCTACCAGGGCAAGCGCGATCTGTTCTGCAGCATGCTGTGGGACTCCCGTTTCACATTGAAGCCTTCAGCCGGCAGCTACTTCCAGATGGTGGACTACAGCGCCATCAGCAGCGAACCCGATACCAAGCTCGCGCACCGACTGACCGTTGAGCACGGCGTGGCGTCGATTCCAGTGTCGGTGTTCTACGCCCAGCCGCCCGAGTCACGCGTCCTGCGGTTCTGCTTCGCCAAAGATGATCGCACGCTCGAGCGCGCGGCAGAGATTCTGTGCCGACTGTGAACGTCGCGCTCATCCAGACCGAGACCCATTGGCACGACCCGGCCGCCAACCACCGCTTGTTCGATGCATGGCTCGAGCAGGTGCCGCAAGCGTGCGATCTCGTGGTGTTGCCCGAGATGTGGAGCACGGGCTTCACGATGGATTCTGCGGCGGTCGCCGAACCGATGGACGGGGCCACTGTGACGTGGATGCGCGCTCGCGCACGTTCGCTGGGAGTGGCCATTGCGGGTAGCGTCGTGATCGGCGACGGCGGCGCGTTCTACAATCGATTGATCGTTGCCAAAGCGGATGGCGCGATCGCTTGCTACGACAAACGTCATCTCTTTCGTATGGCGGGAGAGCACGAACACTATGCGCCCGGCGCGGCACGCGTGGTCATCGATATCGCCGGTATACGCGTGTGTCTGATGGTGTGTTACGACCTGCGCTTTCCGGTCTTCTTCCGCAATCGTGGCGACTACGACGTGTTGCTGATCGTTGCCAACTGGCCGGCGGCGCGGCAGGGCGCGTGGCAGACGCTGCTGCGCGCCCGCGCGATCGAAAATCAGTCTTATGTGGTTGCCGTCAATCGTATTGGCCGCGATGGGGCGGACATCGACTATGCCGGCGGCAGCGTGGTCTATGACTGTGTCGGTGATACGGTTGTGAGTGCCGACGGCGCGCGGGGCGTGTTCGGCGCGGCGCTCGATCGCACCACCCTCATCG
This sequence comes from Pseudomonadales bacterium, assembly GCA_041738285.1. Classification (GTDB taxonomy): domain Bacteria; phylum Pseudomonadota; class Gammaproteobacteria; order Pseudomonadales; family Azotimanducaceae; genus SZUA-521. The sequence continues at coordinate 836 of JBGSQB010000209.1, read as the reverse complement.
CACATCGCACGGCGTTTCCCGCCTGGCAGGATGCCGACCAATTCCAACTGAATCTGTGAGAGGAGATGAATATGCGCGCCTGGCACGGGCTCGTTGCGATTGGATTGACGATTGGCATTGCGGCCTGCGGCCCCGTGGAAGATCGCACTGCCAATGGCGGCGACGCCGCGGCTCGGGCGGGGGAAACGACCTATCAACGATTCTGTTTCTCATGCCATGCATCCGGCGCGGCCGGGGCGCCGCGCGTGGGGGATGTCGCAGCCTGGTCCGAGCGCATCGACAAGGGCGAGGATGCTCTGCTCGCCACCACGATTGCGGGGATTCCGCCCGCCATGCCACCTCGGGGCATGTGTCTGCAATGCACCGACGCGGACCTCGCCGCAGCGATCAGCTACATGGTGGACAACAGTCGGTCAGATTGACCACGTGTCGATTAGACTGGCGTCGCAGCCAGTCCGACACCGACGTCTGATCGAAGTTTGTGGAGCGGGCTTGCCCGCGAATTAGTCCATAACAATCAATTAGTTGTTCGCGGGCAGGCCCGCTCCCACAGCCGATGGAATGAAAATTGCTAAAAAAATACTATATGTGGGTGATGTGCTTCACGATGAGCAGGTACCTCCGATGAGCCGATACTTCGCCGGCGACATCCTTGCCCGCCGCAAAGGGCTGGTGATGCACCGGGGCGTTGCCCTGGGTGATGGCCGCGTTCTGCACAACACGCCCTGGCGCGGTGAACACATCGCGAGCGAAGCCGAATTCGCCGCCGGCCAGCGGGTGTATGTCGAACGCGTCGAGCGCGAGCAGCGCGCGCTCGCCCTGCGCCACGCCGACTC
>JBGSQB010000199.1:0-45497 GCA_041738285.1 Pseudomonadales bacterium | reverse complement strand
GTCGGACAAGACGCGTCCCGCAGGGAATATCGAGCATATTGCCAAGGGACGCAACGCAGTCCGGCGCGTTTGGGCGAGCTCCCGTAGGGCACGACCTGGCAGGGCGATGGCTGCGTTGCACGCCTTGCCAATATGCTTGATATGGGCTGCGGCGCGCACCTTGCCATAGCCCTGCCAAGTCGCGCTGAAAGCGCCATTGATTGCGGCGCACTACACTAGCGCGCGGGGCTCGGACTGCGATGCAGCTGGCGCAGGTTACCGATGACGGCCTCCAGTGCGCGGTCGAACACCTGGGATTCATCCAGGATGGTCAGCGTGTGCTCCTTCAGTTCGATCGCGAGCGCCATTCGATTGCGCTCGGCGACCTTCATGCCGCGGCGATTGACGAAGATGTAGCGGTTGCCGGGCTGAATGATCGTCGCGAGCTTGCACCGAATGCGTTCGCCGGAATCGTTGTTCATCTCCACCCAAACTCCCTCGGCGAGGCGATTGATTTCGCGCACCATCTCAGGCTCGGGATCCGGATCCGCCAGTGCAACGCGATCGTCTGGCGTTGCGAGCACGATCTCATCCATGAATGGCAATGACGTCAGATCCTGCGGCTCCGGTCGATCTTCCTCGAGAAACGCGCGGTCTCCTTCGGCGATGGTGCGAAGGCAGCGCTCGAGCACATCGAGCTGCGCCGCGATCTCGCTTTCGGGCAGGCTGACGTGCAACATGCATTCCTGCAGTCGCTCCAGCAGCGGCGCCATGTTGCCATCTCGCACTTCGACATCATTCATGTTGTCGAGGGGCTGGATGCTCCAGAGCAGGTCATCGAATGCGCTCAGTGCGTCCGCCCACTCCGCGCTCTCCGTACCGTGCTTCACGCACAAATAGACCAACGCCCGACTGAGCGTATCGCTGATGAATCGGCCGACTTCCTCGGGCAATCGCAGACCACTGGCCTTTTGGTTCACCAGCCGTTCGACTGTCTGCTTGGCATTGATAGTCTTGACCCGTCCCGACTCCGATTCCTTGACGCGCTGCTCGACGATCTGTACGCGATGTTGATCGCGGCGCACGAACTGCCGTAGTTCGGCCACCAGCTTTTCGAATATCGATGGGTCGTCGGCGAAGTTGTTGAGCACGCGCAGGACGACGGATTCGATCTTGTTGTAGAGGGCATCGCGCTTGAGCTCCGTCGCAGAGCTCCAGCCGATACCGGCGCTGGACAACTCGTTGAGCAGTTGTCGAGCGCAGTGGCTCGACTTGCTGAAGAAGCTCTTGTCGAGGACGGCTACCTTGAGCATCGGAATCTGCAGCCGCGCGATGAGCGCCTTCATCGGTATGGCGAGATTGCGATCGTTCAGGATGTAGTCGAACAGCATGCCGACGAGGTTGACCGTGTCTTCGTCCGCACGCGCCATGTTGCCGTTGTCGGCGCCGACGATGTTCACGGCTCGACTCAGGACCAGTTCGCGAAGGTCGACGCGCGTTGGTGCGCGCTCGATGTCCATGGGTGTCGATGAGACGTCCGTTTGTACCGCTGACAGCGCGGAGATCAGGTCCTGCGTCGAGATCATCGGTCCCGAAGCGCCTCCACCGTGAATTGATCCACTATCGGCGGTACCGCCGACTCCGATTCCGCCCGCGCCCTGACGGGGCGCGAGAAGCTGCTGCAGCATTGAGAACCCTTCATCGGATTGAGGGCCGTAGATTGGCGCGGCAGTCGCCTTGGCCGTCGCGTGAGCGGGTGCGGACTTGGGCGCTGCAGGATCTGAGTGCTTGCGCACGGGGGTGCGTAAGTTTGCCAGCACGCCTGCTTCGGCCATGATTCGATTGGCTTCGTCGAAGGTTGGCCCCAACTGCTCCATCACATAGCGCTCAAACAGCTTGAGTACGATGATCCTCGCCTTGATGTCGAGCACGAGATCATCGGTGGCGGCGACAAATGCCTCGGCGATGCGTTGCGGACCCAACGGGTTGGTGCGCTCCGTGACAGACCGGGCGGTGACGAGGGAATCGATTCGTCGTGTCAGCTGCATGACCGGCAGGGAGAATCGACTCGTCACCTTCGAAACGATCCCGGACACCGCCACCGAGATTTCCAGCTCGTCGTTCTTCAGCAGCACCATCGAATCCGCGTCCGCTTGGGGCTCGTCGGGCGGGTTGGTCTTCGGCGCTGCGACGAGCGCGTCGAACGCCTCTGCAAAGCCGGCCGAGAAGCGGCTTACGACGTCTTTACGCTGTAGACGTAACTCGCGCATGGAGTCGAAGTACATGTTCTGGTCGGCGTCGTTGCGCGATCGATCAGCCATCTCGAACAACGCATCGTCAACGTTGTTGAACAGCGACTGGACGAGCTCTGTGATCGACTTCTTCGCGGTTTGCCGCACCGTGAGCAGGATCGGCGGCAGCGTGCGGGTGTTGCGTCCGGCAACATCTTCCACGGCGCTCAAATGAACGACTTTCGGTGACTGGGTCACTACCTGTGTCTCCCACATCTATGCGCGGGATTACAACATCATCACGATCGTGGGGACGCGACGGCCGTTACGGGTCGGCCGTGATCGGGCTCACACAAATGGGGAGGCTCAGGCGGCGGCCGCCGAGGGCGGCCGTCGGACGTTTAGCGTGCGCTCGCCTGGGCGTGGAACTCGCGCCAGTCGAGAATGTCGGTGGCGGCGCCCGATTTGAGCTGCACACCGACCACCCACTCACCTGAGTCGTCGGTACCCGGGCGGGACCAGCGCACTTCCCCGGCGAGAAAGAACTTGCCGGGGCGGCTGCGCACATCGACCCAGAGGTCGAGGAGCGTGCCCTGCGGCAAGCTGGCCGCGGTGCGGAACTGGATCCCGCCCACGGACAGGTTCATCGCCGTGCAGGAGACCGTGGTACCGACCAGGTCGGGATCCATCGCCGCGAGCACCACCTGGACGAACAGCCGATCATCGCTGTCGAGGCGGCCGTGCATGCGCTTGTCATCCCGCGAACGCGAGGGCCTGTTGCCGGCATTCGCCGGGCCGGTTGCGCGGCTGCGCATACGTTCCCGCACACTGTTCAGTTCGATCACGTTGTCTGCTCTCGTCATGTTCGTGGGCGCTTTGCTATCGGCGTCGTGTGGACGAGAAGAACACAGCCAGAATCGTGCCAGGCGCAGATGTCATTAATTAAAGTGATCATATTCAGATGGTTACACCGCATTTCTAATACTCACCCGTAGGGTCAATCCGAACGCGGTCCGTGTCGATCGGGTAGAGAAGTGACGATTATTTTCACTCTCGCCGATATACTCCCTTGAATCGCATCATACCCGTGCATTGTGAATCCTCGCCCACCCTTTGCGCAGCAGTTGGTAAATGCCTGGCACGGGCGCAACTCGCTGTTGTGCGCCGGACTCGACCCGCTGCCTGACCGATTTCCCGCAGGCATCAAACCTGATCCGCGTGGCTGTTTCGAGTTCTGCGTTCGGCTCGTGGATGCCGTCGCCGGCGTCGTCTGCGCGTTCAAGCCCCAAGTTGCGCATTTCGCGGCCATGGGCGCCGAAGCGCAACTGGCGGACCTGATCAGCTACATCCACCATCGGCATCCGCTGGTGCCGGTGATCCTGGATGCGAAACGTGGCGATATTGGCAGTACCGCCGAGCGATATGCGCAGGAGGCTTTTGTCCGCTATGGCGCCGATGCCGTGACCGTCAACCCGTTTCTGGGGCCCGACAGCGTCGAACCGTTCCTCGCCTGGGACGATCGCGGCGTGTTGGTGCTGTGCCGGACCAGCAATCCGGGCGCAAGCTGGATACAGGGTGCGGCTGACGATGCGGACCCGCTGTATCTACGCATCGCTCGGGCGGCCGTCGAGTGGAATCGTGCTGGCAACATCATGCTGGTGACCGGCGCAACCTATCCCGAAGAGCTGGGCCGAATCCGTGCCGCCGCGCCGACGGTGCCGTTTCTGGTGCCGGGGATCGGCAGCCAAGGCGGTGACGTTGAAGCGGCCGTGCGCGCAGGCCTCGATGATGCCGGTGTCGGTCTGGTGGTCAACGTTTCACGGGCCATGATGTATGCATCCGCCGGCACGGACTTTGAAGATGCCGCCACGGCGGTGGCGGTCGCGCATCGTGATGCCATCAATGCCGCGCGCGGCCTTCACGTCACTCAGACCGCATAAAGACGCCATAAGCCGCTGATAAACGTTGTATTTGGTCTCGACGTGCGCTCTGTGGCCATTACAAAGCCCGGCACGACAGGTGCCCGGGCTGAGGTACACTGCGGGTCTTCCGGAAGACAGTTCCGCGAGCCGAGTGACTGGCTCGATAACGGCATCAACCGTGCGCAGGGAGTCGCGATACAGGAAACCGACTTCCGGCAGTACCGCTGTGAGCAACGCTGTGGGGGCGCTGCGCACTGACGGTCCATAGGAGACGCACGGCTTGACGCCTGACGCTGTATTGAGTCGCTACCTCGAATTGGCATCCGCACCTGCGGTGGATGCCGATGCGCTGTATCGCCTGCTCGCCATCGATGCCGACCTGCTGCAACGTTGGATCACGGCACTCGATTGCACGATTTCACCGGTATCCATCCGGGCTGCACTCGATTCGATTCCCGATGATCAGCGTCCCGGGCTTGCCCGCGCTCAGATCTGGTCCGTGGTGCCGATCGGCAACGCGGCCCGGCTTGGACTCGACCAATGGCGCGCCGTCCTCGTGGCGTCATGCCTGGCAGAGCTGCTGACGGCCGAATTGGGGTTTGGCGAATCGGAAGCCACTCGCCTGCGCGTGCTCCTCGCAGGTTCGGGCGTACACCTGGCACGCGACCCATTGATGGCGGAACTGTCGGAGTTCCGCGGCGTCGACCCGGCGCTCATGATCGATGCGCATCCGGTGCTACGCGCGTTCGCGGTATCTGAGTCACTCGAACACCACGGCCGCGCCCAGGCGGCGGCCATCGCACAGGAACTGTTCGCTCTCGACTCGGCACAATTCGATCAGCGCATGCAACGTGCCGAGCGCCGCGCGGCGGAGTTGATCGAGGCCGCAGGCGTGAGCTTCGATGCGGCAGATGCATGGTTCGAGTCGCTGTGGATTCAAGCGCAGCTCGCCGCGTTTTCGATGGTCATGGGGCGCGAACACGAAACCGCGGGCCTCGAACGCCTGGGTCGGCAGATCTCGCGCGCATTGTTTGCGCACGAGCCACGAATATTCCTGGTCAATGCCGCGCGCACGCTGGTCGAGGGAACCGGCGACGATGATCTCGCAGATCTGAAGCTCGCACTCACCACATCCCCCAGCAAAGTTGCAATTGCTGTGCGCGATGGCGTCGATGCCGTGATCGAAGACGGTGTCGAAGCGAGCATTGTCGATCGGCAGATCTTGCGGCGCTTGCATGCCGACGGCGCGATGGTCACCGTGCTGCGCGACCGTGACGAAGTGCTCGGCGCAATCGTGTTTCGCATGACCGACGAAGACGCGAGCCAGTCGGCGACGCTGATGGCCGGATTCGCTGCGGAACTCGGTCATTGGATGGGTGTGCTGCGCAGGGGCGCAGCATCCCTGCGTGAAGGGCTACAAGCGTATCGCCTGCAACACGAGAAGCGTCTGCGTGAGATTGTGCATGAGGCCAACAATCCCTTGTCGATCGTGCACAACTACCTGCACATCCTCGAATTGCGACTGAAGGATCATCCCGAAACGCACGAGCCGCTGCGGCTGGTGTCAGCCGAAGTGCGACGGGCTGCATCGATCCTTCGAAAGGTCACCGAGTTCCCGAGTCCAGAAACGCTCGTGACGCCAAGCGAGCCAAAGTTCTCGCAGCTGGATCTCAACAAGGTCGTGAGCGGCGTGCTCGAGTTGATTGGCGCAAGTGCGAGCAGAGCCTCAGTGGATGTATCGGGTCAGCTCGAAGAAGGAGCGCTGCTCGTAACGTCGAATTCGGACCGAATTACCCAGGTGTTGACGAACCTCGCGCGCAACGCGGTCGAAGCGCTGGGCGAGGGCGGATCGCTCGTCATCGAAACGCATCGTGGCGTGTATCGCGCGGGTCGCGCAGGTGTCGAACTGGTGGTGCGAGACGATGGGCCCGGGTTGCCGGCTGCGGTATTGCGCCAGATCTATGAACCGAAGGTGAGCACCAAGGGCGCCGGGCATTCCGGGCTGGGACTGCACATCAGCGCGCGTCTCGTCACCGAACTCGGTGGCGCCATCGACGTGCGAACCGCACCAGGCAAGGGCACGGCATTCGCGATCTTCCTACCCGACATGGCTTGAAGCGTCAGGTGGATGCGTCGCGGATCATGTTGCGCGCAATCAGCGTCTGCTGAATCTGGCTCGTGCCCTCGTAGATTCGAAACAGACGGACGTCGCGATAGAAACGCTCGATCCCGTAGTCTTCGATGTAGCCGGCGCCGCCGAATATCTGCACTGCGCGATCGGCAACCCGTCCCACCATTTCGGTCGCAAATAGCTTGCTGCAGGAAGCCAACGTCGTCACCGACTCACCCGCGTCCCTGCGCTGCGCCGCATCGAGCACCATGCAGCGCGCCGCGTACGCCTCGGTTCGGCTGTCGGCAAGCATGGCCTGTACCAGTTGAAACTGGGCGATGGGCTGATCGAACTGTTTGCGCTCCATTGCGTAGGCAAGGCTGTCGTGAATGAGCCGTTCGGCGCACCCAACGGCCAAGGCGCTGATGTGCAACCGGCCGCGATCGAGGGTCTTCATTGCCGTGGTGAAGCCCTTGTTCAACATCTTGGGTCCACCAAGCAGCGCGCTCTCCGGTACCCAACAGTCCTCGAAGATCACATCACTGACATGGGCGCCGTGCTGGCCCATCTTCTTGTTCGGCTTGCCGAGCACGATCCCGTCGCTACCCGCATCGACGAGAAAGGCCGACACGCCGGCCGAGCCTTTGGTGTTCGGATCGGTACGGGCAAACACCGTGAACAGGTGCGCCTGCGGTGCATTGGTGATGAAGCGCTTGGTACCGTTGATGCGGAAGCCGCCGTTGTGCGGCCGCGCCGTAGTGATCAGCGATCCCGCATCGGAACCTGCTTCGGGCTCCGTCAGCGCAAAGCTGCCGATGATCTCGCCGCTCGCGAGCTTCGGCAGGTAGTGGTTCTTCTGCGCGTCGGTGCCGTCCATGACGAGGCCCTGGGAGCCGATGCCGTTGTTGGTGCCGATCACCGATCGGAACGCCGGCGAGGTCCATCCGAGCTCGACCACGGCGAGGCACTCTTCGAGGGTGGTGAGTCCGAGGCCCCCGTAAGTCTCGGGTACGGTGAGTCCGAACAGGCCGAGTGAACGCATCTGCGCAATCACGGATTCGGGAATGCGGTCTTCGCGCGCGACCTGAGACTCCATCGGAACGAGCTGTTCACGCACGAAACGACGTATCGTATCGAGCAACTGCGACAGTGTGGCTGCATCAAGGGCCATGGCGGTCTCCAAGGGGGTCTCGGGCAGTCTACGAAGTCAGGCGCTGCGCCGCCACGTTGCGGGCGGTGTCCCGGTCCATTAGCCTTCGCGTGTCTTCACCTCGGCCAGGAGTACTCGTGTCGCAAGGGCGTGCCAATTTCGTCTGGGAAGACCCTTTTCAACTGGACGACGAACTCACCGATGATGAACGCATGGTCCGCGACACGGCGCGCGACTACTCCCAGGAACGGCTGTTTACGCGCGTGCTCACGGCGAACCGCGAAGAGCGCTTCGATCGTGAGATCATGAACGAGATGGGCGCGCTGGGGATGCTGGGCCCGACGTTGCCGGCCAAGTATGGCTGCGCGGGCGTCAACTACGTCTCCTACGGACTGATGGCACGCGAAGTTGAACGGGTCGACTCCGGCTACCGTTCTGCTATGAGCGTGCAGTCATCGCTTGTGATGCACCCGATTCACGCCTATGGCAACGAAGCGCAACGCGAGAAGTACTTGCCTAAACTTGCAACGGGCGAGTGGGTCGGCTGTTTCGGGCTGACCGAACCCGATCACGGCTCGGACCCCGGCAGCATGATCACGCGTGCGGAGCGAGTGAGCGATGGATTCCGCTTGAATGGCGCCAAGATGTGGATCACCAACTCACCCATCGCCGACGTGGCCGTGGTCTGGGCCAAGCTCGAAGGCGATATCCGTGGCTTCATCGTCGAGCGCGGCACCCGAGGATTTTCGACGCCCAAGATCGACGGAAAGATGAGTCTGCGCGCATCGATCACCGGTGAGATTGTGCTCGACGATGCGGTGGTGCCGGAAGGTAACCTGTTGCCGAACGTAAAGGGACTCGCAGGTCCCTTTGGATGCCTGAATCGCGCCCGCTATGGCATCGCCTGGGGCGCGATGGGTGCAGCCGAGTTCTGTTGGCACGCGGCGCGCCGTTACACCCTCGAGCGCAAGCAGTTCGGTCGACCCTTGGCGGCGAATCAGCTGATCCAGAAGAAGCTGGCCGACATGCAGACCGAAATTGCGCTCGGACTTTCCGGTGCGCTGCGCATGGGGCGCATGCTCGATGCCGATCGACTTCCAGTCGAAGTAATTTCGCTGATGAAGCGCAACAACTGCGGCAAAGCACTGGACGTGGCGCGCACTGCACGCGACATGCATGGCGGCAATGGCATTTCCGATGAATTCCACGTCATCCGTCATGTCATGAACCTGGAGACCGTGAATACCTACGAGGGTACGCACGACATTCATGCGCTCATCCTCGGTCGTGCGCAGACAGGCTTGCAGGCATTTACCGGCGGCTGATTGTCAGTCCGACGCCATGTCGGTGATGGCAGTGCACCATCAGAGCCTGGAGGTTTCCTGGAAGATCGCGAGCCAACGGCGTTCCGGTCTTGCCGCGCTCGCGTAGCTCGCCTAACGTTTCGTCCCCCGGTCGAATTGACCAACGAATCCTCGAGGGGGATCGATGACGATTCGCGTACTGGTAGTAGATGATCACAGGCTCGTGCGATTGGGCCTGACACGGATGATCGCAAAGGCCTCGGCGATCGACGTGGTGGGAGAGGCGGACTGCGGTGAGGCCGCAATCACACAGACTCGAACGCTGCGTCCGGACGTGGTGCTGATGGATCTGCGCATGCCGGGTATAGGCGGTTTGGAAGCGACGCGGCGAATCGCAAGCCTGGAACTCGGCACGCGAGTGCTGGTGGTTTCTGCCTTGGAGGAGGAGCCGTTTCCAGCCCATGCGATGAAGGCGGGTGCGATGGGCTTCGTCACCAAAGGTGCCTCTGCCGAAGACCTGGAGCGCGCAATTCGGCGCGTCTTCATCGGGCAGAAGTACATGTCCGACACCGTCGCGCATCAGTTGGCGATGCGCTCATTTGATCCACAGTTGTTGTCGCCGTTCGATCTGCTTTCGAACCGCGAAATGCAGATCACAATGATGGTGGTCGGCTGCCATCGGGTGCAGCAGATCTCCAAGGAACTGCACCTCAGTCCAAAAACGGTGAACAGCTATCGCTATCGGATCTTCGAGAAACTGCGGATCGCCAGCGACGTCGAACTGACGCTCCTCGCCGTTCGCCACGGCGTGGTCGACGTTGCGCGCGCGGATGCTTGAAGGTACCGCCAGAAGCATGACCTGCTGATAAGATGCGCAGGTGCACGCACCCAGTACCGAGTTCGATTCCGAGGGTTTCCTTGCGCGTCTGACGCCGAGGCCGGGCGTCTATCGCATGCTCGGTGCGGATGGCGTAGTGCTGTACGTGGGCAAGGCGCGCAATCTGCGCAGTCGCGTCACCAGTTACTTCCGAGCATCTGGCCTTTCCGCCAAGACGATGGCCCTGGTCAATCGGATCGCGGACATTGAAGTCACTGTCACCGCGAGCGAGACCGAGGCGCTGCTGCTCGAGCAGAGCCTCATCAAGGAGGAGCGTCCGCCGTACAACATTGTGCTGCGGGACGACAAATCCTACCCCTACATCTATCTGACCGATCACGGCGATTTCCCGCGCCTTGCGTTTCACCGTGGCGCCAAAAAGAACACGGGCCGATATTTCGGCCCATTCCCCAGTGCAAATGCGGTACGGGACAGCCTCAACATTCTGCAGAAGCTGTTTCGGATCCGGCAGTGCGAGGATTCGTTCTTCAAGAACCGTTCACGTCCCTGCCTGCAGCACCAGATCAATCGTTGCTCGGCGCCGTGTGTCGGCATGATCGATCCGGATGCCTATGCCGAGGACGTCCGCCATGCGGTGATGTTTCTGGAGGGGCGCAACCAGCAGATTCTCGAAGAGTTCAAACAGGCGATGGAGGCGGCGGCGGGCGCACTGAAGTTCGAACGCGCGGCAACCATACGAGATCAAATCGGTCACTTGCGCAAAATCCAGGAACAGCAGTACGTACACGCGAGCACCGGTGACGTGGATGCGTTTGCCGTTGCGCAGAAGTCCGGTATCTCCTGTGTGCAGGGCTTGTTTGTCCGCGGCGGTCGCCTGCTTGGTCATCGGACGTGGTTTCCGCGCAATGAGCTTGCGGTCGATCCATCGACCTTGTTGGACGCGTTTCTCGAACAGTTCTACTTCGGTGGCGCCGAGCGCGAGATTCCGCGCTCGGTGCTGATTGGCACCCCACTTCCGGCGGAGAGCGTGCTGGCGCAGGCGCTGTCGGAGCGCTGCGGTCGCGCTGTGGAAGTCAGCCATTCGCTTCGCAGCCAACGGGCGCGCTGGGTGGCGCTGGTTGATGAAAATGCAAGGCTCGGGCTTGATGCATTTCTGGCTGATCGCAAGAACGTGATGTCCAGATTCATCGAACTTCAGGATGCGCTCGGACTCGACGACGTTCCGCAGCGACTGGAGTGTTTCGACATCAGCCACTCGAGCGGCGAAGCGACCGTCGCATCGTGCGTAGTGTTCGATGGCAACGGACCGTTGAAGTCGGACTATCGTCGCTTCAATATCAAGGCGGATACCGGGGGTGATGACTACGCGGCGATGCGGGAGGCCCTAAGTCGTCGATATGCCAGGCTCAAGGCCGGCGACGGCCAGCTGCCGGATTTGCTCGTCATCGATGGCGGAGTGGGACAGCTGAACAGCGCAATTGCCGTGCTGCGGGAACTGCAGATCGAAGGGGTTGGACTTCTCGGCATCGCCAAGGGCGCCAGTCGCAAGCCCGGTCTCGAGACCGTGTTGCTGGCCGGACGCGGCGAAATAGACGTGCCGGCGCAAGGCGGCGCGATGCACCTGTTGCAGCACATCCGCGATGAGGCACATCGCTTCGCAATCACGGGCCATCGCGCCCGCCGGGGCAAAGCCCGGCGCGTCTCTGAACTCGATGGTATTGCCGGCGTCGGTCCCAAGAAGCGCCGCGAATTGCTGCGTCACTTCGGCAGCGTAGTGGGTATTCGTGGCGCGAGCCGCGAAGAAATCGGCAAGGTCAACGGAATCAGCCGCAAATTGGCCGACGACATCTACTCAGCGCTACACGCCGACTGACCGCTGCCCGTACAATGGCGCGCTCCTCGCCTGCGCAAACGTGTAAATGAATGTGCCAACCATCATTACCGTCGCTCGGATCGCGATGATTCCGCTATTCGTCGTGGTGTTTCTCATGCCCGGCCGCTGGACGCAGATTGGCGCGGCGGCATTGTTTGGCATCGCGGCTGCAACGGACTGGCTCGATGGCTACCTCGCGCGACGACTTGGCCAGACCACCCGTTTTGGTGCATTTCTGGATCCGGTTGCGGACAAACTGATCGTGGTATCGGCGGTGGTATTGCTCACGGCGCACCATGCAAGTGTCTATTTCACGCTGCCCGCCCTCGTGATCGTCGGCCGCGAGCTCGTCGTCACGGCGCTGCGGGAGTGGATGGCCGAGATGAACGAACGCGGTGTCATTGCGGTCACCCGAGTAGCCAAGTTCAAGACCGGCGTGCAGATCGCAGCGCTCATCGTGTTGCTGGCCTTCCCGCCTGACTCGGCGTTCGGCTGGGTCATTCTCGGCTATGGTCTTCTGTACCTTGCGGCCGGGCTGACCCTGATATCGATGGCCTCGTACCTGCGCATGGCTTGGCCAGCCCTGCGACGCGGCATCAATCAGCGCTGAAGCGAGCACAATGGTTTGTCCAATGGCCGTGTTCGCGTAGAATCCGCGTCCCCGGCTGGGTGGCAGAGTGGTCATGCCCGCGACTGCAACTCGCGTTACATCGGTTCGATTCCGTTCCCAGCCTCCAATAGTCTTTATGACCGCGTCCGACTCTGTCTCAGAAACGCCAATTATATTTAAAATAATCAATAGGTTACGACGTTATCCTGTTCAATGTGTTCTGTAGCTGTTCATTGACAGCTTTGACGAAACAGGGGTAACTTCTGGGGTAACTCGCCTGGGCCTCAAAACCAGTTACCCCATGTTGACCGACACCGAGTTACGCAAACTCAAGCCGACCACCAAGGCGTACAAGCGGTTCGATGGCGGTGGCCTGTACGTGCTTGTAAATCCAGATGGATCGAAGTGGTGGCGATTGAAGTACGTCTTCGGCGGCCGCGAAAAGTTGATCTCGCTGGGTACTTATCCCGATACGAGCTTGAAGCTCGCCCGGAAACAGCGCGGCGACGCCCGACAACTGCTGGCGGCAGACATCGATCCGAGCGCCCGGCGCCAGGAGGAGAAATCCGCCGAGGCTGAGACATTTCAGGATTTGGCGACGGAGTGGCTCGCTGCAGGTTGTCCTGGCGGTCGAGGCAGAGGTGTCGATTCCAAGACGGTCGAACAATTGCGGCGGCGCCTGAAGACCTACGTATTCCCCTTCGTTGGTCGTTGGCCGATTGCCGACATCACTGCTCCCGAGCTGTTGAAGGTGTTACGACGCATCGAGTTGCGTGGAACTTTCGAGACCGCGCGTCGAGTTCGAAACGTTTGTAGTCGAGTGTTTCGATATGCGATTGCCGTTGGCAAAGGCGAGCGCGATCCTGCGGGTGACTTGATCGGCGCCGTCGCCGCCGGCAAGCCAAAGAACTATGCGGCGCTCACAGATCCAAAGGAAGTGGGCGCGTTGCTGCGAGCGCTGGACGAGTATCGCGGGCAACCCACGGTGGCGGCGGCACTCAAACTGGCTCCGTTGCTGTTCGTGCGTCCCGGTGAGTTGAGGGCGGCCGAATGGGTGGAATTCGATCTGAGTGGGAAGGATCCGGAGTGGCGCATACCCGGAACCAGGATGAAGATGGGCGAGCAGCATATCGTTCCGCTACCTCGCCAAGCGGTGGCGATCATCGAGGATCTGCGCACTTACAGCGGCCCCTGCGCGCTGCTGTTTCCGTCGTTGCGCACTACGACGCGTCCGATTTCAGATAACACGCTGAACGCTGCGCTGCGACGACTTGGGTATCGCAAAGACCAACAGACTGCGCATGGATTCCGTACGATCGCATCGACGTTGCTGAATGAGTTGGGCGTTGCGCCAGATCTGATCGAAAAACAGCTCGCACACGCCGAGCGCAACAAGGTGCGCGCAGCGTACAACCGCGCTGAACGCCTCGCGGAGCGCCGCAAGATGATGCAGCGATGGGCGGACTATCTCGATCGCCTCAAAGCCGGCGCAGTGGTGCTGCCTCTGCATGCCAAGAGTTGAGCGATGACATTCGGACTGCTCTTCGCGTTCTAATCGAGTTTTCTTCTAGTTGCCGACGCTGTTTAACACGATCCCGCAACGCACTAACGGTTGAATACAGGGGTGTCTAGTCCTCGCTGCGTTGCAACACTCGCCGATCAGCATCGACCGTGAGCAGACGTTGAAGCGTGGCGCCAAACCGACGCTGCGCGTGACAACCCCACCGGCGGCTGTCGGAATAAATTCAGTCTCGCATTCGGCCTGGACACAGTGTGTCCAGGCGGCAAACAGTCATCGGTGGGCATAATTGCGCCGCGAGATCGTTTGAACGAAATCGAAGGCGGGGACGATGGAGGACTGAATTTCAGTCTCCCAGTGAACGCGGATCGGGACGAGCTTGAACTAGCCACGAACCAAGACTTCATCGACGTTCTCGACGCGGATGATCTTGCGATTAGTGCAACGCTCGGCGGAGCGCCCCCATATGCGCGCAGCCGGACAGCAGGAACACGTGACCGCAGACGCGGTCTGACAACGCACCGAAGGGGCAGAGACTACTAAAGCAGGGATCGTGACGAGCGGCAGCTCGACACGATCCGTGTGCCGACCCGAAGGTGCCGTCGTCACTACGAAGCGAAGCGGTGTAGTGACGACGGCGATACGCCAACAACCACGCGGGCCTGCGGTGGGATTACGCCGTGACAGCCACGTGACGCGTGCCTAAGCTGCAGCCCATCGAACGATTTATACGCGGCCACAGCGTTTAAAGTGGCAACAGGTGGATCCGACCTGGCGCAAGCAAACCGGACAGCGATGCAGACGCTCAATCACTGCGATAGCGACACCCAGAACCGTGCAATGTCGCAATGACCCTTGGTGTCATCGGTTCATCGTCGAGGTCCTGGATCGGTCGATCCAGTCATTTGTCGAGTCGGGCATCCGCCCATTTTCCAAACGAGGCCGAGGTGTCGCGCAAGGCGACAACGAGACTATTCATCAACCCACGCGGCTTCGCCGCATCATCCAAAGGAGGTTAGTTCGAGAAAACCCTGTTCGAAGTCAGACCTGATTGTGTAGGTCCGTTGGTTCTGGCGCAGACGTACTCTTCAACAGAAGAGGCCCTGTGTCGCCGAAGTTCGGCACATTCAGGTCAGGGAGTGGTGTCCCACGATCATTACTGCGTAAGCAGAACTCGTTCAGCTACCGCTGCCGGGTAGATCAGAAACACTTACCAGACTGTTCGAACACCGTAGAGACCTGAACCACCAACCTGTAGCGATTGTGTCGGTGCCCTTGGACGCGAGAACCGCGTGTTCAGATCGATGCCGATCTGTGTGACAATGGCGTCCGCTCCGGCGAGCCTGCCGGCCGCTCAATCGCGCACCTGCGCCGCGAGGTCGCGGCGCCAGGCGGCCACGACCGATTTCCGCTCCAAAAGACCTGCACAGGATGAAAGCCCCATGAAACGCATGCCTCGCTATTTCGCCGCCAGCGCAGCGGCCCTGGTTGCAGTGACCGTCTTCGCGCAAGCACCGGTTCCGCCATCGCTGGTGACAGCCGACAAGGTCGAGTCGTCCCTGGGCATGCTGGAGTTCAAGGACGGTGCGCCCTCGAATGCCACGGCGCAGAAGCTCTACGAGCACATCGACCTGACACACGCCTATAACGCCTATGTCAACTCGATGTCGGGGGTCAGCATTCGCGCCCTCGACAAAGGTCTGCTGGGCGCCGGGGTGAAGCACAACGAAGTCATCGTCTTCGAGACGCTGATGGATTCGAACTCGTTGTTCCTGACGGCCAATGCCGACACGATCTACGTCATCGGCATCCTCGACCTGAGCAAGGGGCCGATGGTCGTTGAGGTACCGCCGGGTTTCCTGGGCGCCATCGATGACTACTGGTTTCGCTGGGTTACCGACCTGGGCCTGCCTGGCGGCGACCGCGGCGAAGGTGGCAAATACTTGGTGCTGCCGCCAGGCTACGAAGGCCAGCTGCCCGACGGCGGATACTTCATCGCCAGACCCAAAACAAACCGCGTCGCATGGTTTGGCCGCATGTTCCTGGCCAACCAGAACGACCCCAAGCCAGTCGTCGCAACGATCAAGACGTACACTAAGGTTTATGCGTACAACGCGGGTGGCTACGGCACCACGCTGGCCGAGTTCCTCGATGGGAAGGCACGGTTCGACGCCATCAAGGCGCCGCCGGCGACTATATTTCACGACGGCAGCGGCATGGTGATGAACACCGTGCCGCCAAGCGATGCCAGCTACTACGACATGCTGAATGAAGTCGTCCAACAGGAACCGCCGACCTCGCTCGACGCTGAACTGATGGGCTCGATGGCGGCCATCGGCATCAAGCACGGCCAGCCGTTCCAGCCTGATGCGCGCATGAAGGCGATCCTCGACGAGGCTGCCGCGCTTGGCAATGCAGCCTCTCGCAGCCTGTTTATGCATCCTCGCGACCCGAGTTGGTTCTACTACGGGACGGAGTCGAGCTGGTGGAACATGATGTTCGTCACCGGCGCCGAGTTCGAGACGCCGATACCGCTGGTTACCAAGGAAGGCGTCAAGCCGTTTCCGCCCACCGGCTACCGTCAGCTGGACGGGCGTACGGCCTTCTTCTACGGCATCACCGGCGTTACCCCGGCGATGGCGATGCGCCTGCCCGGCATCGGCTCGGCCTACATATTCGCGTACACGGACGCCGACAAAAACTTTTTCGACGGCGCGAAGACTTACAAAGTCACTCTCCCTAAGGGTATTCCGGCGGAGAAGTTCTGGTCATTCACCGTCTACGACAACATGACGCGTTCGATGCTGGCCACTCCACAGCGCTATCCACGCGCCGGCAGCCAAGGCTATCCCTCGCCGGCTGCACAACCCGGCGCCGACGGCTCGACCACGATCTGGTTCGCGCCACAGCAACCTGCCGGCGTGAAGCGCGGTAACTGGATCCAGACCGACCCGAAGAAGGGCTGGTTCACTTACCTGCGTCTGTACAGCCCGCTCGAATCGTTCTTCAGCAAGAGCTGGCGGCCGAGCGAAATTCAGCTGGTGAACTGAAGGCGGACCCGTACAGCGATCGTCTGATCGCGCCTCGACGGGGCCGTTGGGAGCTGGCGCGAACACAAAGTGAAATTCTTGGAGGTGCGGCGGGCACCGAATTGAAGACGAATGGAACGAGGCAATGAGCCGGTCTGTCGCGACGGAGTCAAGCTGCACTCTGCGCAGATTTCGATCGAATCAATCGATGGTGCCACGTCTGTATCGTAGAAGAATTGCGACGCCGGGCCGAACGCGGCCGAAGTACCGACAACCAGTCACTGGGAACAACAGTAAATGAGACGACTACCAACGCTTGCACTGCTCACCGCCACCGCGATGCTCGCGCTTGCACCGCTTGGTCAGGCAGCCGAGATTACGCCCGCCCAAGCCCGCGCAATCGCTAAGGAAGCCTACGTCTACGGCTACCCGCTGGTGGATAGTTACCGGATCGAGCACGCCTATTACGTTGATCGCGAATCTGGCCAGTTCAAGGCGCCGTGGAATCAGATCACCAATATCCACAACGTGTACACGCCGGAAGATACAGCGGTGCAGACACCCAATTCGGACACGCCGTATTCCTGGGCGGGCCTGGATCTGCGTGCGGAGCCCATTGTGCTGACCGTTCCGAAGATCGAAAAGAACCGCTACTACAGCATTCAGTTCACCGACGCATATACCTTCAATTTTGCATACGCAGGCACCGCCACGACCGGAAACGATGCCGGCCGATTTCTGGTTGCCGGGCCGGGATGGAACGGTGAGCCACCCAAGGGCATCAAGAAGGTTTTTCGTGCCGAGACCGATTTTATTGTCGCGATCTATCGAACACAGCTGTTCAATTCCGCCGATATCGACAACGTGATCAAGATCCAGAATCAATACAAGGTACAGACGCTGTCCGAGTTCCTGGGCACAGCGGCGCCCAAATCGGCGCCGGCTGTCGACTGGGTCAAGCCTCTCAGCAAACCCGAGCAGAAAACCTCTCTGGAATTCTTCAACATCGTCAACTTCGTGCTGGGCTACTGCCCGACGGACCCAACGGAGATCGAACTCCGCAAGCGCTTCGCCAGAATTGGTGTTGAGGGCGGCAAGACCTTCGACGCCAGCAAACTTTCACCAGAAATCAAGGCGGCCATCGAACAGGGCAGGGACGATGCGTGGCAGGCATTCGCAGCAGCTGTGAAGGAAGTCGACGAAGGGAAAATAACGTCCGGCGAGTTGTTTGGCACCCGCGAGGCGATGCACAACAACTACCTGAATCGCTGGGTGGGGACCATCGGCATCTACGGCAACTCCAAGTCGGAAGCGATGTACCCGGTGTATCGCGTTGACAGCGACGGCCAGCTTCTGAGCGGCGCCAATCGCTATACCGTGCGGCTTGCACCCGGCAAATATCCGCCCGTGCACGCATTCTGGTCGCTGACCATGTACGAGCTGCCGCAGAGCTTGTTGGTGGCGAATCCCATCAATCGCTACCTGATCAATTCGCCGATGCTTCCAGATTTGAAAAAGGACGCCGATGGCGGGCTGACGATGTACATCCAGAATGAGTCCCCCGGCAAGACGTTGGAATCAAACTGGCTGCCTGCACCCAAAGGACCGTTCGCCATGTACATGCGCCTGTACTGGCCCGAAAACGCGGCCCTGGAAGGCGCCACCGCTCGAGTTGGTGAAGTAGTGCGGCAGCGCCTGAACGTCTAGAAGGCATGTCGCCTTTGCGCATACGCCTGCCATGCGTGAAGTGAACCACTGGTACTTTTGCGATCTGGTCAACCAACCACCAGGACCTGCGGCGTCGCATTGAACGAGCAGGCAGGTCAATGATGGATGCGCGGGGTGAGCTGGATGGGAACACCACTGGCACCGGACGGATGGACGACAAGATGGGGAGGCTGGTCCACGATCCGGGCACCCGTTGCTGTCACGGACGCCACCGTCGCATCGAGATCGCTCGCGACGATCGCAAGGGCCAGGGGGCCGTCACCGGCACGTTCGAGGCGGGTCCGCAGCGGCGAATTTGCCCCTGGTGTTGGTGCCAGCAATTCGATCATTCGATCGCCGAGCAGGAATCGCGCGGCGATGGAGTTGCCGAGCGGGTGGACACCGAGATGGTCGGGCGGGGCGCCGAGTATCGCGGTCCAGCGACGAGCCGCCGACTCGACGTCACCGAAGAGAATGGCGACATGATCGAGCACGGCCCGAGCGGGTGCGGCGCCAATGGCCCGGTCGGGCCCCACCCGTCGCATCGCAATGCGGACACCTGCCCACGCCCGATGGATCTCCAGATGATCGCCAAGTTCTGCGACGTCTGCTCCTGCATCGCGAAGTGCTGCCCGGCAAAGATCGAGATCTGGGACTTCGACTAGAAGCCGCTCAATGCCACGCTCGACCAAGGCTCCAACCGCGTTGCCGCTCGAAAGCGTAAGGCGCGCATCGCCCAGGGTGAACATCACCGTGTCGTGATCCCGAACACCTGGCGCGTGAGCTGACGTTGCATCAGTGCCCGTGATTGCTGTGTAAACGACTGCATCGCGGACGAGGTCCAAGCTGCGGATGTCGACGCCTGCTAATCGAGTGGAAGTCATCGTTCGAGGTGCGGGACTTCGCCGATGGCGGTTGCGCGGTAGCCGTGACGAACCGCGGGAAAGTAGTCCCATGCCGCGTGGTGCTGCACGCACCGGTTGTCCCAGAACACCACGGTGTTGGGCTGCCAGTGGATCCGGATCTGGAAGTTGATGCCCCGCGCAACATGCTCAAACAGCATGTCGAGCAGCGCGCGGCTTTCCTGTTTCGTCAGCTCTTTGATGCGTGCGGTAAAGCCGGAGTTGACGTACAGAGCCTTGCGCCCGGTCAGTGGATGGGTGCGCACCACCGGGTGAACCTGTGAGGGCAACTCCTTCAATGTCTTCTCGCCGCTCAGATACAGGTAGTGGCCCACCGGATCGTGTCGCGCCGTCAGTTCTTGAACGATCTGCTGCATCTGAGGTGAAAGCGCCTCGAACGCCTGATACATATCGGCAAACAACGTATCGCCGCCTGACTCGGGAACGACCTCCATGCGCAGCATCGACAGCGCCGGTGGATTGAGCTCGCTCGAGATATCCGAGTGCCATCCCTCACCGGCGACGTGCTTGGAGTTCTCGTCAGCGTGCACCACAAGCAGTTCCTCGGGCACGCCCTCGACCTTCTTTGGATAGACCGTGAGCGGGCCGAGTCGATGGGCGAACGCGGCCTGCTGCAGCACGGTCATGATTTGATCCCGCACGACGACCACGCCGCGTTCGGCGGCGAGTTGCTGGAGTGCCGCTACCTCGGCGTCACTCATCTCCAGCAGATCAACCTGCTGGAGTTCGCTCCCGAAGCGGGGTGAAACGGGACGGTGTGCAAGGATGATCGAATTGCTGATGGACATGTTGCTCCTTCCGGTGTGTCTGGTCGTCGAATGACGTTCGATCGATGCGATGTCACTGAACAATGGCAACATGCCACCTTGTAGTGACATTCGTGTCATGGCATAGTGTCAGGCATGGCATCATCCGGTCAACCTAAGAAGAACGAGCCGAGCCGGGCGCCGCAAATGCTCCCGCGTTCCACTGACACCGATCTCGAGCGGGCGGTCGATGCGATCCTTGATGATCCCAAGACGCTGCTGCAAATGAAGCTGCGTCGGGCTACACGCAGGCTGCTCGCCGAACGCGGACTCAACGTCACCATGGACGAGATCGCCGAAGCCGCAGGTGTCAATCGGCGGACGTTGTTTCGAAACGTCGAGAGTAGAGACGTGCTGGTGGCGGGTGCGTTGTCGTCGGCGATGGACTGGCACGACAGCGAGCTCGAGCGTGTTGTCGCGGCCGATCTGCCGCTGCGTGAGTGGATCACCGACCTCGCAACCCAATTGATCAAGATTCAACGCGCCGCCGGACTGGGCTACTGGCAACTCACCTCTGCGCCTGATGACAGCCTGCCACCTGAACTTGCCGCGGTGAACGCCCGGAGGCGTCGGGATCGGAAGGCCTCCTCACACGCTACTGCTCGTGCGATCTGGCAAAGAGCTTCCGGCAACGGAGAGTGCCCCCAAGTTGTTATTGATGCCGTTGCTATCACGCTGTCGACTTTCGCCACCCGCTCGATGGTGTCGGATCTCGGGCGCGACATCGAATCTCTGGCCCGCAATGTGGGCACGATCCTCGCAACAGTGGTTCAGGCTCAGGTCGATCTACACAACGGCGTTGGGGCGGGCGCAGTGAAGGATCAACCGGCCAAGGCGCGGAGAACCAAGCGATAAGCGCGATCATCCATCGCATGCGAACGAGATAGAAGAGGTGCGCGACTCGAATTGACTGCATCGATTTCCCGACGGAAACCGGTGTGACTGATTGGACACAAAACGGAGGGTAGCAAGATGGTTTCATGCAAATTTGTTCGGGGCTTCGCAGTGGCGCTTGCCGCGATAGCTGGCGTGTTTGCGAACGTGGTGTTCGCGCAGGACAAGCCGAATGTGGTGTTCATCCTGGCCGACAATGTCGGCTATGGCGACATGGGGCCCTACGGTGGCGGTGAACTACGCGGCATGCCGACACCAGTCATCGACCAGTTGGCCCGCGACGGCATGATGCTCACTCAGTTTCTCGTCGAGCCGTCGTGCACGCCGTCGCGCGCGGCGCTGATGACTGGCCAGTATTCAATTCGCAACGGCCTGTCTCTTTTCATCATCCCCGGAACACCCAACACGCTGCCGGGCACCGCCTACACGATGGGCCAGCTGTTCAAGGATGCGGGCTATTCCACCGCGCTGTTCGGCAAATGGCATCTTGGCATCGAGCCGCAAAGCCTGCCCACGGCGCATGGCTTCGACCGGTTCTATGGCATCCCGCCGAATTCGTCATGGAGTGACTCAACCACCGTGCCTGGGATGGTGAAGACCCATAGCGCTGGTGGCATTTCCGAGAAAGCGCTGCTCGAAAGTGGCCCGTGGGTCATGGAGCAGGTGGCGGGTGGTGAATTGAAGAAGGTGAAACCCTTCACACAGGAAGTCCACGCGGAGATCGATGTTGAGCTGACAGATATATCGCTGGCGTTCATCAAGGAGCAGGCTGCGGCGAAGAAACCGTTCTTTCTCTATCTGCCGTTCTCGGTGGGCCACGGCCCGACGCTGCCATCGAAGGCGTTCGTGGGTAAATCGCGTGTTGGCGAGTACGGCGACAAGATCATGGAGGGTGACTATCACGTCGGCCGTGTGCTCGATGCGCTGAAAGCGGCCGGTGTCGAGGACAATACCATCGTCGTCTACGCCTCCGATAACGGACCCACTGGCGATGAGTTCAAGAACTGGAGCGAGCTTGGTATTCCGGATATGGGCAGCCCGGGCCCGTTTCGTGGACGCCTTGGCTCCACGTCCGAAGGATCAATCCGCACCTTTGCCTTCATCCGCTGGCCGGGCCACGTGAAGCCCAACTCGAAATCCTATGCGATGTTTTCGGCGATGGATTTTCTGCCGACCTTTGCCGCCATCCTCGGTCGCAAGCTGCCGGATGATCGTCCCATCGACGGCGTCGACCAGACCCAAGTGCTGACAGGCGAGAGCGAACTCGGCAACCGCGAGACACTGCTCAGCTTCGTGGGCCCCGATCTCGTGGCAGCGCGCTGGAAGCAGTGGCGGATCTACTTCAAGCAGGAGGTTCTCACCGGTACCGGTCAGCAGCAGCTGGGCGGTGCCTACACCGGTCTCGTCGATCTATCCTACCCAACCGTCTACAACGTCGAGATGGATCCGCACGAAGATCTGAACGTCGGCGGGAACTTCATCTGGGCCATGTCACCGGCGCTCAAAGCGGTGCTCGCGTACGAGGAGACGCTCAAGAATTATCCAAATCCACCGCCCGCTAACGTAACGAATTTCGGCAGCCGTTGATGCGGCCTGCTCCGCACCACCGATTGAAACTGCACTACAACAAAATTGTCCTGTCCGCGTTCTTTGCGTCCGTGATCGCCACGGTATCGCCAGCAAGCGCGGACGAAGGCGGGGTGCCATTCTGGTTCTCGGGCTCCTATGCGAGCCTGGCCGCGGTGCCCGCCACACCGGGCTGGTCGCTGGCGTCAATGGGGTACTACTACTACGGTGATGCGTCGGCCTCAAGAACATTTACGCGCGGCGACAGCGTTACGCTCGGTGTGAAGTCGACAGCGCCCTTGCTGCTGGCCCAGCCTTCTTATGCGCCGGAGCAGAAATTCCTGGGCGGCCAGGCGTCGATCGGGATCGGCATCGGCTACGGCAACAACGACACGAAGGCGGATGTGTCTTTGAACCCGGCCGGCATCGAGTTTGGCAGAAGCGACTCATTGTGGGGCGGAACTGATCTGTATCCGGTGGTGAGCCTTGCATGGAACAACGGCGTGCATAACTGGATGAGTTATCTCACCGGAGATATTCCGGTGGGTGCGTACAGTGACGGGCGGCTGTCCAATATCGGCATCGGCCATGCGGCCGTCGACGCCGGCGGCGCGTATACGTACTTCGATGAGAAGTCTGGACGTGAGTACTCGGCGACCGTCGGCTTTACGTACAACTGGGAGAACTCGGACACCGACTACCAGAACGGCATCGACTCGCATCTCGACTGGGCGGCGTCGCAGTTCCTGTCGGCGAACTGGCAGGTGGGTATCGTGGGTTATGTGTACTACCAGCTGACCGGTGACAGCGATAGCGGCGACCGGGTGGGGTCGTTCAAGTCGCGCGTCGCAGCCGTCGGTCCTGAAGTTGGCTATGTCTTCGAATTCAACGGCCAGCAGGCCTACGCCAACGTGCGCGGCTACTACGAGTTCTGGGCGAAGAATCGCGTTGAGGGATACGCGCTATTTGGAACGCTCAGTGTTCCTTTGGGCAAGCGATCCGCGCGCTGACGCGGTCGAGTGGAGGATATGTCGTGACAATAGCGCCCCGCGCAGATGAGGGTCGCCGCCTGGTCGGCTGGGTCGCCATCGTAGGCGGATTGCTGGGATGGGCGACCATCGGCTTTTGGCTCGCCGCCGTTGGCGGCGACCTCACCGTCGTCTACCAGCCGCAGATATTTCTCAGCCTGCCGTCGCCGGCGCATGGCTATTTTCACGCGGCGATGGTGCTCGATACGTTGGGCTTCTATCTGCCGTTCCTGCTGATTGGTGGGTACCTGTGGTCGCACTTGCGCGCGGACCGTAGTGCGCTGATCGACATCGCCGCGTTGTGCATCGTCACGTACGTGGTGATGGGCATTGCGGTGCGTCGGCTCTATTTGCCACCGTTTCACCATTGGCGACTGCGCACACATCTGCCGATGCGGCAGCCAGCGCAGCCGTGTGGCTCGCAATTGCCAGCGGCGTGCAGCAGGGTCTGTGGTTGATGGAAGGCCCGGTGATGGGATTCTGGGCGCTGGTGATGGGTAAGGCCATGCGCGCGTCGGGGATGCCTTACGGGCGCCTGCTGATGGCTAACGGCGCGTGCTATGCGGCGGCATTCGTCGCGGGAGTGTTGCGGTGGTGGGCCGTCGTCGAACTCATTCAGATGGTATTCCTCATTCTGTTGCCGCTGTGGGCGCTGCTCTGGGGCATCGCGCTGTTGCGGCAGCGGGCGACCTGAGACGGGGCGGCAACAGTTGAAAACCAAATCAGCTTCGGTAAGGGCAATGCAAATCAGTCGTCGCGGTTTCATGGGCGCATCTGCGGGTGCGATTGCGGCGACCGCCTTGCCCGGTGTGGCGATGCCGGCACTGACGGAATTCCAGGGGGACGATGATTTGCTCGATGTGGCTATCGTCGGTGCCGGCCTGGCCGGTCTCACCGCTGCGCGCGATTTGCATCGTGCGGGTTGTGAGTCCTTCGTTGTGTTTGAGGCACGCGATCGGGTGGGCGGACGCACGCTCAATCACGACCTGGGTGAGGGCCATATCAGCGAAGCCGGCGGGCAATGGATCGGCCCTGGCCAAACTGCGATCGCGGACCTCGCGCGAGAGCTCGGCGTGGACACCTTTCAGACGTACTACAAAGGCGACACGGTATTCCTCGCCGGCGACGGGAGAGTTGCACAAAACCTGCACGGTTCATTCGGCACCGATCCCGCTATTGCGGCAAAGCTGGATGAGCTGGCACGCGGCGTACCCAGCGGGGCGCCTTGGACTGCCCCGCGTGCCAGCGAATTCGACGCGATGTCACTCGGCGACTGGCTGGTCACGCAGAATCTGAGCCCGCAAGACCGAATCGGTTGGAATATCGCCGCGTTCCTTTCTGGCGGCACTGCGCCAGCGAAGCTCGGCTTCCTGCACTTTCTGTCGATGATCAATTCGGCCAACGCTCGCTACGAAGAGCTCGACTCGATCAAGGACAGCGCGCAGGAGACGCGCTTTGTGGGGGGATCGCAGATCCTCAGTCAGATCATGGCTGATGCACTGGGCGAGAAAGTCCGGCTGGAATCACCGGTGCGCCGGATCACCGAATGGAATCAACCCATTGTTGCGTTGCATACGGCGCACGGCGTGGTGCGCGCACGCCAGGTGATCATGGCCATCCAGCCCGCGCTGTGTCAGCAGATCGAATTCGCGCCAGACCTGCCGGCGCCCCGTCGCGAACTTCAACGGCACTGGCCTGCGTACTCGCCAGCACGCAAGACAACGCACGTCTACGCGAAACCGTTCTGGCGCGAGCACGGCCTGAATGGGCACATCATCCAGGCGAACGGCCCGCTGTTCTGGGCCTACGACAATTCGCCGCCCGACGAATCCGTTGGCGTGATCAACGCCTTCGTCACGCAATCCGAGCTGCCGTCAGATGCACCGCAAGCGGCGACCATGCTCGCGCAGATTTATGCGCAGGCGCTCGGCGCCGACGCGCTGCATCCATCGCAGTTCCACGAAATGGATTGGGGGCAGGAGCCGTGGACCATCAGCTGTGTCTCGGCGATACCACCGGGATTCTGGACGCGTTACGGTGAAGCGTTGCATCCGAGTGTGGGCAATCTCATCTGGTCCGGCACCGAAACCGCCGACATCTGGGCGGGGTATATGGATGGCGCCGTGCGCGCCGGACGTCACGCGGCACTGCGTGCCCTTAACGCATTGCATCGAGCCGGATAGAGGAGTCATTCCGATGCAGTCACAGCAATACAACGCACGGCAGCGAGGTGCCAGTCGACTCGTCGTCATCGGCTGCGCGCTCGTCGCGATGCTGCTACTGGCGGGGATCAGCTACGGCCCGGAGGTGCTTGGGTACTACCGGTTCGTGCAGGCGGTGGACCAGGCGAGCAGTCAAAGCGAGGCCGCCGGTGGGCCCTGGCCGCAGCTCAGCGACACCTGCATGCCGTGTCACGGCTACGACGGCAACACGTTGACTCAGCTATACCCGCGGCTGGCTGGCCAGCCCGCGCAGTACCTGCGCGAACAGCTGATTGCATTTGCCGATGGCCGGCGCAGCAACGCGATCATGTCGCCACTCGCACTGAGCCTCTCAAGCACTGACATCGATGCGCTCGCCGCGTTCTATGCGGCCCGACCGGCAGCTGAAAATGTCAGCTTTGTGCCGGATCCGCAGCATCGCGAGCGCGGCGCGCGGCTGGTCGGTGAAAACGCGTGCGCGGCCTGCCACGGCCAGGATCAGGCCGGTCAGATGGTATTCCCGCGTCTCGCGGGACAAGGCTACGACTACCTGGTTGTCCGCATGCACCGATTCAGGTCAGACGCGTTGTCAGACAACGCGGGCGTGATGGGGCCGATCGCGGCGCCACTAACCGATCAGGAGATTATTGACATGGCGAGCTATCTCGCCAGCTACCCAGGAGTGAACCTTGAACACTGATCGTCGAGAATTTCTCAAAGCAGTCGGCGTGCTGGCCGTCTCAACCACGCTGGGCGGATTGTCTACGCCGGCAGCGGCAGCAAGCGCGGGCAATCGTGCTGCACGAAGCGCAGGCGCCAGCGTGCCGGGACGGAAAATTGTATTGAACGGTGTGCGCTACCACATCGGCGAACAGGGCAGCGGCAACAAAGTTGTCTTGTTGCTGCACGGTATGCCCGATACCTCGGGCGTGTGGTTCCAGCAGGTGCAAGCGCTCGTGCAGAGCGGGTACCGGGTGATTGCCCCTGACATGCTGGGCTACGGGGAGACAGAGAAGCCGGAGGACGCACAACGTTACCGTGGCGAAGCGATCCTCGCCGACATGCTGGCATTGCTCGATACGCTCAATGTCTCGAAAGTGGATCTCGTGGGGCACGACTGGGGTGCGTTCGTTAGCTGGGAGCTCGCGCTAAATTTTTCGGCGCGCTTCCGACGCCATGTCGCCCTGTCTGTCGGCCACCCCGACATGATGATGAACGTAAGCTCGATCGCTGATGTGAAATACAGCTGGTATATGTATCTCAACGCCCAGGACGACGCAGCACAGTTGTATGCCGCCAATGATGGCGACTTCCTGAAAAAGTTCATCATTCCCACGCACCCGGACATCGAAGAAGTGTGGTCGCGGATGAAAGATCCGCGCTCCATGCAGGGCATGCTGAATTGGGATCGGGCCAATCCGATGGCTTCCGCCTATCTGGCGGCCGCCACGAGCGACGCTGCCCCGCGTCAGTGCCAGGTGCCGACGCTCGGACTATGGAGCAGCGGCGACACCTATCTATGGGAGGGCCAGATGTCGGACAGTGCGAAGCTTATGTCCGCGCCTTGGCGTTACGTGCGAATTGACGATGCCTCACACTGGCTGATGCTTGATCGTCCACAGCAAGTGAACACGCAGTTACTCGAGTGGTTGCAGGTCAGCTGATGCGCGTGGACGATACAAGTAGCAAGAACTAGATCTATGCGAGCCCTCGTGATCTGAACTCGCCGTTGCCTCCGTTGTACATGGTCCTATCGCCCGCACCATCTGCATCCCTCGCCATCACAGCGACGACATACCTGCTCAAGATGCCCCGGTACGAAAAGGTGAGCATCTGTGCATTCTATGGACTCTTCGTGAGCATCTATGGGCGCGCATAGGTGCTCACCCTCTCCATAGAATGCATAGGTGCTCATGTTTTTCTTGTGGGCAGCTATGGCATCTATGGTGTCGGAAGAGGTTGATGCTGCAGGTAGCATCCAATGCCAAACGCCGTCCTTGCCGAACCCTTTACGTCGTACGCGAACACCGATTGCATCCTTCGCCCGTCGGATGGTCGCCCAGCTGTGACCGGCCGCCTTCGCTTCGTTCTGCACATCGCGAGCTGCCATCGGACCGGCTGATAAAACCTCGCGCAACCAGTCGGCCGCTTCATCACGGTCGCTACGAACGTCTTCGGTATCCTGATGTGCAGCCAGCGCCGCATCCGCGGTGATCGTGACAGGATCGGGTTCCCATTCGATCCGAGATGTCTCGATATCGTTCGCCATGGTGCACGACACAATGCGATAGGCGAGGCCACACACGTCGGGTGCGATGTTGTTCTTGGCCGGCAACCACAACCGACGCTGCAGATCCTGGGCATCTTTCACCACCAGGTAGGCTGCCCGCGAAGCAGCGACAAACCCCAGGCTACCGATGACGGCGAGCAGTGCTTCCGATCCGGCTGACTTGCGTAGATGTGTGACTGCGATAATCGCAGCTCTAGATCGCTCCGCGAGTTGTGCCAGCGGCATCAATAGACCTCGCACCTCGGCATTGACGTGACTGTCCGCGCGACCGAGATAGGCCGTGATGGGATCAATGACAATCAGCGCGACATCGCCGATATGTGCGAGCAGCAATTCGAGGGCGAGTACATCCTTGCCGAGATCAACACCACGTCGGTCGGGGATTCCATCGGGCGTCACCGCACGCACTGCGTCGACGACATGGAGCTTGCTGAGGTCGGCACCCGCGGCAATCAATCGCGGGATGATTGTATCGGCGGCATCGTCCTCGGCAGAGAGAATGACCGCCGATCCCAACGGTGCGGTGGTCTGATCAACCGGCCAATGTCCACCCCGCGTGACGGTGGCGACGATGCTGGACGTGACCTGGGACTTGCCTGTGCCGGGATGACCCGCAACGACGGTGAGCTTGCCGCGTGCGATCCGACCCGGCCAAAGCCAATCGATACGCTCCGGAGTGATTTCATCACCGCGACGCGAAATCAGCATGGGACGCGCCGACTGTCTTGCCGATGCATCCAGCTCGGCCAGCATCCCGAGTTGTTGCGCCCGGTCCTGTTTCCGTCTGAGTTCCACGGCGGTCTTCTCGATCAAGGTGCGTTCGCGTTCGGACATCGGCGGTAGCGGATCGCTCATCGCGCTCGCCGTGCAGCACAACGACACGCACCGCGCACTGTCAGTCCCGTTTCGAGCTCGCTCCTTGGCCCGAGTCCCGTCGGGTCTCGAGTTCCTGCATCCAGGCCTCGATCTCATCTTCGATCCACGCCACCGAGCGCAGTCCCAACTGAACGGGTTTGGGCGCGGCGCCCTCGGCCATCAGCGCATACCAGGTGGAGCGGGGTACACCAGTCATTGCGCGTCGATCGCGTTCTCTGATGAGTCGCATGTCTGTCTCCTGCTGAACATTCGCAGGCAGGCTAGGACAGGCGCGGCACTCGATCTACGAAAAACCAAACCGTCATGCGGTTTGGTTTTCTCTGTGCGAGCTGTGATTGAGGCGAGACACAGGGGAATTGCACCCGATAGTTGAGGGCAACTCGTTTGGCGGAAATCGCTAAAAAGATGGTCCCGTTCACCTGAGTCTTGCCCAGTCATCGGTACCCGACAGGATTGTAATGGCGCGCAGTGCATATGTGTGGACAGCGCCATCATCGACCTGGGGTAGATTCAGGGGTAACTCTCGGGCGTGTGGAGGCGGGCCCCAACGATTACGCGGCTTAGCGGCGCATTTTGGAAGTCGTTCCCAGCCTCCATTTAGCTGAAGCCTTTCGTGCACGCCTGTCTGGGTTGAGTTGGCCAGTGATCCGCGCCGCAGCCGTAAGATGGCGTGGTTCGAGGGGAGGGGTCCACCATGCCCGAATTTCGCATTGGCTTGTGCTATGACTTCCGTAATCCACCGGACTCCGGAATTCCGATGCCGCAGCTCTATGAGGCGGCCATGGAACAGATCGCCTGGGCCGATCGCGTCGGCTTCGACCTGATTTGGTTCACCGAGCATCATTTCGTCGACGATGGCTACCTGCCGAGCTGGATTCCAGTCGCGGCGGCGGCGGCAGCCCGCACGGAGCGCGTACGCTTCTCTTCCGACATCTGTCTGTTGCCCTTCAACAACCCGGTGCGCCTGGCCGAGGATCTGGCGGTGCTCGACAACCTGTCGAACGGCCGCGTGGAAATCGGTATCGAGCTCGGTTACGCGCCGCACGAGTTCAGAGGGTTCGGCGTGCCCGTGTCCTATCGCGTGTCACTTGCCGAGGAAGGGCTCGAAGTGCTGCAACGCTGTTTCAGCGGCGAGCGATTCAGCTTCAAGGGCAAACGCTACGAATTCAACGATGTGGTGATCACGCCGAAGTACGTGCAACCGGGTGGGCCACCGCTGTGGATCGCTGCAATGTCGGAAGCGGGCGCGCTGCGGGCAGCACGTTTTGGTTGCAATCTGCTCCCCCAGGGCCTGCGGTCGACTTCTCTTGATCCCTGGCGCCGCGCCGTCGTCGCCGCCGGTCGCGACCCCGGCACGCATCGCATCGGCATCATTCGCGGCGTGCTGGTCACTGACGATGCGGAACGGGATTGGCCGGTCGTGCGGCAATCGGAACGCTACCGCATGAAGCTCTATCAACGTTTCTTCGACGAGAGCGGCGAAGGTCTCGGTCAGAACGGTGAGCGGGTGCCGCAAACATGGATCGTCGGCACAGCAGCTGCGTGCACGGACGCCATCGTCCAATTCATCCGTGACTTCGGCATCACCGACCTCGTCACCTGGGGAGCGCCACCGGGCATGCACCCCGATGCGATGTATTCGAGCCTCGAGCGCCTGATTCGTGAGGTGGTGCCGGCAATTCGCGCGCGCATCGCCTGATGTGCTTGGGGGAGATCTAGGGGTATCGCTCATGCGCCCGGCCGCGACGTTCAACGATCACGCGGCTTGGCGGCGCGTGTTGGAAGTCGTTCCCAGCCTCCATTCGAGCATCCAGGCAGACCCCGAGTGATGCCAAGGAGTCGTCGGCGCATCCTGAAACGGATCGCGGGACAACGGGCGCTGCGGTTCAGCGCGATCGGCTAGCGCGGCGCGAAGCGCTGCCCGCCATCCACGCGAATGGTGCTGCCGTTCGAATTTGGATTGACGCGCCATGACCTCTGCCGGGTACGCTTGCCGGCATCGATAGGCGCAGCCAAGATGCTCTGACGTATCTTGCCGAGCGCACCGCAATGAACCACAAGCCTTCGCACCGTGTTGGCAAAACGCCACCCGCGGACCCGCAGATGCGGCGCGAACCGCTGCCGTGGCAACGGCCGAAACCTGCCGAAGAAGATCCGGACGCACTGGGCCGCGTCCAAACCATTCTGGCGAGCGAGAGCTATCGACGGGCGGATGATGATATCGACTTCCTGAGCCAGGACAGTACCCGAGGCGTGCGCCTGGAACTCGATTATCTCAAGGCGCAGCTACTGCTCGAAGCGCACGGCATTGAACACACGATCGTCGTGTTCGGCAGCACGCGCATCGTCGAACCGGACGCCGCGCGGCGGCGCGTCGAGGACCTGCGTGCGGCACAGGCCGAAGGTCTAGACGACGTCGAACCACACCTGCGGATTGCGATGCGGATACTCGAGAACAGCAAGTACTATGATGTCGCGCGAGAATTGGGCAGCCTAGTCGGGCGTTGCGGCGGTGGCCCGGACGATTGTCGCGTAGTCGTCATGACCGGCGGTGGCCCGGGCGTGATGGAAGCCGCCAATCGCGGTGCGTTCGATGTTGGTGCCAAGAGTGTTGGCTTGAACATCGATTTGCCTCACGAGCAATACCCAAATCCCTACATCACGCCCGATCTGTGCTTTCGGTTCCACTACTTCGCAGTGCGCAAACTGCACTTCCTGCTGCGCGCGAAGGCGCTGGTGGTATTCCCAGGTGGTTATGATACGTGCGACGAGCTGTTTGAAACGTTGGCGCTGATCCAGACACGCAAGATCGCGCCGTTGCCGGTGGTGCTCGTTGGCGAGCAGTTCTGGCGTCGCATGTTCGACGTCGAATTCATGATCGATGAGGGTGTCATCGATGTCGAGGATGCCGAGCTCTTCGGCTATGCCGAGACGGCGCAGGAGATCTGGCAGAGCATTTTGGACTGGCATCGCGCCAGCGGGGCACCGCTGGACGCCGCGCAGCAGGACGAACGCGAATGAAGATATCCTTTCACGGTGCTGATCGTGGCGTGACCGGTTCGTGTCATCTCATTCAGTGCGGCGGCCACCCAATTTTGATCGACTGTGGTCTGTACCACCGACAGATCATCGATGGTGCAAGTGAGGTGAGCATCTTCTGACGCCCGCTCAAGGTGCTTGCGCAGTTGCACACCATCAACGGCTTTTCGGCACATGCTGATCGCGATGAACTATTGAGGCGGCACGACCAGGCCGCGCCCAAGAGGACCTTCATCGTGCACGCAGAGGAAGACACCATGCAACGCTTCGCAGCGACCCTGAAGGACACCCAGGTGGAGATGCCGTCGCTGCGCCAGCACTTCGAACTCTAGCCTAGCCGCACGCGCCGATGGCCCCGCAGACCTGACACCGATCGCAGCCATCCACGCGCATGAGTGCGGCGGCGCCGCATTCCTCGCAACGTCGCTGGGAACGCGCTGTGACAATAGTCGGAACTTCTGGGTCGCCTTGTGGATCGTGGATGAGCCCCGCGGGTATGCGCGGATAGCCTGCCTCATCGAGAATGTCGAGTTGCGCGTAACGATGGATCATCAGCGTGGCGATGTAAGCCACCGTGCTGGGGTAGACCTGCTTGCGCGCGGCGCCCGGCACAGTCGCGAAGAAATCACCTTTCGGTTCTGCATAGGTGAGCAGTTCTCGTAATTTCTTGCCGATCCATGCCGGGTCGATGACGCGCATGTCCAGCGACAGTGATCGGCATAGACCGTCGAGCGCGCGCGGATAGTCCCCCGACAGCCATAGGGCGTACGGCAGTCGCTGCAACTGCAGACCGCGCTTCATCGACAGTTCCTTGAGTCCCAGGGTGAAGTCGTCACCGGTCGCTGGGTTGACGATATCCACGGTCCACGACAGCGTGCCGTCGGGCCCGGTGCGGGGCTCGTCGCGGCTCAGCAGCGCATCGAGCAGGGGTGTGCTGTCGATATCGGCGAAGGCTCCGAGCTGCTCACAGCGATACTGAATGAGCGTCGCCATTGCGGCCACGAGGCTGGGTACGTGACGCGGTGTACCGTGCGGTGGCATCGGTAGATCGAACCCCTCGTCCTCCGCGCTGCAATCGTGCAGCAGTTCCAGTTTGTGCCGCAGCCAACCGCGATCGCGGGCGTACATGTCGTAGCTGAGGTTGATGGCCAGCGCATTGAGGCCGCGGGGCTGTTCGATGCCGTTCACCCACACTTCGAACGGATGCGCACGGCCTCCTTCGTCGAAGTGACCAACAAACAGCGCGAACTTGCGACCATGCGGATGTTTCACCATGTAGCAATGCGCTGGGTTGCCGTCAGCGAACACGGGCCGGCGCGGCCAGCGCAGGCTGGCGAGTGCGGCAACGGCGGGCGCAGCGAGTTCCAGACGTCGATCGGCGGTGGTGGATTCGGATGGCATCGCCGAGGTGTCGTTGGCTTCCACAGTACTGAGAATCACGCCCGTGATTGGATTGGGGCGGAAGGTCGCCAGTGACTTCAAGCCCAGTTGCCAGGCCTGACCGTACAGGTCGCGAAATGCATCGAACGGGTAATCGGATGCGATATTGACGGTCTTGGAGATCGCGGAATCGACGAACGGCTGTACAGCCGCCACCATGCGTGCGTGATCGAGTGCTGCAATCTCCAGGGCGCCAACGAACGCAGGCGGCAGCTCACCCGGACCGTGCAGGTTGCGATAAACCCTCAGCGCATGATCCTCGACGCGCAGTTCAACGAATCCGCCATCGCTGGTGCGCTTGCGCCGTGTATAACTCCACGAAAAGGCGGGTTCGATGCCGTTACTTGCGTTGTCGGCGAATGCGAGGCTGATGGTTCCAGTCGGCGCGATGGAAATGAGATGGCTGTTGCGGATGCCGTGCGTCGACAACTGAGCGAGCAGCGCCGCCGGTAGGCGCCGCACGAAGGACGCGCGCAGGTAGCGATCATCGAACAGTGGGAAGGGCCCTTTCTCCTTCGCAAGATCGATGGACGCGGTATATGCCGCATCCCGTAGAGCCGTGGCTATGCGCTGCGCGCAGGTACGACCTGAGTCGGCGTCGTAGCGCAGCCCCAGCATGACGAGCGTATCGCCCAGTCCGAGGAAACCCAGACCGATGCGGCGTTTGGCCATGGCCTCGTCGCGCTGAGGCGGCAGAGGCCACGGCGTGCCGTCCAAAACGTTGTCGAGCATGCGTACGCCGATGCCCACGAGGCGGGTAAACAGGCCGAAGTCGAACGCCGATTCGCCGCTGAACGGCGCGGTCACGCAGCGCGTGAGATCGATGCTGGCAAGGCAGCAGCAGCCGTAGCTGGGCAGAGGCTGTTCGGCACACGGGTTGGTGGCTTCGATGCGCTCGCAGTAGTAGAGATTGTTCTCGGTATTGATCCGATCCACGAAGATGATGCCAGGTTCGCCGTGATCGTACGTGGAGCGTATGACCTCGTCCCACAACGCGCGCGCCTGGATGCGTCGATAGATCCACTGTCCGTCCGCGCGCTGGGTGACCTCCGGCTTCGCCAGGCGAGGTGCAGGACGCGCGGCATGTACGAGTTCGAAATCGGTGTCCGCCGCAAGGCGCTGCATGAAGTCGTCGGTGACCGCCAGGCTCATGTTGAAGTTCACCAATTCACCGGGGGTGCGCTTGGCGTGCACGAATTCCATTACATCCGGGTGATCGATGCGCAGGATGCCCATCTGCGCACCGCGCCGTGCGCCGGCAGACTCAACAGTTTCACAGGACCTGTCGAATACCCGCATATAGGAAACCGGTCCGCTGGCCTCGGACTGGGTGGCGCGCACATAGGCCCCGCGCGGGCGTAAGCGGGAGAAGTCGTAGCCAACGCCACCGCCCAGGCGCATGGTCTCAGTCGCTTCCTGCAATGCCTGGTAGATGCCCGGATTACCTTGTGCGTCGCGGTGCGAAATCGAGTCGGCGATGGGCTGCACGAAGCAGTTGATCCAGGTGGACTCACGCGGCGTTCCAGCCGCCGCGTTGATGCGCCCACCCATGATCACACCGTCCCTCATGGCCTCGTAGAACGGTCGTTCCCAACGGGCTGGATCGTGCTCCACGGCAGCCAGCGCGCGCGCGACACGACGGCGCACCTGCTCCACACTGGTCTCATCTGCGGTGCAGTATTTCTCGCGCAGCGTCGACACAGTGATCTGTTGTTCTGGCAGCTCCGAGCCATGATCCGAAGGCATGTCACCCATTCCATTGCCGCTGATCGGTCATGGTCGACGCTTAGCCTCGCGTCAGCAACCTGCGGCAGCAGGCGCGCGCACGTCACGCCGGGCGGAATAGCGCTCATAACGCCATCGATGCAGGGGCGATCGCGACGCTGTGGCGGGAATATGAGCGCGCCAGATCCATTTTCTTGCCGCCCGCTCGCGGCTCCCCTACATTCCACGGTGAACACCACTTCGGGATTCGTGATGTCGCAAAACACGCAGGTAGTGATTGCATCGGTCCCGGCGGGTCCGTTGACGGCCGCACATTTCGACGTACGAACGACTGATGGCCCGGAATGCCCTGACGGACAGGTGCTCTGCCGGACCTTGGCCCTGACGATCGGCGCGGGTCAGCGCGCGGGTCTGCAGGGCAGCGCAAGCTATGCGGGCGCGCCACGCGCAGGGATTGTCATGGGCGGGACCGGCGTGGCCCGTGTGCAGACCTCGCGGGCTCCGGGCTTTGAACCTGGAGACCTCGTCGTCGGCCCAACGGGCTGGCAAACGCACTCAGTGCACGCGTCATCGGCCCTGCGCAAAGTCTCCGCCACGGGCGATCCCGCGTTGCACCTCGGGGTACTCGGCACCAATGGTCTGACTGCGTATTTCGGCCTCGTTGACATCGGTGCGCCGCAACCTGGCGACACCGTGGTGGTGTCGGCCGCGGCGGGATCGGTCGGGCACATCGTCGGCCAGATCGCCAAGCGCATGCAGGCTCGAGTCGTTGGCGTCGCCGGATCGGAGGCGAAGTGTCGAACACTTGTGGATGAGCTGGGCTTCGACGCGGCAGTCAACTGCAAGGATCCGGACTTTCGGTCTGCGTTCAAAGACGCGACACCCGATCGCATCGATGTGTACTTCGACAACACCGGCGGCGACATTCTCGGCAGTGCGCTGTTCCGCATGAACACCCATGGACGCATCGTCTGCTGCGGTGCCGTCAGTCAGTACGACACCGACAAACCCAGCGGCAGCCCGCGCGGTATTCCCGGTCTGCTCGTCAACAACCGGGTGCGTATGCAAGGGTTCCTCGTCTTTGACTTTGCCGATCGCTACGAGGAAGCGCGCCGCGCCATGACCGGTTGGATCGAACGCGGTGAACTCGTGCCGCGCGTCACCGAATTCCCCGGGCTCGAATCGGCGCCGGCTGCATTCGTTGATCTGCTCAAGGGCGAGACCATCGGGACGACCATCGTGCGTATGGAATAGCACCGCGCCGAAAGTTGAGCGTGAGTGACAACCTGCGTGTGACAACCCGAATGTGCCGCGGTATCGTCCGCCGGCCGCCCGGGTGGTGAAACTGGTAGACACAAGGGACTTAAAATCCCTCGACCGCAAGGTTGTGCGGGTTCGAGTCCCGCCCCGGGCACCATCGGACTCGAACTGGCCCTTTCCGACTTGATCCCATTTGGTCTCACTTCGTCTAGAATAAGTACCTAACTAAATAAAAAATAAAGGGTTTTTAGATCGGGATTCGGAAGCGTCCGTTCGTTGGTGTTTAGTACGGTCCTTTGACAGCCCAGGCCAAGTGTGGGTACGTTTGCGGGTACGGCCATTTTGGCGCAAAGTTCGTACCCTCACTCCGTGGGTTCGGGTCCCATGCTCACAGAGACCAAGATCAAGGCCGCCAAACCTCGAGATAAAGCGTACAAGCTCACCGACGGCGGTGGCCTGACGATGCTCGTGACAGCGACGGGTTCGAAGTTGTGGCGCTTCCGATACCGCTTTCGGGGTGTCGAGAACATGCTGTCGTTGGGTGCGTTTCCAGAGGTTGGACTGGCGCTGGCGCGCGAGCGACGCGACGACGCGCGCAAACTGCTCGCGCACGACGTCGATCCCAGCGCCGCCCGTGCAGAACAGAAGGCGGCGCAAAGCGAGGTGTTCGAAGTGGTCGCGAGAGAGTGGCTGGACAAGCAGCAGCTCGCGGCCGTGACGATTGCGAAGGCCAAGTGGATCTTGGGATCGTTCGTGTACCCAGGGATCGGCCAGAGACCGATCAACGAGGTCACGGCCGCAGAAGTCCTGCGCGTGCTTCGCGCGATCGAATCGCAAGGCTTCCACGAGACCGCGCATCGGGCGCGGCAGCGCATCAGCCAAGTGCTGCGATATGCGACTGCAACGGGACGCGCCGATCGTGACGTGACCCACGACTTGCGTGGTGCGTTGACGGCGGTGCCGACGCGTCACCGAGCCGCGATCGTCGATCCTAGGAAGGTAGCTGAGTTGTTACGCGCGATAGACGGATATGAAGGGCAGCCTGCAGTGACGTACGCATTGCGTCTGGCGCCGCTTTTGTTCGTGCGTCCGGGCGAACTGCGGGCGGCCGAGTGGACCGAGTTCGATGTGGAGGCGAAGGAACCGCTGTGGCGGATTCCGGCGGAGAAGATGAAGACCGGGCTCCAGCACATCGTTCCGTTGGCACGCCAAGCGATCGCGCTGTTGACTGCGCTGCGACCACTGACGGGTTAC
Source organism: Pseudomonadales bacterium (assembly GCA_041738285.1). Lineage (GTDB taxonomy): Bacteria > Pseudomonadota > Gammaproteobacteria > Pseudomonadales > Azotimanducaceae > SZUA-521. The sequence goes on along the minus strand of JBGSQB010000199.1, from coordinate 7,923 downwards.
AGCCGGTATCTGTTTCCCAGCCTACGCACGCCGGATCGGTGCTTATCTGATGCAGCGATTGGCGCCGCGCTACGCCGATTGGGGTACAGTAAAGAAGAAGCGTCAGCGCATGGATTTAGAACGACGGCATCCACGCTTTTGAACGAACTGGGACACAACGCCGATGTGATCGAACGGCAGCTTGCGCATGTGCCGAGCGACAAAGTCAGGTCAGCATACAACCGGGCAGAGCGCCTCGCGGAGCGGCGCAAGATGATGCAAGCCTGGGCTGACTACCTCGACGGATTGAGGGCTGATGACGGCAACGCGAAGTTGCGGGCAATCCACAGTTGATTTGTTCAGCGCGCGTCGACTCGGTGTTGCATCTTTTGAGCAGAGCACCCCAGCGCCTGAAAAGGAAAGATTCGAACCCGGACAGTGTATCCGCACCGTAGGCGTGATCGGTTCTTGACATGTCCGTGACGCGTCCGGGCCTACACGACCGGAACGCCGTGCCGGATTCCGCAAACGGTGGCAGCGGTGAATCCGTGGCAAAGGTTACCGGCACGATCACCCAGTGCAGCTCTCGTTCGCCGCCTGTCAAGCGCGAACAGCAGCTAAGCGCGCAATGTTGCCATGCGCAACGACGAGGGCGCATCGTGAGGAATACGAACCACGACGGTCGTGGTTTGCATTGAACGCCGACACTCGTCAGCGCGATATCTGATTACACCTGTAATCGCTCGCCCAAATCGTGATCGCCAACGCACTGAAGGTCGAAGCAATGTGCAACAGCCAGGATCGTGACGAGCGCATGCTCGGCGCGATTCTGGCACCGATCCGTAGGCCGTCGGTGTCACTACGCCGCGCAGCGGGTAGTGACACCGGCGGCAGCCTCAATAACCGCGCGTGCCTGCGGCGCGAAATGTCAGTGACCCGCACGTGATGCGTTCCTACACTGGCGCCATCGATCAGTTTTGTCGCTGGCCACTGCGCTTAAGTGTGGCAACTGGACGACCCGTCCAGGCTCTTCGGAGCGCATCAGGGTACAGCGCGATCTCGAACCGGCCTTTTTGGCTCGCGCGGGTTCATTGTTGGACCTTCGGTTCCCTTTCAATGCCGGAGCTTGGCTCCCACTTCAATCGCGGACATCCGTGTCCGTCTTCAAAGCTCAGGCCACCGGGCCTCTCATGCGCGGGATCTTCGATCCCGCGTCGTCTTCTCCGGATCTCGGATCCGTCTTCGTCCCAGGGCGCAACGCCCATGTTCGAAAGCGCCGGCGGTCGGTTGACAGCTGGTTCGATTCAACAACGCGGAGTACTCCGCACTATCCAAGGAGGTGAAACACCCTGTACGAGCAAGACCTGCCTGCAGGTCATGGCCGTGTGGTCTTGCACCGACTCACTCCCCACCGGGAGACTCGGTGTTGCCTGGAATCAGGCGTTCTCAGGTTGATCGGGCGTCGTGGCCCGTGACCGCTTCCGTACTCGTACGGACTCGATCGGCTATGGCCCGTCGAGTGGTCAGAAACACTTACCGAATTGCCTATACCAGTATGGCAACCTGAGCCCACACTAAGCACCCCAACCGGTCAGGATCCCTGATCCTCACCGGCAAGAACGAGATTGGATTGCGCATCGTGCCGCCACAAAAATTCAGCGCGTGGGTATGGGTCTGAGTGATCTATAGGTCGGCATTCCGCGGCTGCTTGCGCGGTACGGGTGTCGTAACAAGCAGATGCATGTCAAACAATTGCCGCAGGGTATGCACGCTGGGCGGTTTCTCGATCGGGCCGCCCGCAGCACCTGATGGATCGATTTCGGTACACGTGCTCGGTCGAATGGTGGGGTCGCACGTTGACTAGTTGGCCGAGCACTTCGTTGCGAAAGGAATCTTCGCTGAGCTCGTTGAACTCATGACTACCTAGGCGAGTCGGAGGATAGCCGGCTTTTGCGAGAGAGATGAGCCATGGGGACTGACGACCGGGACGAATTACGGGGGGCATCGGCCGAGGCTATTCAGCATCACTATGATGTAGGCAATGAGTTTTATCGTTGCTGGCTGGATAAGACTCTTTGCTACTCAGCCGCGAAGTGGGATGGCTTGGATGATGATCCTGCACTTCTGTACGCAGCGCAGATCCAAAAGCTCGACTATCACATCGCGCAGGCCCGGGCAGCTGGCGCGGGCCGAGTTCTAGACGTAGGTTGCGGTTGGGGAGGCATGCTAAGACGTCTGATCGAGAAGCACCGTGTACAGCATGTGACCGGGCTAACGCTCAGCACGTTGCAGACAGACTACATCACGTCGTTGAAGGTTCCGAATGCACGCGTCATTCAGGAAGATTGGCATGACCACGCGCCCGAGGCACCTTACGATGCCATCATTTCCATTGGAGCCTTTGAGCACTTCGCAACGCCCGAGATGTCCGACGAGGATCGGATTGGCGCCTATCGTAACTACTTTGAGTTTTGCTATCGGATCCTAAAACCTTCCAGTTGGATGACGCTGCAAACGATTGCCTGGGGGAATCTGAGTCGGAAGAACGCCAGCCATCTTACGTGGGAACTATTTCCGGAATCGGATCTTCCCCACCTGTCTGAGATTGTTGAAGCGTCCCAGGGCCTCTTCGAAATAATGCTCTTAGTGAACGATCGCATGGACTACGCACGAACGTGTGCCGCCTGGGCTGACAATCTACGGAAGAACCGGGCACGAGCGAAAAAGGCCGCTTCCGAAGCCATCGTGAACAAATACAAGTTCTACTACAAAGCTTCCGCCCTTGGCTTCAGCATGGGGTCGAATGCCTTGCTACGCATTACGTTCAGACGCATTGACAACCCGATGACCTAGTCGCGCTGAAGGGTATCGAGGCGAGTTCTGAGTAGCCCGCGCGAAGGCGGCGGGCTGATACGGTCTATTGGAGCCTGCGCCTCTGCGAAGCGGACGCCCGGTCGCGTTTTAGCTTTCCGCGGGCGCCCCGGCACGCTTGCGGACAACTGATCATGTGCAAAGAGCGCATCTACTATCTGTACATGTAATCTCGAGTGATGGGCACCGTGTCTATGCGCTTTGTGAGTTGAATCTGAAACACCATTAGATCGCCGTGGATGAAGGTCAGTTCTGATCCCGAGAGGTAGTACTCCCACATCCGACAAAAGCGCTCGTCGTAGATTTCGGCGATCCGGACGCGATTGAGCAAAAAGCGCTGGCGCCAGGCAGCAAGCGTCTTTGCGTAGTGAAGGCGCAGAATTTCAACATCGGTCACCCACAGGCCAGATTTTTCAACCGCTCTCAGTACCTCGCTCAAAGCTGGCACGTAGCCACCCGGAAAGATGTACTTCCGCGTCCACGCATTGGTCAGCGTCGGTGGATTGGAACGTCCGATGGCGTGAACGAGCGCGATTCCGTTTGCACTCAATAGGCTGCGTAGCTTTCGGAAGTACTCAAGATAGTGGTTCACGCCCACGTGCTCGAACATGCCAACCGAGACGATGCGGTCAAACAGACCGGTCAGCTGGCGGTAGTCCTGCAATTGAAAGCCGACTTGATCTGCGACGCGCTCGTTTGCCGCTCGGCTGTTGGCCGCAGCGTACTGCTCCTTCGACAGCGTAACCCCCGTAACCCGGGCCCCGCTTGCTCGAGCGAGGTACAGTGCCAGTCCGCCCCAACCGCAGCCTACGTCCAGCAGATGGTGCTCCGCCTTAAGGTCGAGCTTGCAGGCCAGACGCCGCTGTTTTGCCTGCTGCGCCTCCTCTAGTGTCATCTCCTCGCGCTCGTAGTAAGCGCATGAGTACTGTTTGTCGGCGTCGAGAAACAAGTCGTAGAACTCGCCAGATAGATCGTAGTGATGGGCCACATGGGCGCTGGCCCAGCGGATGGGGTTGTGCTGCTGAATCCTACGCATCAGCGTACGAACTACGGTGAGCGAGCGAAACAAAGAGAAGGTGTGGTCGCGGCCCATGTTGAGTGTGAGGAGTCGCAGCAGATCGTGGATATCGCCACCTTCCACGCTGAATTCGCCGTCCATGTAACCCTCGCCGAGAGCCAGCATGGGATTCACGATCAGGCGCCGCTCGATGCGCCGGTTGTGCAGCCGGATTGCAAGTGCCTGCTCCGTGGTGCCCCGGCCGAAGGCGTGGCGGCGGCCCCGTGCATCAATCAGCCGCAATTCGCCTTGCTGAATCAGCCGTGCTAGAACCCGTGAAAGTAGGATCGTGGATCCCTCCAAATCGGTGCTGTCCGAATGCAGCGCGAATGCGGTTCCTGAACGTAACGGCCGGGGCGACGGGCCAGTTGACACTCACTGATTGACGACTTCCCATGCCAACCAACCGCTGATGCCAAAGAGCGGTGTCAACAGGAGACAGGCGATACCCGTACGGCGCCGATGGACGGCGAAGCCGCAGCCGATCACGGACACGGGGAGCGCCAAACCCGTCCAGTCATAAATAGGGCTCGCCATTAGATAGAGGGAGATTGGCAGCGCACTCACGCAGGCCACGGCGAGCCAGACCCAACGCCTGCGAGCGACGCCGTACACGGCCAACAGCAGCGTCAGGACCAAGGGCGGCCACCCGAAGACCAACGCAGGCCACCAGGACCACATGGGCGTGCTATCTCCTCTTGTCCTATCAGGTGCGCCGCACATGCTGAATCGACGTGTCACCAGATCCGACACCGCGTCGGACACATCGCGGTGTGCGATATGATTATTGCGGTGCATCTCAGTATGGACGCAGCTGTAGGCCGATTCGTTACAGATACTCAGAGAAAAGGCGGCGGTTTCTGCGGGATCGGTCACTGACACCATGGGAGCGTGCCTTGACTGTCGAATTCATCGTTGGCGTTGCCGTTGTCCTGTTGGTCCTGACGTTGGTCTCCGAGCTCTAGTTGCGCGTTGGGTACGCCCGCCGCCTTCGGCCGTCCTTGTGTTGCTGGGTTCAGCAGTAGCCTACTTCGTCACGCTGGGTCTAGGCATCGATTCTGGCTTGCGTGCTACGAGCTTCCACGACCTCATCTTCCTCGTGTTCCTTCCCGTGCTGATATTCGAAGCCGCGTTCATGATCCCGATCAAACACCTGTCAGCTGATCTGGGGGTGATCCTCTTATTTTGGCGGTGGCAGGAATGCTCTTGACCACAACGGTCAGTGCGGCATTGCTGTACTGGAGCATTGGACACCCCACGGGATTCCCGTGGAACGCTGCGCCAGTGGCCGGTGCGCTGCTTGCTGCGACGGATCCGGTGGCGGTGGTGACGCAGCTGAAGACACTTGGCGCGCCGGAACGCCTCGCCGTCATCCTGAAAGGTGAGAGCTGTTCAACGATGCGACTGCCATCGTGCTCTTCAGCATCCTTTTCGCGCACGTGCTATTGCCATCTGCAGACGCGAATGTAGTCAAAGCGAGCGTTGAATTTTTGAGGGTATTCATTGGTGGCGTATTGGTGCTGTCGTCGGCGTTGGCGCCTCAATGCTCTTGCGTGCGACGCGAGGCGTCGGCGGCCGCGAGCAGGCCGTAGCCGGACTCCAACGCCGTTGCTTCGAATGGCTTCTGGCTGGCGTTGGCCAGAGTTGCTGTTGCCAGGGTGGTGATGAACACGGTACCGACGGCGGCCGCGATGGGCTTGTAGTTGCGCTTCGACATTTGGATCTTCTCCGGGAGTGATTGCGGACTATCGTCCACCCCAAGGCCGGGAAGCGGACGAATCGCGTTGAGCGCCATCCAACACGGTCAGGACGCGATCGATGAACGCCTGCGGGACGGCCGGGACATTCAGAGTTTCCGGGCCGCGCATGCTGTCGACAATGCGCTCGCGATCTCCGTCGCAACGCCGTCGGCGTCAAGTTGCTCGATCCACCCAGATCATCCCCGTCCCGCATAACGGACAATAGGTCACGAGCAAACCGTGATCGCCATTTTTGTCGTTCACGATCTCATGTCGATCGAGGATGCGGATCGGATACGCCTTGCTCGCATTCCCGCGTGCGAATCCGAGTACGCGATCATCATCGGCGAGGAACCGTGCGTCGTCCGCGCGAACGAACCACGGTGTGTCAATAGCCGGAATGCCGTCACGTGGCGGGCCACCGAACCGAATCTCATGAACAGGAATCGTCGCATCACCAAGTTCAAATCCGTTCTTGACGGCCGCGGCAGCATGAGTGCCTTCCGAAACAACGCAGAGCAGCGTTGTTGTCCATGCCATTCCACTACCCATCGCATGAGGGAAACACGACTACTGAGGCACCGAAGGCGCGGCGTCAATTACCTTGGCCAATCACCAACGCAACATGCGTGGACCAAGCCACGCACCCAGCATCGCGGGCAGCGTCATTCCGATCACGTACCAGACGCCGAGAAACGGGGCCTCCAGTTCCGGACAATGCAGCCCGTAGATCGCTGCGCCCAGGGCGCCGGCACAGAGTCCTGCCACCCCACCCGCGGCGCGCAGCTTGGTCGGCGCGAGTCCACGCAAGGCCCAGATTGTGGCCACCATGATTGGCAGCGACAAAATCGCGATGTTCATCGGGCAGGTGCGCGACGTGGTACCCATCACCAGCGGCAGACGCGCAGCAGGATCTGCCTGCACCAACGCCATCGTCATGAGCATCCAGACGACCAGAATGGGAGCGCACATCCACAAACCCGCACGGCCCACAGCAACACCGGGTCGCGCCAGTCGCGTCGCAACCGCCAGAGCCGCCACGAAAGTCGACATCGTGAATCCCACCTTGATCCAGAACGCGGGCATCACGAGCATGTCTGCCAGTCCCGGATTCACACGGAGACGGATGAAAAACAAAAGAAGCGCGCCGGCGGCGCCGAGACTGACCGCCGTTGCAAAGCGCCGCAGCAGCGCGTGCCGAGCAACCGGATTCTCGGCACGAGAAAGCAAATCAATGAGCGCCGCGGTCTTCATCGATCGTTGCTCAGTCTTGCCGCGAGCGCGCGCAGCCCGCGATGAATGCCGACCTTCACCGCTGATACCGACATTCCCGTGCGCGCGGCTGCTTCTGCTACGGAGAGGCCATCGATCTTGACATGTACAATGGGCAGGCGCTGTCGATCCGGCAGCGTCTGCAGCAGCAGGCCGAGATCGCGCGCTGCCTCGCTCGCATCGAGGTCGGTATCTCCAAGCAGTTCGCTTTCGTGGTCGAGGCCGTCAGTCAGCATTTCGCGACGTGAGCGCCGGCGCAGCAGATCCACCAGCTTGTAGCGTGCAATCGCATGGGCCCAGGCAGTAAAGGGTCGCCCGGGATCGTACGTGTGCCGCTGATTGTGAATGGCCAGAAGCGTTTCCTGCACGAGGTCCTCGACTTCGGCTGGCATGTGAGCAAGGCGGCGTCGACAAAACGCACGCAGGTGCTGAGACAGTTCCACCAACAGGCTGCAGTAGGCAGGCTCATCGCCAGCCATCGCCTGTGCCATCAGCGCTCGCAGACGTTGCTCACGGTCGCCAAGGGCTTGCTCAGACGAATTCGCCGGCCCGGCAGGTTTGGTTACAACGCCCGGCACCGGCGCTCTCACGGGAATATTTCAGCTAGCGTGTAACCCGCTGCCGGTTCGCGACGAATTAGCAGACGATCCGGTCGTACCCGCCGCTCACGGCCGGGACGTTCGGTGTCATATCCATTCATGTTAAGGAGCCCGAGATGAATCGACGAAGCTATGCCGCTGCCGCCGTTGCCCTGACGGCGCTGTGCACCGGTGCCGCAATGGCCGCCGAGGACGAAAAAGCGACTGACTCGAAAGCCATGGAAAAGTGCTATGGCGTCGCGCTGGCAGGTAAGAACGACTGTGCTGCGGGCGCCGGCACGAGCTGCGCCGGTACGTCCAAAACTGACTACCAGAGCAACGCCTGGAAGCTCGTTCCCGCCGGCACCTGCACCACCATAAAAACCCCCAAAGGGATGGGCTCGCTGACCGCCTCGAGCAACTAAGG
>JBGSQB010000196.1:0-2566 GCA_041738285.1 Pseudomonadales bacterium | reverse complement strand
GGCGGCGGCGCGGGCCGGCGCAGCGAACGCGCCATCGCGGCACGCAGCTCTTCCACCGATGGGAAGATGCGACTGTCCTCAAGCATCGTGCCAACGGCCTGATAGACGTTGGCGAGCAGCGGCGTCAGTACCGCTTCGAATTCGTGGTAGAGGTCTTGCTTGACCTGCCGTCGGACGTCGATTTCCGTGATCGCTTCGTCGAAGGACCAGGCGATTGCGGCCGGACCGACCGGCACCACGTCCTTGTGACTCCAGGGTTTGGCGATCATCCCGAGGCGCGCCCGAATGTCGAGCAGTACGTCGTTGTAGCGGTTCTCGGTCTTGGAAATGATCTCGGCGATCGACAACCACTCCTCGAACTGCTCGGTATCGACCAACTCGAGTTTGGCGCTACTTCCCGCCTCGCGTCGACGCCGCTTGTCGAGTACGGCCTCGAGATCCGATACCTGATCGATCTGCGCGACAATGGCGCGACCAAAACGGGTGCGAATCTGCTCGCGACGCTTCTCGAGCTGGTCGAGTCCTTCGAAGTACATCATCTGCATGGCATTGGTGCCGGCATCGCGGGCGCGCAGCAGGAGATCACGGTCGCACTTGTCGAAGAAGTTCTGAATCAACCGGGTCGCCGTCCGCGACATGATCCGGCGCAGTTGGTCTTTGATTTGGGCGGCGTCGGAATCCTTGATGCGACGATCGCGCAGAAACTGCTCGGAGAAGTCTGCTGCCTGTGCCGGTGCCTCACCATCCTTGGTCTCGGCCGTGGCGAGGTCGGCCGCGCTGCCGGCGACCATGCCCGACGCGACGGCGAAGTCCATGAGTGCCTGAAATGCTGCGCCAGCAAGCGGCTCCGGAAATCGGACGCCCATGCCGGTACCGTTGCCGATGATGCGCGCGACATTCGCCTGCATGCGGATGTTGCGATCGCCGGTCGGCGTTGGTACCGAGAAGTGAACGCTGATCGGGTCACCGGGCTGGGGGTTGGATCCGGTGGCTGCGAGAGATTTGCTGCCGCCCGAACCGACCAGCATCATCCCCGTCTGACAAAAGTCCCGAATGGAACACAGCCACGATCGGCCCTGACGAGGGTGAACGAGCGCTCCAATGGAAATCGGTTGTCTGGGATGGGCTCGCCGGTCCACGTTATCCCTAAATCCGGCACGCGCCGAAGGCGCTGCGTCCTGTAAGTGTTCGACAGACTAACTGATCAACACACGCGCGGTCACCTGAGCATGCCGCCGCGCGCGGAGTCGGTCTCAATTTCAGGGGCGACCACGACACGGTTTCGTCCTTGGGTTTTGGCCGCGTACATCGCGGCGTCAGCGCGGCTGAGAAGCTGCTCCACCGCCTCACGCAGCCGGTAGGCTGCGATCCCGACCGATGCGGTGACGGCAAAGTCGGGGGCGTTGGGATGAATGACCATGAGTTGGGTCTGGCGCCGCAGCCGCTCGGCGACGCGAACGGCATCGGTCAGCGTTGCGTTGGTGAGCACCAGCACGAACTCCTCGCCACCCATACGTGCGACGAAATCTTCCTCGCGAACGACGCGACGCGCGATCTCGGCAAACGCCTTCAGCACCTCATCGCCCTGGCGATGACCGAAGCGGTCGTTGACCCGCTTGAAGTGATCGAGGTCGACGTAGCACACGGCGAAACTGAGCGTGTTGCGATCGGCAAGGGCCTTCTGTCGCTGCAGGTATTCCATCAGCTGGCGCCGGTTGTACAGGCCAGTGAGGTCGTCGCGCATGGCCAGTTCGTGCACTTTGACCAGTGCCCGCTCGAGGTCGCGGCTGCGACCTTCGAGTTCTGAGCGCAGGCGCCCGACTTCGCCGGCCACGAGCACGCCACCGATGAGCGTCAGCGAATAGCCGAGCAGATTCAGTAGCGTCGTCTGGACACCGTCCAGCGAGCCCGCAACGAAGCCGACGATCGCACCGGTGACGTAGGTCACCCACACTGCGGCTGCGAGCAGCAGCAGCTGTCCGCGTTCGAGGTGCAGTGCGCTGAAGGTGAGTCCAAGCAGAGAAGCTGCGAGCAGCAGCAGTCGCAGGGGTCCATCGCTGAGCGCCGCAGTCGACATCAACGCGACACCCGCCCATAGGGCAAACGGCAACAACACCCCGCCGCGCGTGCCCCGCACGTCGAGGTCGCTCGCAATGGTGAACGCGAGCAGCGCGATGCCCGCCAAGCCGACTGCCATCATCACCGGCAACGCAGCATCAGGCATTCGGAGCATGTCGTAGGCAAGCGCACCAGAGACGAACAGCACGTACCCCGCCACGCCGGCCGCAATCGCCATGGATCTACGCATGCGCAGAACCTTTGCACTCAGGAATTGGCTGACCACCGTTGCCATGACGGGCCCATGGATGACATCGACCTGATTCTAGAGTGCCGGGCACCCGCAAGGTGTGGGCGTCAGGGGAGCCGTTGTAACCGCTTTGTAATCCGCCTGGGCCAGCCCTGACGCCCACCGCACGTGACTGCCCCGGACCCGGCAAGCGTCAGGCTCGCGCCGCGACAGGCAACGTTCGTGCCACGGCTTCGCGCCAGCCGGCGAGCAGACGCC
>JBGSQB010000176.1:0-16998 GCA_041738285.1 Pseudomonadales bacterium | reverse complement strand
GGGTTGTGAGCTTTATGGACTTTGATCTAGGATTTTTTGATCAGGATGAAGGCCGGATCGAACCGGCCGTGAATCCGTTCCTACCGAAGGTGTTAACCATGTCTTCGGTATAAAACGTCACCTATGTGTCCGGTTCGGACCTTGATGTATATGGCTCCGCCTGCTGGGCTCGAACCAGCGACCCACGGATTAACAGTCCGTTGCTCTACCAGCTGAGCTAAGGCGGAATAGGTCGGGAAGCGAATTTTAGGCAGCGGTGCCCGATTTGCAAGACCTGCGCCTCATCACCATCGCGGATGGCGCCTCATGCTTCGAGTTGAACGCCTTCGGCAATCCGCGCGTCGAGCTTGTCCCGGACTCTGCCGTGATACGCCTTGTCGATCCGGTAACCCGTGTAGAGGCAGGCACCGAGCAATCCCCAAACCATCGCAAACGGCCCGTCGATCAACCCCAGCGCCATGATCTTGTCGGGCTCGATGGTGCCGGGCACGGCGCCGGTAGGGAACTCGATCACATCGAGGGCAATCCCGGCGACCACGTGACCGACGCCGTTCGTTGCCTTAGCGAAGAACGTGCGCGCGGAATAGAAGATGCCTTCCTGGCGACGGCCGGTCAGCAGCTCGTGTTCGTCGGAGATGTCGGCGAGCGCCGACATGACGCTGATATTGAGGATCGAGCCACATGCCGAGGAGAACGTGCCGATGGCGATGATGAAGATGACCAGCGCGGTCGTGGTGTTTTCAGGCGCGAGGTCGAACAGCCGCAGCGTGACGGCGGTGGACCAGAACACGCTCAGCCCCGCGGCGGATGCGACGATCGTCCAGCGCTTGTCGAAGCGCTCGTGCAGCGCCGCGGTGAAGATGAAGCCGATCGCGTAGCCGAACACGTTGTTGAGGATGAGCCAGCCGATCTGGTAGTCGGTCAGTTCCCAATAGAAGGTGGCCATGTACAGGCCAAGGGTTTCGTGAGTGCCGATCATCACCGACAGGAAGAACAGCCCAAGCAGCAGGAAGCGGTAGTGCCGGTTCTGCATGGCGGACCACATCTCGCGGCCGAGCTGGCGCATGCCGAATGGCGGTAAATCGTTCGGTACGCGTTTCAAGAACGGGATGCGGTCACGGGTCTGATAGGCCGAGGTGAGGATGCACAGCATGATCAGCGTGCAGCAGAAGAACACCACCGGGTAGTAGGCCTCCTGATGCATTCGGCCATTGTCGAAGGCTGGGAAGATCACGAACCAGACGGCGATGTGCATGACGATCACGCCGCCGTAGGTGAAGACGTTGTTGTAGCTCATCACCTTGGAGCGCTCGTTGTAGTCGTCGGACAGCTCGGCACCGAGCGCGAGGTGCGGCACCGCGAACAGGGTCGAACACACGCGCATGCCGACGGTGAAGACCATGAACCAGAGGAAGAGACTCGTCGTTTCGAGGTCGGCTGGCGGATTGAAGATGGCGTAGATGCACAGCACCAAGGGCAAGGGGGCTGCGAACATGAAGGGGTGACGACGGCCCCAGCGCGACCTGAAGCGATCGGAGATGGAGCCCATGAGCGGGTCGGTCATGGCGTCCGACACGATGCCGACCGTCACGGCGGCGGCCGTGAGCGTGCCCGACAGCCCGAGGATCTGGTTGTAATAGAAGAAGGTGAGGGCGTTGAAGATCCAGTTGGTAGCCGCTTCGCCCGAGGCACCGATACCGAACGCAAGCTTCGTGCGCATGGACACTGGCGAATTCGGCATCTCACCCCCCTGACAGACCCGCTAACTTAGCATCGTTTGCCGAGGCGACGGGGCGGGCGCAGCGCGTACAATACGCGGTCCGTTCGGACACCGGTCTGCTCATGTCAGTTGCGGTCAATGAATTCCGCGTCGATGCCAACTTCAAACCGGCGGGCGATCAGCCGGCGGCGATCGCAAACCTCATCGATGGTCTGGAATCGGGTCTCGCCTCGCAAACCCTGCTGGGCGTAACGGGTTCGGGTAAGACGTTCACGATCGCCAACGTGATTCAGTCCGTGCAGCGGCCGACGCTCGTGCTCGCGCCCAACAAGACGTTGGCCGCGCAGTTGTACGGCGAGTTCAAAGAGTTCTTCCCGAACAATGCGGTCGAGTACTTCGTTTCCTACTACGACTACTACCAGCCCGAAGCGTATGTGCCCTCATCGGACACGTACATCGAGAAGGATTCCTCGGTCAACGCGCACATCGAGCAGATGCGTCTGTCGGCCACTAAGGCCATCATCGAGCGGCGCGATACGGTGATTGTCGCGTCGGTGTCGGCCATCTACGGTCTGGGTGATCCCGGGTCGTATCTGAAGATGGTGCTGCACCTGGATCGCGGTGATCGTGTGGATCAGCGTTATATTCTGGTGCGGCTGGCGGAGCTGCAGTATTCGCGCAACGACATGGTGTTCCAGCGCGGCACCTACCGGGTGCGGGGCGACGTGGTCGACATCTTTCCTGCAGAGAGCGAGAAGGAGGCCGTTCGCGTCGAACTGTACGATGACGAGATTGAAAATCTGTCGGTGTTCGATCCGTTGACCGGTGAAGTGATCAACCGTGTGCCCAGGTACACGATTTTCCCGAAGACGCACTATGTCACGCCGCGGGACCGCATTCTCGCCGTGCTCGACGACATCAAGGACGAGTTGCAGGATCGGCTCAAGTGGCTGACCGACCAGCACAAGCTGGTCGAAGCCCAGCGTCTGGAGCAGCGCACGCGATTCGACCTCGAGATGATTCGGGAACTCGGTTACTGCTCGGGCATCGAGAACTACTCGCGCTATCTGTCCGGCCGCAAGAGCGGTGAACCACCACCGACGTTGTTCGACTATCTGCCGAAAGATGCGCTGCTGATCATCGATGAGTCGCACGTCACCGTGCCGCAGATCGGCGCCATGTTCAAAGGCGATCGGTCGCGCAAGGAAACCCTGGTCGAGTATGGCTTCCGCCTGCCGTCGGCCCTCGACAACCGGCCGTTGCGGTTCGATGAGTGGGAAGCGCTCGCGCCGCAGATGATCTTCGTGTCGGCAACGCCGGGTAACTACGAAGCGGCCAACGCGGGGCAGGTCGTTGAACAGGTCGTGCGCCCGACGGGGCTGGTCGATCCCGATGTGGAGATCCGTCCGGCCTCGAATCAGGTCGACGATCTTCTCAGCGAAATCCACCTCACTGTCGAGCGTGGCGAGCGCGTGCTGGTGACGGTGCTGACCAAGCGGATGGCGGAAGACCTCACCGAGTATCTCGACGAGCATGGCGTGCGCGTGCGCTACCTGCACTCCGACATCGACACCGTCGAGCGCATGGAGATCATCCGTGATCTGCGCCTCGGTGAATTCGACGTGCTGGTCGGCATCAATTTGCTGCGAGAAGGGCTCGACATGCCGGAGGTGTCGCTGGTCGCAATTCTCGATGCGGACAAAGAGGGCTTCCTGCGGGCGGAGCGTTCGCTGATTCAGACGATTGGGCGCGCGGCGCGCAATCTGCGCGGTCGCGCGGTGCTGTATGCCGACAAGATGACCGGCTCCATCGAGCGCGCATTGGAAGAAACGAATCGTCGCCGTGAAAAACAGGTGGCGCACAACCTCGCGCACGGCATCACGCCCAAGGGCATCATCAAGACGGTAACCGACATCATGGAGGGCGCCCGTGCACCTGCGCCCGGCCAGGCGCCACGGCGCAAGGGAACCGACTCGAAGGCGACGACGCGCGATCTGCCCACCGATCCCAAGGCGCTCGGCAAGCTGCTCACCAGGCTCGAAAACGAAATGCTCGAACACGCGCGCAATCTGGAGTTCGAGGAAGCGGCGCGGTTGCGTGACGAGATCCATGCCATTCGCGCCGAACGATTGCTCAAAGCGTGACGCTGACGCTACGCCCGGTCGATCGCATCGAGCCGGCCGAACTTTCACGGGGGTTGAAGCACCTCACCTTTGACGCCGTCTGCAGCCAGACCATGGTGACCTTCGGCGCGGTACCGTTTCTCGTTGCGATTGCGCTGACGTTCGATGCATCCACGCTCGTGGTTGGCTTGATCACGGCGCTCGGCCCATTGATGGCGCTTGCGCAGTTGCCTGGCATCTATCTGGTGGAACGGGTACAACGCCGCAAGTTGTTGACGGTAGTCGGCGCCGGCATCAGTCGACTGTTCTGGATTCCCCTCGCGATGGTGCCGTTCATCGATGATCCGTCGATAGCAGTTGCGGTGTTTCTACTCGCGCTCGTGGGGTTCTATCTGTTCGGTACGCTAGGTGGCCTTGCCTTCAACGGCTGGATGCGCGATCTCATTCCCGAGTCCATCCGCGGCGACTACGGCGGGCACCGTTCCGCGGTGGCCATGGCGGTGGGCGCCGTGCTCGCGATTGCCCTCGGCTATCTCGCGGACGGCTACGCGCAGTTCTCCGATCGCGGTGAGATTCTGTCGGCCTACATGATCATTGCGATGTTGATCGGGATGGTCGGCTGCCAGTTCCTTGCGCGCATTCCCGAGCCACGGATGACGGTGCCCATCCACGAGAGCTTCTGGGTTGCGCTGCGCGGTCCGCTTGCAGACCCCAACTACATGCGCTTGATCGGTTTTCTGGCCGCGTGGGCTTTTGCGGTCAACCTCGCCATGCCGTTCTTTGCGTTGTACATGCTGCGGCGTCTGGATCTGTCGCTTGGCACGATCATGGTACTGAGCATGCTCGCGCTTGCGGGCAACGTGCTGTTCTTCCGCTTCTGGGGTCGGCTCGCCGATCGGTTCAGCAACAAGTCGGTACTGCGGCTGGCGTGTCCCGTGTTCCTGGTGGCGACGGCGCTGTGGCCTTTGTCGGGTCAACTCGGCGCAGGTGTGTGGACACTCGTGATCCTCATCCTGATTCACCTGCTCACCGGCATTGCGATGGCCGCCACGACGCTCGTCACCGCGAACATGGCCATCAAGCTCGCACCGAGCGCGCGTTCGATCCCTTACCTTGCCATGGTGGGTGCGGTGATGGGCATCACCGGCACGCTTTCGCCACTCATCGTGGGCACCATCGCAGGATTCGGACAGCGGGGTACCGATGGCATCGTCGATGTGGGTCTGGCCGGATTCGGCCTGCTCGACGTCGCGTTCGTTGCAGCCGGCGTGCTGGGCGGCTGGTCACTCGTGTTGCTGCGCAAGATCGACGAACCGGGTGACACGCAGCCGCACCTCTTCAACCGTGCGTTGCGCCGTACCCTGCGCCTCGCCGCGCGGCAGACATTGAGTATCGCGGGTATCGTCGCGTTGTTCAGCTTCGATTATGCAGGTCTCGCACAAACGGAACCGTCAGCACCGAACGACAGTATCCCTTAGCCGTCACATCCGATCGATGAACACATGCTCTTTGCCGATCCACATGGTCGATCGCTTGAAGTCGATGAATTTCGCTTCGTCCTCGATTGCCCGCCTGCCTGATGCTTGCGCTTCGGGACCGGTGCGCGGCTGTCCCCGATCGATCCACACTTCGGCGTGCCCATCGTAGGCAGGCGTCTGTGTGCCGCGAGCACGTCTGATTTCTGCTTCGAGCACACTTGGATACCGGTGGATCTGCATGTAGCGCAAGATGCCGGCGGCGTGGGCCTGCGAACGGATCAGCGGCCCATGGTTGGTGCGCCAGTACACGCGGGCCTGCTCTGCGTCGAGATCCGCTTTGAAGCGCAGGGGAAAGTGCAGCTTGACGACCCCGCTTCTAGGGTGAGCGACAATGTTCTCCGGGGTCGGATTCACCTGTGGGTACTCGTGATTGAGCCACAGCGGAGAGTTCGGAAGGTCGATGAACTTGGCTTCGTCTTCGAGGAGCGCAGCGGCAGCTGCGCCGCCTTGATTGCTCGCAAGTGCGGCGGCAAGCGCGTCTTCCGACTCCCACCACAGTTCGGCCACGCCATCGTATTCAGGCTCCATGCCGCCACGGGCCTTCTGCATGCGTCCGTTCATCTCGTCGTCCAATCGGTGGGACTGGGTGTAGCGCAACACGTTGAGGTGCTGCGCGAACGATGCGACCAGCGGACCATGATCTTCGCGCCAGTAGCGCTGAAATTCTTCGAGCGAAAGCGAGGCCTTCCGTCGCAGCAGGAACACCAGTCGAATCATGTTGCCTCCTTCATCGCCGATACCTCAGATGTTTGCCAGTACTTCGTCGGCGCATGCGATCGCCCGATCGATGTCGCCTTCTGTGTGAGCCGTGGACAGAAACATGTTGTGCCAGGGATGCATGTAGATGCCGAGTTCGAGCATGCCGGTGCAGAAGGCATTGCCGCGCGCAAGCTTGGCATCATCGTCGAACAGCATCATCGGCATCGCGGCGGGGCCGGTCTGGCGCAGTGAGATGCCATGCCGTTGTGCGACTGAGTGCAACCCGGTGCGCAATCGCTGCCCGAGCGCCTCGAGGCGCTTCGGTGCATCCAGTTCATTGAGCGCGCTGATCGTCGCCAGCGCCGCGGCCATGGGGGTTGCCTGCATCCAGAAACTACCGGTGGCATAGACCTTGGTCGCGGCATCCCTGAAGCGGTCGTTGCCCAGCACAGCGGCCAGGGCATAGCCGTTGGCGATTGCCTTACTCCATGCGGACAGATCCGGTTCGACGCCGAGCGATGACCAACTCGTGTCGAGCGATAGACGAAAGCCGGCACGCACCTCATCCAGAATGAGTGCAGCGCCTGTTTCATCGCTGATGCGGCGCGCCGCGCGGGCGAATTCCCGTGTTGGCAGTGCCTGGTCGACGAAGGCATCGTGCTTGAATGCGGACACCACGATGCCGGCGAGGTCGCCGTATGCGGACTGCGCAGCAGCCGTAAGACTCGCCACATCGTTGTACTCGAAGTGCACGAGGTGGCTGCGATCTTCTTCGATCACGCCCTTGGGGCTCGGTGTGCACCAGGGTGCGGCGCCGTGGTAGGCGCCTTTGGCGACGAGTAGTTTGCGTTTGCCGGTCGCCCCGCGTGCAAGCGTGCAACACAGCGTGGTGGCATCGGTACCGTTCTTGGCGAACATGGCCCAGTCGGCATGACTGATTTGATCGACGAAGCGCTCGGCAAGCTCGACGACCAGTGCCGAAGGCCCGGTCATCGTGTCGCCCTTGCTGCGCTGCTGCGCGACAGCGGCCTCCACGCCGGGATGGCGATAGCCGAGGATCATCGGGCCGAATGCACACATGAAGTCGATGTATTCGTTGCCGTCCACGTCCCACAGGCGCGCGCCTTCGGCACGATCGAAGAACTGCGGATAGCCGGCCGGCAGCATCCGCTGCACTGACATGTGCCCGTACATGCCGCCGGGTATGACGCGGCGGGCGCGGGCGACGAGGGCGTTGTTCCGTTCCAGGTTGTTCATAGGGTCACTTCTTCACATACCAGTCGCGGACGATACGCCGCTGGATCTTGCCGGACGACAGGCGCGGCAGTTCGGCGGTGTATTCGATGCTGCGCGGACACTTGAAGCCGGCCAGTCGTTCGCGCGCCCAGGTCATGAGTTCAGCTGTCATCGCAGGTGTGCCCTCATGTCCCGGCCGCAACTGGACGACGGACTTCACTTCTTCTCCCCATTCGTCGTTGTCGACACCCACGGTACAGACATCGAGCACAGCGGGGTGCTTGAGCAGTTCATTGTCGATCTCCTGCGGGTAGATGTTGACGCCGCCAGAAATGATCAGCTCCGCGGAGCGGCCGGTGAGGAAGAGGTAGCCGTCTTCATCGAAGTAGCCGAGGTCACCGAGCGTGAAGTATTCGCCGCGATAGCTCTTGGCGGTCTTGTCCTTGTCTTTGAAATACTCGAAGCGGCCGCGCTCAGGTGCGCGCATGTAGATCGTTCCGACCTTTCCGGGCGGCGCGACATTGCCTTCTTCGTCCAGGATCTTGTTGTCGAACCCGGGACCCGGGCGGCCGACGGTGCCCGGCTTCTTCAGCCACTCTTCCGGCCCGACCATGAAGCCGCCACCGCCCTCAGTGGCTGCGTAGTACTCCCAGACGATCGGTCCGAACCATTCGATGATCGCGCGCTTGACGTGCACCGGGGTCGGCGCCGCACCGTGAATGATGAAACGCATGCTGGAGATGTCGTACTTGCGTTTGATGTCGTCGGGCAGCTGCAGCAAACGATGAAACATCGTCGCCACCATGTGTGTGTGCGTGGCCCGATGTGCCTCGATGAGCCGCAGCGACTCTTCCGCGTCCCACCGATCCATCATCACGACCCCAACGCCCGAGGTGAGGGGTTGAATGATATTGATGAGCAGCGGCGCGGCGTGGTACGCAGGACCTGTGCAGAGGTTGATGTCTTTGCCGGGTTGATAGTTCGCAAGCGTACCTTCCCATTGCGGAATGACCGGCTCGCGGTCTTTGCGATAGACACCCTTTGGGCGGCCGGTCGTGCCTGAGGTGTAGAGCATGCGACCGCCGAGAATCGGATCGGCGATATCGGCATCTCCGAAGGCATCGATGGTGGTGGCGAAGTCCTTGAAGCCATCGATTGCTCCGCCGGTCGACAGCGCCAGTTGAACCTTTGGCGCCATGGCCAGCGCCTCGACCGGAGCCGGCCCAAGCGTTGCGTCCGCAATGAAGACTTTGGCGTCGCAATTGTCGACGACGTAGCCGATTTCTTCGCCCTTGAGGTGGTAATTGATCGGCGTAAAGCGAACGCCGATGCGCTCGGCGGCGATCAGCGCATCGATGAACTCCGGGCGGTTGCGCGTGACTACAGCAACCGAGTCGCCCACTGCAAGACCTGCGGCGCGCATGGCACGGGCCAGCCGGTTGGCATTGTGATTGAGTTCCTCGAACGTGCGATTGCCAAACGGTGATATCACGGCCGGCGACTCCGGATGTCGCGCCGCGTGATAGGCAATGGTCATTCCACGGGCAACTGCCTCTTCGAGCGACAGACTCATCCAACCCCCCCTTCCCATGTTGGTGGTTCTATGTGGCGACGATTATAGCCACCGCACCCCGGACGTGAACGGGTTCTCAGCGTCGAGGTGGCATGGTCGCCTCATTTGCACTCGCATCCCCGGGCGCGAGGTCCGTCATGCTTGAATGATCAATGACGCTCCCGCGGTAATCGATGTGAACGGAATCACTCTTCTCGATCGCGAGACATCCCAGTCTGATTCAACGAACCCTCTGATGAAAGTGGAAGGTTAGGGTGCTCTCGACTCGGATTTTTGGCAGCAGAGTCGAGCGGCGCGTGCTGTTCGTCTTTCTGCTGTTCACGCTGTTGCCTGCGACTTCGCTTGGGTTGCTTGCCATGCGCGAAGTAGAGCGTCAGGCACTCGAGCAGGCGCGTTCGGAATTGCGAGCCACGACCAAGGGCTATGCCCTTGACGTGGTCGAGCGGCTCAGAACGCTGACGGTCCAGCTCGATGTGTTGGCGCGCAACGCAGGAGAACCTCAGCTCTGGATCGATCGCGTGCCGCAAGTCGTTCGAGCCGAGACGCTCAAAGACACTGCTTTCGCGCCGGATGGACGCCCGCAACTCGATATGTACGAGCGCCAATTGTGGGTCACGCTATCGACCAGTGCAGGCGCCCGTACTCGCTATCAGATCGACATGGATCGCGTGCTGTTCGATCTCGGAGCGACGCGCTCGCAGGTTGCGCGATGCGTCGTGGTGGATGCAGGCATGAGCTGGTGTAGTGGTGCCGCTAAGGGTGATTCCGCAGTCGCTGGCGATCCCGACGTGCTATACGACGAGGCTGATCTTCTGCTCGGCGGCGAATACGACACGGACGTCACGATGGTCGTGCACGCGCAGCAGGCGCGCGGTGCCGCGCTCGGTTCAGTATCGATGGTAGGTCGCATACTGCCATTGCTCATTGGCGTTATCTGTCTGCTGATCATGTTCGTCGCTGTTCACTCCATGCGCGTGCGCTTCCGCCCTCTGTCGCAATTGCAGGAGGCGACTCAGCGGGTCGAACGCGGAGACTACGGCCTGCGCATCGACATCCGTAGTGGCGATGAGTTCGAGTCGCTGGGCGATGCATTCAATCGAATGCTCGAACGACTGCAGTCGTCGTTCGTGACTCTGAAGTCGCTGGCCGACATCGATCGAATGATCCTGTCCGCCACGAAGGCGGAGGACATCGTCGCAAGCGTGCTCAAAGTGGCCAACGATGGTGATACGGAGATCTCACTGGTGATCTGGCGCGGCGCGCCACGGTCGGCTTACGTGCACTATGAGCTCGTAGACGACAAACTCGTCAGTACCGTGCTGTCGGCGGTGAATCGCCATGATGGCGGGCTGGCGATGATCGACGCCCTGCTCGATGCGATACGTGGTTCGGTGACGTCGAAATTCGACCACTGGCTGCCGCTGCTCATGGAAAAGGAGCTTGGCGGACTCTTGCTGTTGCGGTCAGGTGCGAGCGGCACGATTCCTGCCGAGCGATTGAAAATGATATCCGACCTCGGTGATCGACTTGCTGTGGCGTTCACCAACATCGAACGCGCCTCGACTTTGTACCGGCAAGCGAATTTCGACCCGCTCACCGGCCTGATCAATCGATATGCTTTCGAGGATGCACTGCGTCACGCAATGCTGCAGGCAGATCGCGATGAAACCCGTGGGGCCGTGCTGTTCATCGACCTTGATCGGTTCAAACACGTGAACGACACCGAAGGTCACAAGGCCGGTGATCGACTCCTGGTCCAGGTTGCAAAGCGCCTGTCGAAATGTGTGCGGGCGAATGACACCCTTGCCAGACTCGGTGGTGATGAGTTCGCCGTCGTCGTGCATCGGTTCGACGAGGATGCCGAGCTGATCCGGATGTGCGAGCGCCTGGTCGGCGCGATTGGCAAGCCGATGGTGGTGGACCGGATCGAGCATTCCGTCACCGGTTCGATTGGCGTGTCCCTGTTCCCGGCACCGGATCTCACCATTGAACAACTGCTCATGCGCGCCGATACCGCGATGTATCGCGCCAAGGGGAAGGGCGGATCATCCTTCGCATTCTTCGATCAGGCGCTCAACGACACGACGCGCGAGCGTGTCTTGATCGAATCAAGGCTTCGCCGCGCGCTGCGCAACGGCGAGCTGGAAGTTCACTTTCAACCGAAGCTTCACCTTTCTACGTGGCGTGTGAGCTCCGCAGAGGCGCTGTTGCGATGGAACGATGCGGAACTCGGCGCGATCTCACCGGCGCAGTTCATTCCGATCGCCGAAGAGACGGGACTGGTGCGCGAATTCGGCGTGCTGGTGGCGAAGCGGTGCATCGAGGGTCTCGCTGAGCTCGAGCGTAACGGCATCGAGTTCGAGCACATGGCGATCAACGCTTCTGCCAAGGAGCTCCTCGCCGAGGGGTACGCCAGCCACATGCTCGCCGCGATTCGCGACGCGGGTTGCGATCCGAGCCGATTCGAGATCGAAGTGACGGAGTCCGTGTTCATCGACGACACGGCTCAGGTGCGCCGTGAGCTCGAGGCGCTGCGCAGCGCTGGCGCATCAATCGCGCTCGATGATTTCGGCACGGGATACTCATCGCTCAACCTGCTGCGTACGCTGCCGCTCGACACGTTGAAGATCGATCGCTCCTTCGTCGTGGCGCTCAGCCAGTCCGAGGAAGCCAGATCCCTGGCCCGCCACATCATCGAAATCGCGCGCATTCTGAATAAGCGCGTGGTCGCGGAAGGGCCGGAGACCGATGATGAAGTCTCGCTGCTTGCCAGCTTCGGCTGCGACTACGTGCAGGGCTTCGCGATCGCGCGGCCGATGCCCATCGGTGAGCTGGTTGGGTTCGTGAAGCAGCTCGAGGGTCGCCGTGACATTCGGCGGGCGATCGCGGGCTAGGAAACCGGCGACCCTGCGCCAAATTGGCCCAACCTGCGGCCATTGCCCCCACATTTGTGCGTTTCCAACCGTCTCGACCCGCAATCCAGGCAGCTGTGCCGTGCAGCGCGGTTGGCACGAACGGTGCACTGCCGATAGCGGCAGCCGCGCGGGCACCTCTCCCCATTGAGCTTCCTCCCCTACGCGCGCGCGGCTGCCGCCCCTTTCTTGAATCCACCCTGGGCAGTGGTGCATGCGCGAAGGGCGCGCCTCTACATCCACATGCACACGGAACCAGACACTGTTGCGACAGCAGGTGCAGAACAACTCAGCGCTTACGGTTTGCCTTGTTGCCTCTCTTCAGGCGGGTGCGTGCGAATCCCACTGTAGGTGGTCATGCGCGCGCACTTGAATCGGTGACATGGGCATCGCGGATTGCGCGCGCGGGAAAGCCAGTGGTAACTTACGCGCCCTTCGCCGTGGACCGATTCGATCCGCCACGGCCGCCAGGCGCGTAGCTCAGTTGGTTAGAGCACCACCTTGACATGGTGGGGGTCGGAGGTTCGAATCCTCTCGCGCCTACCAATTTTCAATCCCCGGTCGCTGCTCGCAGAAGTCCTTTAACCACAAGGGCTTACCAGACCATTTCGATGGAAATCCTGTTGCTACGGCGCGGTGGTGCCTTTAGAATGCGCCCCGCGATCGGGCCGGACTTCGGCCCGATCGGGTTTTAATTGGCTGGACGTCGGGTGCTCCGGAAGGCAGCGCTCACGTCGGCTTTATGCATATGGAGAGTTGCCTATTAAGAGACCAGCCTCGAAGGGCGGTGACCGCACACTGATCAACGAAGACATCCGTGAATCGCCCGTGCGACTCATTGGTGCCGAAGGCGAGCAGATCGGAATCGTGAGTCGCGATGAAGCATTACGCGAAGCACGACGTGTGACTTTGGATCTGGTGTTGATTTCACCCGATGCGAAGCCTCCAGTCTGCAAAGTCATGGATTTTGGCAAGCATCTATTCGAGTTGAAGAAGCAGAAGTCAGCTCAGAAGAAGAAGCAGAAGCAGATCCAGATCAAGGAAATGAAGTTCCGCCCGGGGACTGAAGAGGGCGACTATCAGGTCAAACTACGCAACCTGATTCGCTTTTTAGCAGACGGAGACAAGGCCAAGGTGTCGCTCCGGTTTCGCGGCCGTGAGATGGTGCATCCGGAAATCGGTATGCAGCTCATGAAGCGAATCGAAGCGGACCTCGAAGAACACGGCATCGTGGAAGCCATGCCGCGGTTCGAAGGTCGTCAAGTGACGATGGTTTTGGGTCCGAAGAAGAAGAAAAAATAGCAACTCATGCGGTGGGGCTAACGCCCCGATAACGAATGCGGAGTAGAGAACGATGCCAAAACTGAAGACAAACAAGGGCGCTGCGAAGCGTTTCCGCCGCACGGCGAACGGCTTCAAGCACCGCCATGCCAATCGTAACCACATCCTGACCAAGAAGGCGTCCAAGCGTAAACGCCAACTGCGTGGTCTGGGTCATGTGGCGGCCTGCGACGTCGGACTGATCGACCGCATGCTGCCCAAGAAAGCGCGCTGAGGTGATGTCATGCCACGAGTAAAACGCGGCGTCGTCGCGCGCGCACGACACAAGAAGGTCATGAAGCAGGCGAAGGGCTACTACGGTGCCCGTAGCCGCACGTACCGCACCGCCAAAATGGCGGTCATCCGCGCCGGGCAATATGCCTATCGGGATCGGCGGGTGAAGAAGCGCGAGTTCCGCGCCTTGTGGATCGTCCGCATCAATGCAGCCGCCCACGAGCACGGGCTTTCGTACAGTCGATTTATCGCCGGCCTCAAGAAGGCGGCGATCGAGGTGGACCGCAAGGTCCTCGCGGATCTGGCCCTGCACGAGAAGGAATCCTTCGGTGCATTGGTCGATCAGGCCAAGGCTGCACTGGCGGCCTGACCGCAGGGTAGACTCAACGCCGTCTTCTGGGGGCCACCTGTGCCTTCCCGCAAGACGTACGCAAAAAGGGAAGGGCAGTTGACTGTCGCTTCCCTTTTTCTTTTTTTGGAGTACTGGCCATGGAACTGAAACCGCTGATCGAACAGGCCCGCGCGGACATCGCCGCGGCCGCCGATGTGCGCGCGCTCGATGGCGTACGGGTCAAGTTCCTGGGCAAGAAGGGTGCGCTGACCGCGGTGCTCAAGGAACTGGGCAAGTTACCGGCCGAGCAGCGGCCCGCGGCAGGGGCGCTGATCAACGAAGCGAAGGCCGAAGTGCAGGCCATGCTCGATGCGCGCGATCGCACCCTGCAGAGCGCGCAACTCGCCCACGTGCTCGAGTCCGAGCGTGTCGATGTCACGCTGCCGGGCCGGCGCCAATCCTCGGGTGGGCTGCACCCTGTGACGATGGCCCTTGAGCGCGTTGAAGCCATCTTCGCGGGTGCGGGCTATGCGGTAGTCGAAGGCCCAGAGATCGAGGACGATTACCACAACTTCGAAGCGCTCAACATTCCGGCCGACCATCCGTCACGCGCGATGCACGATACGTTCTATCTGGATGGCGGTTGGGTGCTGCGCACGCACACATCCCCGGTTCAGGTGCGCGTCATGGAGAGTCAGCGACCGCCGATCCGCATCGTCTGCCCGGGCAGGGTTTATCGCCGCGACTACGATGCGACGCACACCCCGATGTTCCACCAGCTGGAAGGCCTCGTGATCGACGAAGGCATCACCTTCGCTGACCTGAAAGGAACGGTGATCGACTTCTTGCAGCGCTTCTTCGAGAAAGATCTCGACGTTCGATTCAGGCCAAGCTACTTCCCCTTCACGGAGCCGTCTGCGGAAGTTGATGTCCAGTGCGTCCATTGCATGGGCGCGGGCTGTAAATCCTGTGGCCAGACGGGTTGGCTCGAAGTCATGGGCTGCGGCATGGTGCATCCCAAGGTGCTCGAAATGTCGCGCATTGATTCGGAGCGGTACACGGGTTTCGCATTCGGTTTTGGTGTCGATCGATTGGCGATGCTGTTGTACGCGATCGACGATCTACGCCTACTGTTCGAGAACGACCTGCGCTTCCTGCGACAGTTCAATTAGGTGATTACATGAAAGTCAGCGAATCCTGGTTGCGGGAATGGGTCAATCCGCCGGTCGACACCGCGACGCTCGCCCGTCAGCTGACCATGGCTGGCCTTACGGTGGATGCAATCGAACCGGTCGCGCCGCCCCTGAAGGAAGTCGTGGTCGCCGAGGTGCGTTCGGTCAAGGTGCATCCGGATGCAGACAAGTTGAAGGTGTGCGCGGTGTTCGACGGCACGACGGAATACCAAGTCGTCTGTGGCGCGCCAAACGTAACGGCTGGGGCGCGCTATCCGTTCGCGCGTATCGGCGCTGAGCTGCCGGGCGAATTCAAGATCCGCAAAGCGAAGATCCGCGGCGTGGAATCCAGCGGCATGCTGTGTTCCGCGGCCGAGCTGGGTCTTGGTGATGACTCAGCGGGCATTCTCGAACTCGGTGAAGCGCTCACCGTGGGCAGTGATCTGCGCGAAGCGCTTGGCCTCGACGATCAGGTGCTCGAAATCGAGCTCACCCCGAATCGCGGCGACTGCCTCGGCGTGCGCGGGATCGCGCGCGAGATCGGGGTTCGCAATCAGATGGTGGTCGAAGCGCCCGCCATATCACCGGTCGCGGCTCGCAACGATGATCGATTCGCCGTTCAGCTGAGTGCGCCGGAAGGCTGTCCGCGCTATCTCGGGCGTGTCATTCGCGCTGTCTCGCCCGCCGCGCCCACCCCGGCGTGGATGAAGGAACGTCTGCGTCGTGCGGGCCTGCGACCGATCGATGCGGTGGTAGATGTCACGAACTACGTGATGCTGGAACTCGGTCAGCCAATGCACGCATTCGATCTCAACGTGCTGAAGGGCGGCATCGTGGTGCGCAATGCGCGCGCTGGCGAGACGCTCGAACTGCTGGATGGACGCAGCGTCGACCTGGACGATCAGACACTGCTCATTACCGATGCGTCCGGCCCTGTCGCCATCGCCGGTGTGATGGGCGGTGAGCGCAGCGGAATTGGGTCGGACACGAAGGACGTGTTCCTCGAGTGTGCGTATTTCGCGCCGGCAGCGCTCGCGGGGACGGCTCGACGGTATGGCCTGCAGACAGACGCCTCTCAGCGCTTCGAACGCGGCGTCGATTGGCAGTTGCAGTTCTCGGCGATGGAGCGCGCGACCGAACTATTGATTGCCATTGTCGGCGGCGAGCCAGGCCCAGTTGTGGATACGGTGTCGGAGTCGCACCTGCCGGTTCGGCGCAAGATCACGCTGCGACTGGCGCGGCTGAACGCGTTCGTTGGCACTTCGATCGCCGAAGATGAAGTCGAGCAGATCCTCCTGCGTCTCGACTTCGCATTGCTCGAGCGTACTGGATCGGGCAATCGCAGCGTGTGGACGTTCGCCGTGCCGAGTCACCGTTTCGACGTCGAGCGTGAAGTGGATCTCATCGAGGAGGTGTGTCGGGTACGCGGATACGACAGCATCCCGGCGCGAAGCCCGACCACGGCGCTGACACTTTCGAAGGTGCCGCTCGACCAGACTCCGCGGCAGCGGGTCCGCGCGCTGCTCGTGGACCTCGGCTATCAGGAACTGGTGACTTACAGCTTCATCGATCCGACGCTGCAGGATCTACTCGACCCTGGCGCGCCGACACTGCCGTTGCTCAATCCCATGAGCCAGGAAATGGGCGTGCTGCGCACCAATCTGCTACCGGGACTCATCGAAGCCCTGCGGGCCAACGAAGCGCGCCAGCAGAGTCGTTGTCGGCTATTCGAAGTGGGTCGCGTGTTCGCGCCAGGCACTGAGGGTCCCGTGCAGGTGATGCGTGTTGGTGGCCTCATCTATGGCGAGCAGCTGCCGCAGAACTGGAGCCAGCCGGAGCAGGCGGTCGACTTCTTCGACGTCAAGGGGGATATCGAGCGACTGCTGGCGCTGCGGGGGCGGGAAGGTGCCGCCTTCAGCGCATCGATCGATCCGGTGCTGCACCCCGGCCAGTCCGCCGACATCATCCTGGACGGCCACCGGGTCGGCCGTTTGGGGCAGTTGCACCCGGAGTTGCAGCAGCGCCTCGACCTGCGGCGACGGGCGTTCGTGTTCGAAGTCGAGTTCGATGCGGTGACGCCGCGCGAGCCCCCGCGGGCGGCGGGACTGTCGCGCTATCCGAGCGTCCGGCGCGATATCGC
>JBGSQB010000088.1:0-5048 GCA_041738285.1 Pseudomonadales bacterium | reverse complement strand
GGTCGGTCGCGTCATGAGCGAACTACCGACCGGCACACGCATCCCCTGGCACCGGGTGGTGAACGCCGGCGGCCGCATCTCGATGCCGAAAGGATCCCGCGGCTACCGAGAGCAGAGTGCGCGACTGCGCCAGGAGGGTGTGCAGGTACGCAGCGGCCGACTACCCCTGACCACTGTTCGCTGGCGACCCTGACGCCTGGCTGGCTGACCCTTTCGCACCAGCGCCATTGAACGGCGCCACCCACCAAAGCAGCAGCATGCCGGGCACCGCAAGCACCGTGCACAGTAGGAAGAATTGCGTCCAGCCGAGCCCGCCCTCGGGCAGCCCCAACGACGTCAGCACGGCCAGCAGGACGGCCTCGGCGCCCTCGGGCACCTCGCTACCCCCGCCTTCGACGAGAAAGCCGGTGATCGCGTTGCCAAATGTGCGCGGCAATGCCGCCAATGCGGTGAAGAGCGCAATCTGCGTGCCTGCAAGGGCGGGTGTGGTCTCGCGCGCCATGAAAGCTACAAAGGCCGCGGCGCCCAGACCAACGCCGAGGTATTCGAGCGCGATCACGATCCCGAGCACCCAGCGGTCATGGCCCACTTCCGCCAGCAGCGCGAATCCCAGAATCGTCACCAGCTGCACGGCTCCAAATACCCACAGCGCGCGGTTGATGCCGAGCTTGATCATCCAGATGCCACCGAGGATGCCACCGACAATCGACGGCCAAAGGGCCGCGTTCTTCGCGATCAAGGCGATCTCGGTCAGCGAGAAACCGAGGTCGATATAGAACGGCGTCGACAGCGCGGTCGCCATGCTGTCTCCGAGCTTGTAGAAGAAGAGAAACGCGAGCGTGAGCAGGGCAACCGAAACGCCTTTACGTAGTACGAACTCCCTGAACGGGTCGACAATGGCGCGCCGCAAGGAGGTCGGATGCGATGGTACCGGCACTTCCGCGATGGCAACGGTCATGCCGATCCCGATCGCCATGAATCCGCCGACGACCGCGAAGGCGACCTCCCAATCGAACGCATCCGCAAGCAGTAATCCGAGTGTGCCAGGCACGAGACCGGCCAATCGGTAAGTCTGGATGTGGACAGCGTTGCCGATGCCGAGTTCATGGTCCGGCAGGAGTTCCCGCCGATAGGCATCGAGCACGATGTCCTGGGTCGCACTGAAGAACGCAACCACCGTTGCAAGCCAAAGAATGGCGTTCAGCTCGGAGGCAGGTCGCCATTGGCCGAGCGCAATCAGAACTACGAGCAGCACCAACTGCGTGATCAGCATCCAGCCCCGACGGTGGCCGAGCCATGGCAGCGAGTAACGATCGAGGAAAGGCGCCCACACGAACTTCCATACGTACGGCAACTGCACCAGCGCGAAGAATCCAATCTCCTTGAGGCCGACGCCTTCGGAACGCAACCATGCCGGAATGAACTGGATCAGGAAGAAGAACGGCAACCCCGATGCGAATCCCGTGAATGCGCAGATGACGACACGGCGATTGAGAATCGAGTCGCGAACGGACGGATTAGATAGCGGCAACGCGGCCGCCCGGGTTCCGATCAATCACGGAAGTTGTCGAACTGCAACGCGATGCCGAAGTCCTTAGCCTTGAGGGACGCGATGGCCTGCTGCAGATCATCACGCTGTTTACCTGTGATTCGCAGCTTGTCGCCCTGGATGGCGGCTTGGACCTTCAGCTTTGACTCCTTGACGTGCTTGACCATGTCTCGCGCATGATCCTTATCGATGCCGCTGCGCAACGAAAGCCGCTGCCGCTTCTCCTTTCCCGACGCCTCCACCTTGCCGGGATCGAGGCACCGCACGTCGATGTTGCGCCGCACCAGTTTGCTGCGCAGGATGTCGTCCATCTGCTCGAGCTGAAACTCCTCGAGCGCCTTCATGGCGATGGCCCCTTCAAGCAACTCAAAGGAAGCCTCGACGCCACGGAAGTCGTAGCGTGTGGCCAGTTCCCGGTTGGCCTGGTCGACGGCATTTCGTACTTCCTGAAGATCGAGTTCCGACACCACGTCGAAGGATGGCACGGTCATTCCCCCTAACCTTGTAAGTTTCGCTCTACTTCCGCTCTACAAAGGGCCCCGGGTTACATTAGGCTCCAGAAGCTCTGCGGAGTAGTTCCTTGACATAGGGACCCCCGCCTTTAATCTAAATCAGACGCCCAAAGGCCTCCGCCCCGCATAAACTACATGTCGTATGAAGACATTCCAATCCTCGTGGTTGATGACGCGAAGTTCTCCAGCGCCATCATCGCGAAGGCGTTGCGCAGCGGTGGCTTTTCCAACGTCCGTTTCACCAACAACCCGCTGCAAGCGTTGCGATCCGTGGAAAAGCGGCCTGCGCAGATCCTGATCGCCGACTGGCTGATGCCGTCGATGGATGGCCTCGAACTCACGCGACGAATCAAGAAGCTAGACGAGACCACCGGGCACTTCACCTACGTGATGCTGCTCACCGCTCGCGATGACATTCAGGCGATGCACCAGGCTTTCAAAGAAGGCGTGGACGACTTTCTCAACAAGGCCAATCTACGCGGCCAGCTGCTTCCCAGGGTGTTTGCCGCACAGCGGATCGCGGAACGCCAGAACGAGCTGATTCGAACGAACAAGCTGCTGCGCAAGAAGGTCCGCGAACTGACGACGACCGACCTGGTCGATCCGGTAACGGGCCTCGGCAACATGAAGTTCACACTCGACCGCATTGCTTCGGTCAACAAAGAAGTGGACGCGCGTGGCGGCGCCGCGTGCGTTCTGCTCGTCGGCATCAACAACCTCGAAGTCATCGAGAGCCAGTACGACAAGGCCATCGTCGATGAGCTGATGTCAGGCATTGGTGCCAAGCTGCGGCAGCTCGTGCGTCCGCTCGACGTCGTAACTCGCCCCGAAGCGAACATGTTTGCAGTGACGATGCTGCAGCCCGACATCGAGAATTGCACGTCGACCAGCTTCCGACGCATCTTCGACAACCTCTACATGCACTCATTCAAGACCAGCGAAGGCTTCATACCCGTGGTGGTTGGCGTAGGCCTCGTCGCGGCCGACGCGAATACCGGGCTACCGGAGCCGCGCATATTCATGCGCACCGCCTACGCCGCGCTCACCAAGTCGTTCGAGACCGGCATCATCACCGTCGTTCGATTCGGCGAACCGGTGGTCGCTGCGGCCGCACGCTGACGGTGAAACACCGCCTGACGCGCATCACGACGCGCACCGGCGACAGCGGCACGAGCGGTCTCGCCGATGGCAGCAGACTGGCCAAGTCCGAGCCCGTATTCATCGCGATGGGCGACATCGACGAACTCAATAGCGTATTGGGAATCGTCGTCACGAGCGTTGCGGATGAGGCGATCCGAGTAGATCTCCTGGCGATTCAGTCGCGACTGTTCGATCTCGGTGCGACGATGGCGGTGCCAGGCACCAATGCGGACATGGCTGTCGAGATCGAGGCGCTGGAGAAAATCACTGCCGACTACAACGCACAGCTGTCGCCCCTCACAAACTTCGTGCTTCCGGGTGGTAGCGCGACGGCCGCCCACATCCACCTTGCACGGGCCGTGTGCAGACGCGCGGAGCGCAGCTACTGGAGCTTCCTCGAGCAACAGTCAGCTGCCGACACCAGCGGTGGCATCTTCCTGAATCGGTTATCCGATCACCTCTTTGTGCTGGCACGCATCGTGAACGTGCGCGCCAGCCACCCCGAGATCATCTGGCAGCCGCGCAGCCGTTCACAGTAATACGCGACGCATGTCCGCAAGGGCTGCACACAGCGTCGTCACGAATCGTCCGGCTTCCGCACCGTTGATCGCACGATGGTCGTAGCTGAGTGACAGCGGCAGGAACTGGCGCGGAACGAACTCGCTGCCTGTCCAGTGGGGTTTGGTCGTCAGTTTCGACACCCCCAATATCGCGACCTCAGGCGCATTGACGATGGGCGTGAAGGCGGTACCGCCAATGGGGCCGAGGCTGGAAATACTGAACGTGCCTCCGCTCATATCGCCCGGTGTCAGCTTGCCGTCGCGGGCCTTGGTCGACAGCGCCTCGATTGCGGCTGCGAGCGCCACGATACCTTTCTGATCCGCGTCTTTGACCACCGGGACCACGAGACCGTCCGGCGTATCGACCGCGAATCCGATATTGATGTACCGCTTGAGAATGAGATTCTCAACGGATGCGTCAAGGGAGGCATTGAACTGCGGGAATTCCTTCAGCATCGAGGCGACCGCTTTCAAGATGAACGCGAGCGGCGTCACCTTCACACCCTTGGTCGCGGCGTCGGTTTTCAGCTGGGTGCGAAACGCCTCGAGCTCCGTGACGTCGGCTTCGTCGTGCTGGGTGACGTGAACGACGTTGAGCCAACTGCGATGCAGGTTCTCGGCACCACGGCGCCGGATACGCGACAACGCAACGGTTTCGATGGGGCCGAACTTTGCGAAATCCACCGTTGGCATCGCTGGGATCGCGGACGTGCCCTTGCCGGCACTCGGGCTCGCGAGCGCGTGCTTCACATACGACTGAACGTCGTCCTTCACAATGCGACCGCGCGCACCGCTGCCTTTGACGCGCGCAAGATCCACCCCGAGTTCTCGTGCCTGACGTCGCACCGCTGGTCCTGCATAGATCTTCGAGCCAGCAGTACTGGCTTCAGCAACTGGCGTTGACGACGGCTCAGGCGATGGTTCTGCGGCGGTGGATTGCGGTGTCTCGACGGCGGGCACGGATCGCTCGTCCGTAGCCGCGACGGGCTCGCCTTCACTCGTCTCGATGACAACAAGCAGTGCGCCCTCGGAAACTTTGGCGCCTTCCGCGACGGCGACCTCCACGATGACCCCTGATTGCGGCGCGGGGATTTCCATGGACGCCTTATCGGACTCGACCACGAGCAGCAGGTCGTTCCGCTCGACATGCGCACCGACCTTCACGCCCAGTTCGACCACGACAATCTCTTCGGCATCGCCAACCTCGGGCAGCCGCACCTCCACCTTGCTCGCCGTTCGCGCCGGTTCGTGGGCAGGCGCCTTTTTCGGTGCCGGCGAGGCGCCACG
>JBGSQB010000062.1:0-47364 GCA_041738285.1 Pseudomonadales bacterium | reverse complement strand
CGGGTAGTGACACCGGCGGCAGTCTCAGTAACCGCGCGGGCCTGCGCCGAGAAATCTC
This sequence comes from Pseudomonadales bacterium, assembly GCA_041738285.1. GTDB lineage: Bacteria > Pseudomonadota > Gammaproteobacteria > Pseudomonadales > Azotimanducaceae > SZUA-521. The sequence goes on along the minus strand of JBGSQB010000062.1, from coordinate 47,306 downwards.
AGTGACCGGCACGTGACGCGTTCCTACACTGGCCCCACTGATCGGTTTTGTCGCTGGCCACTGCGCTTAAATGTGGCAACTGGATGACCCGTCCAAGCTCTTCGGAGCAAAACAGGGTACAGCGCGATCTCGAACCGGCCTTTCTGGCATCGCGCGGGTCGTCGACCTTCGGTTCTCCTTCGATCTCGGAGCTTCGCTCCTACTTTGCCTACGGACCTTTCGGTCCACGTTCTGTCACGGAGTTCGGCTCCGTCATCGATATCGGACATGCCTGTCCGTCTTCAAAGCTCAGGCCACCTGACCTCTCATGCGCGGGATCTTCGATCTCGCGTCAACTCGGATCGCTGATCCGTCCTCATCCCCGGGTGCAATGCCCGTGCTCGTCGTCGCCGGCAGCGACTTGGCTGCTGGCTTGATTCAACAACGCGGAATAGTCCGCACTATCCAAGGAGGTGAAAACTCTGTTCCAGCAAGACCTGCCTGCAGGTCATGACCGTGTGGTCTTGCACCGGTTTAATCCCAGCAGGGATAGCCGGTGTTGCCTGTCATCAGGCGATCTCAGGTTGATCGGGCGTGGTGGCCCGTGACCCTTGCTGCACGTTGGCGTGCAGACTCGATCGGCTACGGCCCTCGAGTGGTCAGAAACACTTACCGAACCGAACACACCAGTATGACAACCTGAGCCCACACGAGACGTTGGTGATTTGCTGCGCGGCGATTGGAAGGGCTGGTCGCTGCGGCACGGATCCCATTACGCCCCCGACCGATCTCGTTAGGCGCGGCGGCCAAATAGACTTGTTGGCGTCATGTAAGCGCACGCAATCGTTGCTTGACAAGCCACCCGGGGGGGGGGTGTAGAAATGGCGTTGTCAACCGAGGGCAGCTTATGAGTGCGACACGATGTCGTGCGCCGTCTCGTTCAACGCCTGCATCGTCCAGCCGACGCGATTTCTTTCTGCTGCCTGACCCCGCATAGCACCACCTTCGCTCGCCGGTTCCTGACGTTCTCTGTTTTTGGGAGGGGTGATGGCGCGTACAACGGGGATTGCCGTTCGGTTGTCAGTGGCACTGCTGGTGCTGTGTGCGATCGTGCAAACGCTGGCCGCGGACGATGACGTTGATCTGGTAGGTACCGCGTTCGTCGGTAAAGGTCCGACCCAGGCGCAGCTCGACTATCAGCGTGATCAGTTGGCGACTGCGAAGACCTATGTCGATTGTCTGCTGACCGCCAAAAACGTCTGGTTCGGTGAACCCGACTTCAGCCCCTGCGATGCAGCGCGCTCGACCTACCACCAGTACTTGCCGGCCGAGATCGCCGACCTTGCGATCGGCTGTCTGGAGAGTGGTGCGCTGACGTCGCCCCGAATCGCCGGCAATACGTGTGAGGCGCTGCATCGACGGTTCCTGCTCATCTTTTCTTCGCGGGATGCCGGCGGAGCCACACCGTGACGGCGCGCGTTGGGTTCGCCGTACTGATCGTCCTGCTGAGTATGCCGGTGGTGCATGCCGCCACCATCAGCGGTCCGACCTCGAGCACGACCGGCACGTTTACGTTGACCTGGCCATCGGGCTACAACCTGCGCCCGGTCAATGGCTCCTGGCAGTTCGCAAGTTCGCCAACCACCTCCTTTGCGTTCACGAGCTTACCGTCCGGTGAGTATCAGTTTGCGCTGTGGACCTGCTGGCCGCAGTACGACCCACCGCTGTACTACACCGAGTGCGCGCAGGATCCGGCCAGCGTGCATACCGTAGTGGTGACGCGGGATGCCGAGCCGACCATCGATACCGCAACCACGGCGGCCGGTACCACACCGTACTCAGCTGACGTGAGCCTGCGCGGTTCGGCCCGGGTCGATGTACCGATCCAGGTGATCCCCGGCCTCAATGGGTTGGCACCGAACTTATCGCTCAGCTATGACAGCGCCCGCAAAGGGGATCTGACCGACTTCTACAGCGCCGACGATACCCTCGGCTACGGCTGGCACCTCAATGGCGCCTCGGTGATCACCCGCTGTCGCGGCGGTCTGTCAGGTGCCGCCAAGCCATTGCTGGATACGACCGATCGGCTGTGTCTGGATGGTCAACCGCTGCTGGCGGTCGCCGGTGCGTACTGGAACGTCAACACCGAGTACCGCACCGAGCAGCAGTCGTTCGTCAAAGTGATCGGCAAGTTCACCAGCGGCATCGGTAGCTGGTACGAAGTGCACTATCCCGATGGCCGCATCGCCACCTACGGCGATACCGCTGACAGCCAAGTGGTGGGTTCGGGCGCATTCAACAACACCGGTGGCAATCAAGTCGTCTGGGTCGGTCCGAACCCGGCCTACCAGTGGGCGATCCGGCAGGTGACGAACGGCTTTGGCGATACCCTGACGTATAGCTACGATCGCTTCGATCCATACGGCATGCTGCAGCTGAAGGCGATCAGCTACGCGGGCGCAACCATCGAGTTCAAGTATGGGCCGCGCGCCGATCTGTTGAACGTTTATGTCGGCAGCGGCGGCGGGGGTAGCGGTTCGTTGTGGCGGCAATCGGTGTTGCACACCGTGCGCCTGCGCATGAACGGCAGCGCGGTGCGTGAGTATCGCTTGGACAGTAACCTCAATGGCGGCTATCTACGCCTGGAGCAGATCCAAGCGTGCGGCTATGACATCAGTGGCACATCGGCCAGCTGTCTTAAACCGCTCAACGTCGGTTGGACCGCGGTGGCGGGGGGCGCAAGTCCGATCTCGATGACCACCTTCACCGACGGCCTCGGCGCCGTCACCGAGTACGTCTATACCGCGATCAGCACGTCAAGTAACCCGAGCACCTATGCCGAAGTACCGTTTGGCAACACCACTGCGGTGTCGGGCACCGCGGCACGCGCGATTGCCGTTGCTACCGAGATGAAACGTTCCGATGGCTTGACCAGCGCCGGGCGGCGGCGCACGACCCTTGCCTACAAGGGCCTCGCGTATGCCAGCACCGTCAATCGCGGCTTCATCGGCTTTTATGAAGTGCGCGCCAAAGACGAGCAATCCGGGGTCTACACCTATACCCAAACGCGCCTCGACTTTCCCACCGCCGGGGCGGTGAGCCAGGTGCGCCGGTTTACCGGGGTGTTCCCGACCGGTACCGAGCTCGATCGTCAGGAGCATGCCTTTGCGACCAAGTCGCAAACGGCGAACGTCAAGTACGTCTATCCGCTGCGCTCAACCAGTTGGGTATTTGAAGGCAGCAGTACGGTGGGCGGCTCGAAGGTGGTCTACACGCCGTGCTTTCGGACATTGTCCGGGGATACCTGTCCCGGCACCGGCACGGAGTATGAGACCGTCTCGCAGATGGCATCGACGACGACTGTCGGCAACACGGTCTCCAATCCCACGTTTACCCCGACCGTGTGGGGTGATGTGCCGGATCGAACGGTTTCGAACGTGGAACTCACCACCACCGCCACCGTGAACTTCCAGAACACCACCACCCCCTGGGTGGCGGCGGCGCCGATCAAGACCATTGTTACCGATACCGCGACTGGGGAAAGTGCCCGTACCGTGACGAGTACGTTCACCTACAAGAGCGGCACCCGCGAGCTGTTGACGGCCAATCGCCTGCCGGGCGATCCGACTCTCAACCTGCTCATGACCCGCACCTTTACCGGCAACAATCTGACCGCAGCCACGGTATCGGGATCGGGGATCACCAGCCGCTCCATCACCTATGGTCCGACCTTCACGGAAGATCGCTATCCGGACAGTGTCAGCAACGCGTTGAGCCACACCACGAACCTTGATTATGACCTGCGCTTTGGCCAGGCCAATGACCTCACCGACCCGGACGGCAACGTCACCGCGATCGAGTACGATGCGTTCGGCCGCCATGAACGGGTGACGGTGCAGGATGGGTCCGAGACCCTCACCAGTTATGCGCGCTGCGATCTCACCGACTGCAGTGCGGTGACCGGTGCGGTGGCGGCGGTCAAGATCACCACCAGCGTCAGCAACGGCAGCACCCAAGTGGCGCCGACCCAGGTGCGCTATCTGGACGTGCTCGGCCGCGAAGTACTCAGTGAGGTCGAGGCGTTGGCCAGTGCCAATGGTTGGCACCGGCAACGCACGGTGTTCAACAGCCGGGCGTTGGTGTAGTACGTCTCAAAACCGTACTTCTCGACCCAATCGACGCCGACGTGTAGCGGTGCCAGCACGAACTGCACTTACTTCACCTATGATGTGCGTGATCGGGTAACGCGCCAGGATCGCCCTGATCTCGGCTTTACCACCACCGCCTACAGCGGCGCTACGGGACTGGTGACGGTGCTGGTGACCGAGACCGTCAAAGCCACGGGCGTTGCCGATGTGACGCGGGTGCAGCAGTCGAGCTTCAACATACTCGGCCAGTTGACCCAATCGATCGATGCCTATGGCCAGAGTGGTGCGGTGACCACCAGCTACGACTATACCTCTCAGGGTGATTTGGATGCGGTGGTGCTCAACGGGGTCACGGTTGCCACCATGAGTTACAACCTCGCCCGCCACCGCACCCAGATCGTTGAACCCAATAGCGGTACCACCACCATCGCCGTCGATGCGCTGGGCCAACCGGCGACGGTGACCGATGCGCTCAGCCAACAGACGCGCTTCACCTTCGATGATCTGGGCCGGCTCACGCAGCGCATCGACCGCTACGGCAGTGGCAATGCAGTGACCAACAACTGGGGTTGGGATGCGAGCTACGGCACTGGCCAGCTGGCCTCGCGCAGCAGTCCGGGGTTTACCGAGACATACAGCTATCAGACGGCGGACAGCAAGCTGGAATCGATCGTCACCGATATCAACGTGGCGGGTGTGCACAGCGGCACCTACACGCACACGTTCGACTACGCAGCGGATGGACGCCTCGACCAGGAGATCTACCCGGACGGCTCGACGTACTTCCATGTCTATAACGTTCGCGGCTATCGCACGCAGCTCAACGGGGCCGGCGGAACGGTGCTGCAGGACATCCAGGACACCGATGCCTTTGGTAGTCCGAGCCTCGTAAGCTTTGCCAACGGTCTCAAGACTCAGCACGGCTATGACGCGGCCACCGGCCGGCTGACCTCGATCAAGACCGGCACCGTGTCGACGCCGAAGAGTATCCAGGACCTCGAGTATCAGTGGCGCACCAACAGCACGCTGTACACCCGCAAAGACTTGAGGAACACGACCACCACAACGGATGATCTGCTCGATACGTTCAGCTACGACTTGAAGGAACGGATGCAATCGCAGGTGACCAGTGGCGGTGCGACACGCACGCTGTCGTTCGGCTATGACGTCTACGGCAATCTGACCAGCAAGACCAGCAGTGTCAGCGGTGATTTGAATGTCACGGCCTACGGCTATGGCACCAGCGGCAAACCGCACCGGATGACGTCGGCGACCATTGCCGGCATTGCCAATACGTTCAGCTACGATGCCAACGGCAATATCACCAGCTATGACGCAACGACCGGCAATGACACGTTCTTGAGCTATGACGGCCAGAACAACGTCACGAAAATCACGGTCGGTACCAGCGCTGGCACCTCGACGCCGACCGCACGCGATGAGTTCTGGTACGACCCGGACGGACAGCGTTTCCTACGGCGCCAGTCCTGGGATGAGTCCAGCGTGCAGAAGCAATCGCGGGTGGTGTATGTCGGTGCCCGCTACGCGGAGGTGGTGCCCGTCGCAGGCGGCAGCTTTGACCGGGTGCAGCGCACCGACCTAACGCCTACCGTACGACGTCTCATAACGCGTCTGGCTGGTGCGGTCATTGCCAATCGCCTGGAATACATCTACCGGGACCATCTGGGGTCGGTGGATGTCATCACCGATGCCAGTGGCGTGCAGTTGCACAAACCGAGCCACGATCCGTTCGGCGGTCGTCGTCACGGCAACTGGTTGAGCGACATCACCTCGATGACAAACACATTGGCTTGGGAAGACGAACGGTTCTATCGCGGCTTCACCGACCACGAGCAGTTGAACCGTACCGGGTTCATTCACATGAACGGACGGGTGTATGACCCGCGCATCGGCCGGTTCGTCTCCCCTGATCCGATCGTGCAGTCGCCCACCTTCTCGCAGAGTTACAACCGCTATGCCTACGTGTTCAACAGTCCGCTCTCGTATACGGATCCGAGTGGGTTTGCGGGGACTGCGTCTAGACTCCGTACGCAGGACGGAAGCGCCGGCCACGGTGGCTTCTCTTCCTCTTCGGGGGGTTCTGGCGTCGGAGGTGAAGGCCGCACCGGTGGGAGATCGCTCTTCTCGTTCCTCAACAGCGTTCCGGGCGTCGACGCTCACCGACCCATCGTTGCTGAGAGCGGTCATTCACAGACTGGCGGTGGCCCCGGTAGCTCTCGGGCCGGCAGCAGCGCAATGGGGTTGCCCGAGGTCGTTGACGTCAGTTGGAGCGGTGCAGAAGCAGCTTCCGTCGGCGTCAGGCTGGCCGAAATTGGTGTGCCCGGATACGCGTCGGCGCGAGCCGGCAACAGTGCTTTCGACAATGGTAGCTATGTTCTGGGGTCCCTCTGGTACGCTGCTTCAGGTGGCGAAGTCGCGCTCGCGGTTGTCACCTTCGGCACAACGGCCGTCGCATTCGCCGGCGCTCGGCTTGCCGCAAGGGGAACAAGCAGGCTGGGCGGTATAATCACAAGTACGACGAACTCAGCCGGCGGCACAGTCGTGACCGCTACTGGTCGTGTCGTCGGTAGTGATTTCGCCGGGGCCGTGAACGGCGGGATGTTGCGCGGTGGACCTGTAAACATTCTAAGTGGTGCGCATGGTGAGATCTCTGGAGTGATGCGCGCTGAACGAGCGTTCTTCAACGCTGACAGAGCGGCGTTCGGGCACCTGCCGGGGGTCAACGTATTGGACGTCACTCGGATGGCGCCCGGTGAAATTAGCGGGCTGCTGCGAGGTCCTGGCACAACGATTGGGGCATTCTGTGATAGCGGCGCATGCCTGGCGCCATTCCGATAATGCAATGACGCACTACATTGACTTGACCGGCTACATTTACGGAGCTGCGGAAAACTCCCAGGCCAGCGCGCGCAACATCGGGTGGCTGGCAGCAGGCGTTGACTTCCCCACCTCACCGGCCCACCCCGAGTTTGTCGAGCGTCTGTGGCGGTATTGCAGAATCTCTGTTGGCCAGACCAGAGGACTGCATGAGTGCGAACTGTGCCGCTCACGAAAGGCAAACGAAGTCCGACACGGCGATGAAGAGCTATTGCTGGGATCGGCGGAAATCCGCGTTGTCTCCCGCGACGGGCATGTCTATGCGGCTCCCAACTTGATATATCACTACGTTGTAGATCACGACTATTCGCCGCCGCCGGAATTTGTTAGCGCGGCCTTAGCTAGCCCGTGCCCGCCCGAGCAGGCCTACTTTGCGGCGCTATCAAGACTTGGACTTGAATGGAGCCCAACTCTTGTTCCGGATCGGAATAACAAGTCTTTCAGGTTCGTCAAGACGGCGGAGGGTGTAATCAAAGTTGAAGATTAGTTGCCGCAAGGGGAACAGCGCAGGCCACCGAGGCCTTCCACTACACGTTCTCGAAATACCTAGCGTCAATTTCAAAGAACGGTCTTCGTCAAGGCACGTACGCGACGCGTAGCGGGACGCTGAGCCCACTTCAAGCGCAGATTGAGCTTGCCTTGCCCGCGAATCGCGGTGTGCCGAACGCGCTCGTGCGAATCGACCTCGCTGGAATGCGTCAAGCGGGTTACGAAATTCCAGAACTGACTCGCGTCAGCGGCAGATTCGGGTTGCCTGGTGGCGGCTACGAAATGCAGTTCCCGTACCCGATACCGCCGCAGTTCATCAGCGTGGTGCCCTAATGACTTACGAAGAGTTCAGGGACGAAATGGCGTCATATCGACGCGATGCGGATGCCGAGGCGTCTGATCGCAAAGACTCGCAGCTCGTGCTCGATCGGTTGCACGCCTTGTATCGAAAGTTCGATGCATCTGAGCAAGCGATGGCGAACCGAGTGCTAGCGGAATGGGCGTTATCGGCTGATGAGGGAACGCGATTTGATGCTCTCGCGTTGATCGATGAATTTAAGATCAGGCAAGCGATACCAGCCCTGAATGAACTGGCGCAGCGCCTCGGAAAGAGCAAGACACCCGGTGCGCCGTACGAGCTGGAGAAAGCGAAACGCATTGTGGCCGCCCTGAGCGGCACCGGCTGAGGCGCCCGGCCGGCGGCGTACCGCACGCGCAAGAGCGCGGCGTTCTCGTGCGTTAGCGTCGTTTTGCGAGAGAGGCAGGAGTGGGTCGATCGCTACCGAGATCCTAATGGCTCTGCGTTGGCAATTGCAGGAATTCGTTCGGGCTGGATCTGCGCCGGATGAGTTCACCGCTGATAGGATGCGGAAGTTGATAACTGAGCTAAACAAAGAACTAGACTGAAACCGCAGGGGGAGCAAGCGGAAGGCTGGGAAGCAAGACGACTCGGCAGCATGTCTCCGATGTCGCAACGGAGATGGAGTCAAGGGGCTGGACGTTTACTCACCGTGGAGGACGTTTTCCTGAGGAGTACTTGCCGGGCCCTGGCTGGGGGCGCCTGGGTTCGTCGTACCCCGACACAACGGCGACAAAACATGGGCGAGCTCTGCGTGTGAACACTGTCGACACGCGAGTCGACGGCATCACGCCGACTACGCGAGAGGCAGTAAAACAGAGGTGGCCCTGACGCAATTCGAGCTCTTACAACGGATACCTGATTCGAGCGTTGGGTCTGGAGTACCACTACCGTGACGTATCAAATGCTCGATTGCAGCCTCACCCGCTGGGCAGACAGGCACGGCTTGCATGTTCATACGTCATTCAAGGACGAGGAGGTCCGGTCCATCGACGTCGTGAGCCCGAAGGCTGAACGCTCAGAAACGGGCGCTGGCTGACTGACCGAAAGGTCAGCCAGCGCTCAACAGCGAGGGGGTCAAATTTACTTCGGCGACCAATCGGCCGACGTGGTCTGCGCGCTTCTGCAGCATCAGCCGAGCCCGCCGCGCATTGGCTGCGCGTCCGCCTCGACGCCCTGCTCTGGTGTGGCCTCTGTTCCCAGAAAGTGTGTCGATGGCGAGTGCAGGAATGGTGCGGGTACGATTGCGGGTATCTGCCAACTCCGATAAATCGAAAGCGTTTTCAATCAACAACTTAGCCGGCGTGCTCAGTCCCACCCTGGGCACCACCAGTAGTTAGGGTAGCCGCACCCGCCCAGGCTACGTCGAACCCACCGCCACAACACGCTTGCGCCCGTGAACCAGCCGGTACAGCGCGGGCAGCACGACCAGCGTCAACAGGGTCGATGACACGATCCCGCCGATGACCACGGTCGCCAGCGGACGCTGCACTTCGGCTCCAATGCCCGTGTTCAAGGCCATGGGCACGAAGCCGAGCGATGCAACCAGCGCGGTGATCAGTACCGGACGCAGCCGCGTCAGCGCACCTGACATCAACGCATCGTCGAGCGCACTGCCGTGGATGCGCAGATCGCGAATCTTCGCCACCATGACGAGGCCGTTCAGTACGGCGACACCCGACAGCGCAATGAAGCCCACCGCTGCTGAAATCGAGAACGGAATGTCGCGCATGAGCAGGGCGAGCACGCCGCCGGTGAGCGCAAGTGGCACGCCCGAAAAGATGACGCCGGCGTCGCGGATGGAGCCGAGGGCCATGATCAACAGACCGAAGATGAGCACCAGCGTTGCGGGCACCACCACGGCCAATCGCTGACTCGCGGATTCGAGCTGCTGGAACGTACCGCCATACTCGATCCAATACCCGGGCGGGACTTCGACTTCAGATGCAACCGCGCGCTGAACCTCTGCGACAAACGAGCCGAGGTCGCGCCCGCGCACGTTGGCGCTGACAACTACGCGGCGCTTGCCATTCTCCCGATTTACCTGGTTGTAGCCGGTGTCGACTCGCAGCGCGACCAACTCCCCCAGTGGCAGGTATTCGCCAGCGGCCAATGGCACTGGAAGCCGCAGCAGCCGATCGGTGTCGGTACGCAGCGTTTCCGGCAATCGCACCACGATGTCGGCGCGGCGATCGCCTTCGTAGAACTGACCGGCGACCGTTCCGCCGAGTGCTGTCGCGATCAGATCCTGCAGATCGGCGATGCTGACGCCGTAGATCGCCATGACCTCGCGCTTGGGTTCGATGACCAGCACTGGCAGTCCGGTTGCCTGCTCGACGGACACATCGGCGGCACCCGGTATGCGAGCGATCGATGTTTCGAGTGCCGCACTGAGGGCAACCAGCTGGTCGAAGTCGTCCCCGAACACCTTGACCGCGAGTTCCGCGCGTACGCCCGCGATCAACTCGTTGAATCGCATCTGGATCGGTTGCAGGAATTCGTAGCGATTGCCGGGGATCCGGGCGACGCTTACCTCGAGGTCGGCGACGACCTCGGTCTTCCGTTTTCCAGGGTCGGGCCATGCCTCGCGCGGCTTCAGGATGATGAAGTTGTCAGCGACGCTCGGTGGAACCGGATCGGTTGCGACTTCAGCAGTGCCGATCTTGGTGAACACACGTTCGACTTCGGGGACCTCTTTAATCGCGAGTTCGAGCTGTTCCTGCATGGTCACCGCCTGTTCAAGGCCTGTGCCGGGGATTCGCAGTGCGTGCATGACAATGTCGCCCTCGTCGAGATTCGGAATGAACTCGGTGCCGAGTCGCGTGGCAAGCAGCGCGCTTCCGGCGACGAGAACAACCGCTGACGCGACGACGGCCCAACGGAATCGCAGCGCCGCAATGAGTACTGGCTCATAGAAGCGCCTTGCCTGGCGAACGACGACGTTCTCCTTCTCGGCGACCGGTCTGCGTATCAGCAGCGCGATGGCGGCTGGAACGAAGGTGATCGACAGGATCATGGCGCTGAGCAACGCGATCACCACAGTGATCGCCATGGGGTGGAACATCTTGCCCTCGATCCCCGACAGCGCAAAGATCGGCACATAGACGATGGTGATGATGAACACGCCGAACAATGCCGGTCGAATCACTTCGCGGGTGGCATCGAACACGACTGCGAGGCGATCCTTCAGTGGCTGTACACCGGCACGTCCTGCTTCGCTCAGCCGTCGCAGACAGTTCTCGACGATGATCACTGCACCATCGACGATCAGGCCGAAGTCCAGCGCCCCGAGACTCATGAGGTTGGCGCTGACCCTGCTTTGCACCATGCCGGAGATCGTCATCAGCATGGCGATGGGTATGACGGCGGCAGTCAGCAATGCCGCGCGCATGTTACCGAGAAACAAAAACAACACCGCAATCACGAGTAGCGCGCCTTCGATCAGATTGGTTCGCACGGTGGCCAGCGTCTTATCCACCAGGTTCGTGCGGTCGTATACGGCAGTGGCGCTGATGCCCGGCGGCAGGCTGGGAGCGATCTGCCGCAGCTTGTCCGCCACAGCGCTCGCAACTTCCCGGCTGTTCTCTCCGATCAACATGAACACCGTGCTCATCACCACTTCGCTGCCGTCCTGGGTTGCCGCGCCGCTGCGAAGCTCCTTGCCGATGCCCACCTCGGTAACGTCTTTCAAACGTATGGGTATTCCGTCGTCCACATGTACCACGATCTGTTTCAGGTCCTCGATGCTGCTGGCCTGGCCTGGCACCCGCATGAGCCACTGCGCGCCGTTGCGTTCAATGAAGCCGGCACCGCGATTGTCGTTGTTGCGCTCGACGGCCTGCACGATGTCCGCGAACGTGAGCTCATGCGCCAGCAGTTTGCCGGGGTCGGGGGCGACGAGGACTTCCTTCTTGAACCCACCGATAGGGTTTACTTCGACAACGCCAGGTACGCGTAGCAGCTGTGGGCGGACGATCCAGTCGTGCACAGATCGAAGATCCGTTGGCGTGATGACAGATCCATCAGGATTGCGCGCGTCGGGTTCGGCGTTCACGGTAAACATGAAGATCTCGCCGAGGCCCGTGGTAACGGGACCCATTGCGGGATCCACGCGATCAGGCAACATCGTGCGCGCGGCGTTGAGTCGTTCACCCACCAACTGGCGCGCAAAGTAGATGTCGGTGCCTTCCTGGAAGACGACGGTCACCTGCGACAGACCATACCTTGAAACCGAGCGGGTGTAGCTCAGTCGCGGCAACCCTGCCATCGAGGTCTCGATCGCAAAGGTGACGCGCTGTTCCACTTCGAGCGGCGTGTACCCGGGCGCGGCGCTGTTGATCTGCACCTGCACGTTGGTGATGTCGGGGACGGCATCGATCGGCAACCGCGTGAAGCTCCACAGCCCGAGGCCAACGAGCGCCAGGACCAGCACCATGACCATGCCACGGCGCGAGAGGGCCCGCTCGAGAATGAAATCAAGCATGTTCGTCTCTCAGTGGTCGTGGGATGCGCCGGACTTTTCGATGTCGGCTTTGACCAAAAAGCTGTTGGCGGTCACATAGCGCGTGCCGGGCTCTAAGCCCGCAAGCACCTCTGCCCATTCACCGGCCTGGCGACCCAGATTGAGCATGCGCACCTCGTATTCGTCGCCGACTTGTGCGTAGACGACGGTGAAGTCGCGATAGCTCTGTAGTCCCGTACGTCGCACCGCCAGCGGCACGGCATGTTCAGCGACGACAAGCCTGGCCCTTACGCTCACTCCGGGCAGCAACGCATCCGGCGGGTTCTTGAGGATCACCCTTGCCTGCACGCTCTGGTTGGCGGCTGCGACGACGTCGATCCGATCGATCGTGCCGAGGGCACTTGGGCCGCCGAGGGTTGGCTCGATGAACACGGATGCCCCCGGGTGCACCCAGGTTCGGTCGGCGGGAAAGATCGACAGCTGTACCCACAGGCTGTTCGGGTCCATGAGCGTGAATAGCGTGCGCGATTCGGTCTGTTCGCCGGGGTTGGCGTTTCGTTCGACGATCACGCCAGCGGTCGGTGCCTTGATCGAATACGACTTGAGACTGTCGTTGCTCTCGACGGTTGCGAGCGTCTGGCCTGCGACCACCGATTCGCCAATCCGAACGTTCACTTTTTCAACGACACCCGCGAAGCGGGCACCAATCGTGCGCGCACGCTCTGCGTCAGGCGCAATACGGCCGTATACGTCGATGGTTTCTTCGATCACGGCGGGGCCTGCGACTTCAGTGCCCAGTTCGAATGCCGCAGCGATCTTGGCATCGATCCGCGTCCGTCCTTCGAAATTCTCGTACGTCCATCGGTAGGGTTTACCGGCAATCTGCGCCTCGATCGTCACAGCGAACGAGTGGGGTTCGTAGACGGTCTTATCGCCTCGCAGGAAATCGTCCTCGGGGGTGAATCGAATCGCGTCGATGTGATCGCCCAAGCGCGTGAGTTGCACACTGGCCTCTACGTTGCCGGGGTTGACCGGCGCGCCGCTGTCGGTCACCCAGATCCGAAACTCCGGGGCCACGCCGGTCTCGAAGGTGGCCAGTTCCAGCGCGATGTCGCCATCCGTGAGGAGGCGACCACCGTGCGGGCCGCGCTCGTACTCGGCGGCCTCGTCGTGGTGCGGCGTCGAGGAATGGGTGTGACTGTCATCGCAACCCGTCAGGAGCGCACCAGACAACAGACCAATTGAAAGGATGTATGTGTTCACGCGTGTTTCCTTGTCTATCGTGCGGGCACGTGCGAAGTGGCCGATTCACCGGTGAGGCGTTCGATTTCGACTACATTGCGCTGCGCGTCGATGCTGGATTGGATCAACTCGTTACGCGCAGCAATCACGTCAGCCTGCACGACGCTGAGTTCGTAGAAGCCATATCGGCCTCGTTCGTAGGCGGATTCCGTCTCCGCCAAAGCGATCTCGATTTGCGGTATGACGTCGACACGCATCGCGTGTGCGCGATGCAGGCTGTGGCTCAGGGCTTCGTGTAGTACGAACAGTGTGGTCTCGCTGCGCACTCGGGCTGCGGCTGTGTCCGCGCGAGACTGCGTGACCAGCGAATTTGCTTCGGCGATGCGACCTTGATTCCTGTTCTGGGTAGTGATTGGAATCGTGATTCCGGCGACGAGTGCATGATCGTTGGTATCTTCGAAGCGGCGAACGCCCAATCGCGTGTGCCACGCGGGTCTTTGCATGGCCTGCGCGAGCCGCAGCTCGGCTTCGTTGGTGCGCTCGCTCGACAGGAGTCGTTCGATGTCGGGACTGCGACGAACCTGTTCGCGCAAGTCGCTGAACGAGACCGGCGCCGGCAGAGCGAAGGCATCCCCTGAGATTTCCCGAAAGTCGGGCTCGAGGGATCCCCAATGCGCGGCGAGCCGGTGACGAGCAGCCGACAGTTCGTGGGCTACATCATCTCGGGCGAGCTTTGCGGTCGCGAGTGCCGCGCGTGCTCGGGCGAGTTCGGCGGCCGGACTTCGGCCCGCGTCGACCCGGCCTTTCACCGCCGCGATGGCACGGTCAGCAAGATCTACGGATTCCTGCGCAACCACTCGGCGAGCCTGATGTTCGAGCACGGCGAGATAGCCGCGCGCTGTCTCGGCGGCAACATCCAATCGCAACACATCCCGATCAACCGCAGCGAGTGATGCCTGCGCCCGCACCGTACCCACCCGGTGTTCGCGCACACCACGCTCCAGGATCCAGCCGAGAGTGACGGTGGTCTCTGCCTTGTCAGCGTTCTTGAAATCGCCGGTGCCCAATGCGTCCTCGAACGCGACGGTCAACTCTGGATTCGGCGCGAGGCCGGCCTGTTCCAGCCGACCATCGAGTGCCTCCAGTCGATACCCGAACGCGACCAGTTCAGGGTTGCTCGCAAGGCTTCTTGCGAGCGCTTCATTCAGCGTGATGCGCGTCTCTGGTTGGGCGGCGCTGACGCTCGTAGACAGCAGTAGCATGCCGATGCGGGCGGCGCGACGCCCAGTCGAAGTCCTCATGTCAATCTCCCGATACGGCCATAGCCATGGCTTCGCTTAACAGGAACGGAGTGTCAGTGCGGCGCGTGACGACCATAGATCGCGCGCCGACGACGCAAATTCAGGAGATCTGTGAAGGGGGGGCGCGCAGCGGAGGACGCCAGCGAACGTGGCCGCGCGGGCGGGCATGCAACGTGATCGGCACCCAGTTGCGATCCGCGCGCAGTGCCAACGTCAGTCCGAGTGCGAGCGTCGCGATGAACATGAAGTTCTTCAGCGGGTTAACGCCCAGATCGAACAGGGAACGATCTGAATCGCCTTCGTGATCGTGCTGGTCGATGCCGATTTCGTGGAAGTGGGTACCATGCAGGTCGGCAACGCCATCAACGCTTGCGTGGGTGTGCAGACCGCTGCTCTGCACGAACAGCAGCGCAACCACGAACACAGGGCCTAGCAGGAGGGTATGCACACGCATCGGCCGGACTATACCATCGCCGCGTGACTAAACCAGTGATGCGTGCATCGCGGCGAGCCAGTTGCGCGGCAACTTCTCAACGCGCCGGTCGTAAGTCAGAAGGCCATTCACTTCACCTTCGACGTCCGTCGTCTGCGTATACACCGCCGCACACACGCCGTGTTCACGGTGGGCGCGAACGATGGCGGCCGTGGTCCGTGCGTACGCCTGCATCAATGCCTTCTGACTGTGAAATGTCTGATAGCCCCAGTTACGCATGTCCGGGTTCCAAAGATGCGCCGCAATGGGCCAGCCGATGCCGCCATATTCGCCGATCACGATCGCACGCACGCCATCCTCTTTCGGTGATGTGGGCTCTGGATCGTAGTCGTGCCGATCGATCAGATCGCCTGCGCTGACGCCACGCCAGCCGCTGACCGCATTGACCGGACGTGTTGGATCGAGCGATTTCACGCGTGCGCAAAGCCGCGCCGAATCGAACTGCCCCCAGCCTTCGTTGTGCAGCACCCACACGACAATGCTCGGATGGTTGCGCAGCCGGTTGATCATGCGCTGCAGTTCGAGTTCATAGGCTTCGGTGCTCACCGACGAGCGCAGCGCTTCACCTTCATCGTTTGGTGCCACGAACTGCGCCGGCAGAAATCCGCTCGGCATATCCTTCCAGACGAGGAGGCCGAGCCGATCGCAGTGGTAGTAGTAGCGAGCCGGCTCCACTTTGATGTGCTTGCGCACTGCGTTGAATCCAGCGGATTTCAGAAACTCGATCTCGTAGACGATGGCCTCATCCGCGGGCGGCGTGTACAGCCCGTCGGGCCACCAGCCCTGATCGAGTGTCGCCAGGTGAAACACCGGTTCGCCGTTCAGCAGCAGCGTGGGTTGGTGCGTCTGTGCATGCGGACGCACAGCGATGCTGCGCATGCCGAAGTAGCTACGCGCGGAATCCAAAACGCTTTCGACTGCCGCGTTCGACGCATACAGCGCCGCTTCAGTCGCGCCGCGCAGCGGGACTTGGCGCATCAGACTCGCAGCCGCCTGTTGTTCGTTCGCTGCCGGCAGTGGGTTTCGAACGCGCACCAGTTCGACATCGAGATCGTATAGCGTTGGCGTCTGCGGCGACCAGCGTGCGGGCGATGGTATCGGAATGCGCAATGTGCGCTCGGCGGGCGCAATCATCTCGACAATGGCCTGATCTTCCAGTCGTACGGTCAGGCGTATCGCGATCGCCGAGTCGCGGGTTGGCCGGCCGAGCAGCACCTCAACTTCAATCGACTCGTCCGCAAGGTCGGGCGTGACGCGCACTTCCGCGATGTGGTTGTCGCGCGGCACCTGTTCGAGCCAAACCGTCTGCCAGATACCGGTGACCGGTGTGTACCAGATGCCTTGCGGCTTCAGATGCTGCTTGCCGCGTGGCTGATCTGTCGCGCTGGTCGGATCGTCGACCGCGACCACCAGCTCGTTGTTACCCGCATCGATGTAGTCGGTGATGTCGACGGTGAACGGATCGAAGCCGCCGACATGGCTCGTAACGAATGCACCATTGATGAACACGGTCGCGCTGTAGTCGACAGCGCCGAAGTACAGCAGGGTGCGGGCATCGGCTGCCGCGAGATGAAATGCGCGCCGGTACCAGAGCCGTTCATCGTCGGCCACGCGACGTTCAACGCCGGACAGATGGCTTTCGACGCAGAACGGCACGCGGATCTCACCGTCCCAACGCGCCGGCATCGCAGCGCGTTTCGGTGCAATGGCGTACTGCCACAGGCCGTTGAGATTGATCCAGTCGTCTCGCACGAGTTGCGGACGCGGATACTCGGGCCACGTCGCGTCGCTTGACACGCGCTCGCCCCAAGTTGTGATCATCGGTTGGCGCGCTATCACTCGCGCTGTGCCAATGCCGCGCAGCGGTCCAGGCGCAGCAGCATTTCATCTTGGTCGCCAGGATTGATGGCGAAGATCACGCGCTCGACGCCGGCATTGCGAAACTGTGCAGTAGTGTCGGCATCGGGTGGCAGACCGAAGGCGCTGATGCCGATCTCCTCGGCGCCGGCGGTGAGCGCGACGAAGGGATCAAGGGTGCGCGCGAAATCGCGCGTGAGGTGGCCGCGCGCCGGACACGGTGTGTTGCCGTTGATCGGGATGTACGAATGCTCGGCACCCACATCGAGTCGAAGCCGCGCTTCTCCACCGCGCGGGGGAGTCGCGACACCGGCATCGCGTGTTCGTTCAGTGGCGCGTAGACTCCTATGCCCATCATGTTGTCATCATAAAATGATAATAATCAATATGTTGAATAGCCATCTCTAGAATCATATTCAAGTCAAGATGCCAGAGTTCGAAGCTCCCCCAAAGCCTGTCGGCAGATCGACAACGCGCCCCCGACAAAGAGGCTCGCCATGAGAGCAGCAACCACGAGATCGGGCCAGATCGAAGCCGTACCCCAGACGCCCGCGGCTGCAAGCAGCACCGCGAAATTGCCAATGGCATCGTTGCGGCTGCACAGCCACACCGAGCGTACGTTGGCGTCACCGTCACGATAGCGCAGCAGGATCACGACACTCGTCAGATTCGCCGCGAGGGCGATGGCACCGATCGCGCCCATGGTCTGCGCATCTGGCATCGATTCCGCAAAGGCGCGATAGACGGTCGAACCGAGCACCCAACAACCCGACGCCAACAGCAGCGCGGCCTTACCGAGTGCCGCGCGCGCCCGCACGGTGCTTGCGGAACCGATGACATACAGGCTGATGGAGTAGGTCAGGGTGTCGGCCAGAAAGTCGAGGGCGTCGGCCTGCAGCGCCTGAGACTGCGCCTGAATGCCGGCGCCGAACTCGACGACGGTCATCACCGCGTTGATGGCGATCACCGCGAGAAGCGCGCGCCGGTATTGTGGCGATGCACCGTCGAACTCGGCGCTGTCGTTGCAGCAGTCGGCTGACATTCGCGTACCTTTTCCATGCCGGTTCAGATGGGTACGATAATTCCTATAGTGGCTGTAGGTGCAAGCGTTGAGTTATTCGATTGGTCAGCTTGCTCGAGCGTCTGGTTGTGGTGTCCAGACAATTCGCTACTACGAGCAGATCGGGCTCATGCCCGCGCCGCCCCGCAGCGACGGTCAACAACGCCGATTCGATGCCGCCCATCTCGAGCGCATGAACTTCATTCGCCATGGTCGCGAACTCGGGTTTTCGCTCGAGTCGATTCGCGAACTGTTGGCGCTCGCGGACTCGCCCGAAGCGCCCTGTGATGGCGCCGACCGCATTGCCCGACGCCAGCTCGCCGATGTGCAGCAACGCATTGTCAAACTGACTGCGTTGGGTATGGAACTCGAGCGCATGATCGAGCAGTGTCGGGGCGGTGCGGTGGAGAGTTGCCGAGTGATCGAAGCGCTGTCGACGCATCCGAGCGCTACCAATCCCAGGCCTTGAATCTCTAGTCGCTATAGGGTCTATGGTGCAGCCGTCTCTTAATCGCATTGGAGCGGCGCCCCGTGAATGACGCGATCGTGCACTACGGTGTATTTGCCTATTTCGTCTGCTACTTCGCGTTGGCATTCGGCTGGCGGTCCTATGTTGTCTATCGGCGCACGGGACTGAACCCCTTCGTGCTCGCCCATGGCGACGACGCACACGGCTATGTCGGCCGCATGGTGGGACTGGTGATGGCGGGATGCGCAATCGTCGCAACCGCGCCGCTCATGCTGTCGCCGGCAACGCGCTCGCGCATGATGCTGTTCGAGCCCAGCTTCGCTGTTCAGGTTGCAGCCGGCACGTTGCTCGGAGTGTCGCTGTTGTTGCTACTCGTCGCCCAAGCGCAAATGGGAAATTCATGGCGGATCGGCATCGATCAGGCCCACTCGACCACGCTCGTCCGTCACGGCCTGTTCGGGTACTCGCGCAATCCGATCTTCCTGTCGATGCGTGTGACTCTGCTGGGGTTGTTCGTGCTGCTGCCTTCGGCGGTAACGATTGCGCTCCTCGTTGCCGGCGAGATCCTGATGCAGGTGCAGGTGCGCCTCGAAGAAGCGCACCTGTCGACGCTGCATGGGGATGCCTACGACGCCTATTGCCGCAGCGTTCGGCGGTGGTGTTGAGACTCAATCAGCGGCGGATCACTCGATTGCGGTCACCCCTTTGCGGTAGGTCGTGTACAGGTAGACGGGAATGTCGAGGTCGTCGAGTTGTGCTTCGATCAGTGGTTTCACCGCGTCCCAATCGAGTCCGCCAACCCCGGTGGCCAGTCGCGGCAAGGCGATGCTCGTGAGCTTTTCGTCCTGGATCAGCTTGCGCAGCTCCTTCAGCGCCGCTTTGACGTTGCGGACGGATGCCGTGCCGGGGTTAGCACCCTCGCTTGCGGGTGGCGCTTGCGTCATCAGGTTGACGAACCGCCGGCCGTCCGGTGCTGCCCAGGTCCAGATGCTCCCCGGCTTCGGATGCGCGACCTGGCAGTAGTGGCGGAAATCCTTGTACATCGCCGGCACGTATTCCCGCAGGGACAGCGCGAGGCCCTGATTGAAATGGTCATTCGGGGCGACGCCATGGGCAATGGCTGCGGCCTTGGAATTGAGAATGTCGCCGGAAACTTCCTTGAGCACGTTGGTACCTGACTTTGGCTGATGCCCTTCAAGTATCTCTATCCACCGCCAGGCTGCGAAACCGGGGACTTCCCGGAGTTGAATTTTCCGTGGCGGCCCCTTTTAGCGATTCGGCCCGCGCACCATGGGGTAGGGTTGCCAGCGCTCGAGGTTCGTGCGCGGCAACACGGTCGGATTGACGCAGCTCATCGGCCATCGTCCGCGCAGCACCAATGCCACTTCGCGACCGGTGCGGCGGCGGGTCTCCGGGCGCATACGCGTGGTAGCAGAAGCAACATGTGGCGAGAGGATGACGTTCGCCATCGTCAGCAGCGGATTGTTCGGGTCCGGCGGCTCCTGCTCGAGGACATCCAACCCCGCTGCCGCGATTTCACCGGCACGCAGGGCTTCGATCATCGCGCGCTCATCGATTGTGGGTCCGCGTCCGGTGTTGATCACGACCGCGGAAGGTTTCATCGCGCGAAACTGGGCGCTGGACAGCATGTGTCGGGTTTCATCGTTCAAGGGCGCATGCATCGAGATGTAGTCCGACCGCGCAAGCAACTCATCGAGGGACACCGGCTCGACGCCCTCTGCCGACATCGTCAGTTCACTCAGGTAGGGGTCGTAGGCAATCACGTGCATGCCGAATGGTTTGGCGCGGCGCGCGACACAACGGGCAACGTTGCCGAATGCAACCAGTCCGAGCGTGGTGCCCATGAGTCGTGGTACTTCCGACAGCACCGCGCGACCCTTGAACCAGTCGCCGGAAGCGATCAGTGTTTCCATGTACTTCGACCGTCGCCCGGCCGCAAGCAGCAACATCATGGCGTGGTCCGCTACTTCTTCGATGAATACGTCCGGAACGTTGGTGACGACGATGCCCGCTTCGGTCGCGGCCTCTATATCGACCATATCGACACCCACGCTGCCAACACCGATCACGGCGCAGCGCGTGAGACCGGTGATGATCTGTCGGTCGATGTGGATGCCCCAGGACGTGATGATGGCGTCAACGTCCTTCGCGCCCTCCAGAAACTCTGCCGGCGTGCTCGACTGAATCTCGACGATGTCGGCGATCGGCGCCAGCGCTTCGAGTTCGAGGGCATAGCGCTGCTCGACGCTGCCCTTGCGCGCGTGCGCGGGTATCTGTATCGCGACGCGTTTCTTGTCAGCCATGCTTCGACCCTCCGCTTTTGGAAGCCGCACTGTCGAGCGCGGCGATCAACTCGTCTTTCAGCCCGCGCTTGTAGATCTTGCCCGATGCAATGCGCGGCAATTGCTCGCTCACGATCCGAATGTGGTCGGGCACCTTGAATTTCGCCAGGTGTTCTAGCGCATAGGCGCGCAGCTCCGCTGCGTTCAGCGACTTGCCGGGGCGGTGCATGACGACCGCGGCCACGGTCTCGCCAAGCCGTTCATCCGGCACGCCGAACACCGCGGCCTCGGAGACGCTCGGGTGATCGCACAGCACGGCCTCCACTTCCTGGCAGCCGATGTTCTCACCGCCGCGGATGATCATGTCTTTGGCACGGTCGGTGATGAACACGAAGTCCTGATCGTCCATGTGGCCGATGTCCCCGGAGTGGACCCAGCCGTCGGACAGGGTCTCCGCAGTCGCCTGGGGCTTGTTCCAGTAGCCACGGAAGTTCATCGCGCCATGAAACCAGATTTCACCGGTCTCACCCCGCGGCACTTCGTTGCCGGCCACATCGACCACCTTCATCGTCACGACCGGGGGTATGGGGCGGCCGGCGCTGCGCGGTCGTTCGAGCAGGTCAGCGCCCGAGATCGATGTACCCAGACCATTGGTTTCGGTCATGCCGTAGCCGGTACCAGCGACACCGCCATTGGGCGTCAGGCGACTGTTGATCTGACGGGAGTGCTCGGGGGCCATGGCAGACCCGCCGCCACCTGCAGACTTGAGACTGCGCAGATCGAACTTGTCGAAATTGGGCGACTGCACCAGCTCCCAGGACATCGTGGGAACGCCATTGAAGCCCGTGATGCGTTCGTCCTGAATGAGGCGAAGGGCTTCCTCGGGGTCCCACTTGTACATGCCGACGAGCTTGCGGCCGTTGCGAAAAGACGACATGAACTGAACATTGAGGCCGGCCACGTGAAACAGCGGTACGGCCAGCATCATGGCCGGGTGAAACTCGGGGTTGGGG
The DNA here is from genome assembly GCA_041738285.1 of Pseudomonadales bacterium. GTDB lineage: Bacteria > Pseudomonadota > Gammaproteobacteria > Pseudomonadales > Azotimanducaceae > SZUA-521. Next base: position 25,234 of record JBGSQB010000062.1, on the reverse strand, counting down.
TCTGCCAGTTCCGGTGCCATTTCTACCGCGATCGCTACGCCGCACTCCCAACCCAGCACGGCGTGAATGATGCTGCGATGGGTCGCGAGCACGCCCTTGGGGTGCGCAGTGGAGCCGGAGGTGTAGAGAATTGTCGCGTTGGAGTCCGGATGCACCACGGGCTCCGGCATTGCAGCGGACTGACCAGCGACGAAGGCATCCCAGGTTCGCGTGCCTTTGCTTTGCATGCCTTCTGGCACGCGGATCGTCACGATGTCGACCGGGTGAGAGTCTGCCAATGGCCGCAGTCGCTCCAGCCGCTCGCTATCGGCAAATGCCAGCCGCGCGCCGCTGTCGGAGAGTCCATACGCGAGTTCTTCCGTGGTCCACCAGGCATTCATGCACACGGCGATTGCACCGATCGAGGTGATGCCCATGAAGGCGAAAATCCACTCGGGATAATTGCGCGCCGCAATGGCAATCCGGTCTCCGGGCTGCACGCCTTCTTTGATCAGCGCGTTGGCGACTTGTGCCGCCCGTTCCCAGGTCTGAGCGAAGGTCGAGCGATGCGTCTGGAATACATAGAAGTCACGGTCGGCATGCGCGAGGCTCGACTTGAACAACGCGCGCAGGTTCTCCGGCGCGCCCTTGAACACCCGAAACGTCACACCATCGACGACCTGCGGCACCATTTCGTAGGGCTGGCCCTTGCCGGTGACTTTCTCCGTTGCCCGTCTGATGTCACGAATGTCCAATGCCGACCTCTTCGATGCGGTGTGAGGACCTGAGATTCTGGCACGCTCGATTGACTCGAACCAGACGACGCGTCGACGGTTGTGCCGCTGCAAGACACGACGTTGACCTCGCGCGGCCGGGCAGGGCACTGTTGTCAACTCGCAACCAGTGGATGATCGACCGATGAAGACGAACAAATCGCTGGCAGCCTGGCGTGCCGGCAAACAGACGGTGGGCGGGTGGCTGTCGATTCCGAACTCGTACACCGCCGAGGTCATGGCAAATCTCGGCTTCGACTGGTTGTGCGTCGATCTGCAGCATGGGCTCATCGACTACGCTGACCTGACCCACATGCTGCCGGCCATTTCCACGACCGACGCGACGCCAATCGTGCGCGTGCCTTGGAACGAGCCCTACGAAATCATGAAGGCACTCGATGCCGGCGCGATGGGCGTGATCGTGCCGATGGTCAACAACGCCGAGGAGGCACGTGCGGCGGTCGCGGCGTGTCGATATCCGCCAGATGGTTATCGCTCCTTTGGTCCCATTCGAGCTGCGCTGTACGGGGGCGCCGGCTACGCAAGCGAGGCGAACGGCGAAATTGCATGCATCGTGATGATCGAAACCGCCGATGGACTTGCCAATGCCGCGGAAATCGCCGCCACCCCCGGTGTCGATGGCGTCTACATCGGCCCGTCGGATCTTGCACTTGCATTGGGGTTGCGCCCTGTCGGGGACTTCGGCGAAGCGCGCCACATTGCGGCAGTGGCCGCGATTCAAACTGCGTGTCGCAATGCCGGTACGGCGATTGGCATTCACACGAGCAGCGTCGAGGCGACGCGCACCTATCTCGAGGCGGGTTTCAACTTCGTGACGCTGGGCTCCGACGGCGGGTTTCTATCGCGGGCGGCGAGCGAAGACCTGCGCGCGATTCGCTCATCGCGATCGAAGCTCGAAGCTACGGGGTACTGACGTCAGCGCGATCGCTCGACAGCACCAGTTCGCGCACCACGCCGAGCAGCGCCTCGATTCGGAACGGTTTAGTCAACAGGCGCGACACGCCTAGACGCGCCATCCGGGCCTTGTCGGTCCGGTCGGCGAACCCCGTCACGATGACCACTGGGATGCGCGTGTCCAGGGCGCCGGCGGCCTCGGCAACATCCAGCCCCGTGAACTGAGGCATGGCGAAGTCCGTCAGTACGAGCGAGATCTCGCTCGCGCGCCGGGTGAGATGGTCGATCGCCGCCGCCGCGTCGTTGTAGACCACGGCTTCGTATCCTGCGTTGCGTAGTACTTCGCCGATGAAGTTGCCGACAGACACTTCATCATCGATGACCAGCACGTGACCTTTGATTGGTGGTGCGTCGGCGACCGGCTCCAACTCGGCGCGGACGAGCGCTGCGCGCTCACCGCTCGGCAGGTAGACGTGAAAGGTGGTGCCTTTGCTGCTCGTATCCACCAGAAGGTGGCCACCGTATTCGTGAACGATGGTGTTTACGAGCCAAAGGCCCATGCCTGTACCACGTCCCGGATCGCGCGTCGAAACGAACATATCGAATACGCGCGGCAGCAAGTCGCGTTCGATCCCGTGTCCGGTGTCGGACACCGCAAGCTCGACATACGATCCCTGGAGCGGCGAGTTGCAGGCCACGCAGTGGCCTGCAGCAACCGCGGTGCGCACGCGCACGTCGATGCGCCCGTTGCCGGTGATTGAGTCACTGGCGTTGACGAGCAGGTTGATCAACACCTGTTGCAGCTGAATCGGATCGACTCTCACCATGGGCACGTCTGCAAATTCGTTACGAATGTCGATGGATTTCGGGATTGCCGCCCGCAACATGCGCGACACTTCGCCGATGGTGACCGCAATGTCAGTAGCGACCGCGTTACCACGGTGGGCGCGGGTAAAGGTGAGCATCTGCGAGATCAGATCGCGCGCGCGCTGACCAGCAGTCACGACCTCCCCCAGGTAGCTCTTCACCTGCGCCGGATCAGTGCGCGGCGCCGCGACCATGGCGAGTTCGGTATAGCCGATGATGCTGGCAAGGATGTTGTTGAAATCGTGCGCGATGCCGCCCGCGAGCTGTCCGATCGCTTCCATCTTGCTGGCCTGTTGCAGCTTGGTCTGCAGGTTCAGGCGATCTTCTTCTGCCTGCTTTTGAGCCGTCAGATCACGAACGCTTGCGACGATGCAGGTATCGCCGTCGAGCGTGAGCAGCCGCGCTGTGACCTCATGTGTGCGCGTCGAGCCGTTCCGATGCGTAGTGAATACCTCACTGTAACGATCCGGCGACTGCTGCAAACGTCGTGCAAAAGCCAGGCGAGCACTCCTATCGCCCCATACGAGTGCATCGTTGTCGATCGGGCGATTCGACGTCCCATCCATGATGCGCACGAAGTTCTCGTTGCATTCGATGATCGAGCCATCCTCAAGGTGGCTGATGAACACCGCATCGGGGCTGCTGTAGAACAAGGCGCGAAACTTCTCCTGGCTCTGAGCCAATGCCTGATTGGCGCGGCGCGCGGCAGTGATGTCACGCACAACGCCGTACGTGCCTCTGAACGAGTCCGCAGCGGGGCGAGTCGCGTCGTATATGCCGGTCGAGGACAACTCGAGCGTGCGCGCGTCGCCACGTGCACCGTGCAGTTCGACTTCCAAGTGCCGCGTCGCGCGACCGGATGTCCGGCGCTCGTTCACCCGATGCTCGAGCGCAGTGTGCAAGTCCTTCGGCACGACCTCGCGCCAGTGCTGACCGACCGCTGACCTGGCTGTGGTTCCGAACACGTCGGCGAGGTGATTGTTGTGAAACTGCAGCCGACCGTCGGCGTCGAGCAGGTAGATCAGATCCGGCGCCGCGTTGACCAGGAACGCATGGCGCTCGTGATCGGCTTCTCGAGCCGCCACGAGCAACGCACGCTCACGTTCCAGTTGGCACCGCTCGACCGCGTTCCTCACGGCCTTGAGCAGCTGCGCGGGATCGTAGGGCTTCGTGAGGTAGTCGTACGCGCCGAGCCGCAGTACAGGTGCCACCTGTGATATGTCGGACTCGCCGCTCAGCACGATGGTCTTGGGTCGGTCCATCTCCGAGGCTGGCATACTGTGAAGGGCGTCGAGCACGTCGAGTCCGCTGGTCTGCGGCATGTTCAGATCGAGGATCAGCACGTCAACGCGGCGATCCAGAATGCGACGTAGTCCCTCGCGACCATCGGTGGTCGTGGAGATCGCGTAGCCCTGCGCGTCCAAGAGGTCACGAACGCTCGCGGCGTGCTGGGCATCGTCATCGATGATGAGAACGGTTGCGGCGGTGGGGTTGGAGTTCAACGCGCTCGGCAAGCTCGATGGAGTTCCCGCATACTAACAGCATCATCCGGATGCCGGGGAGGCGTTGGCAGCGGCCATTGAGCTCCGGCTTGACCTCTCGAGTTCGAAATAACTGATGGTGTTCATGTCCGAACAGGCCGAGTTCCTCCTCACAGGATTCATCCTTGGTGCGTCGATCATGGCGGTCGCCCTCATGCTGTATCTGGGAAGGGTCCGCGACCGTGCATTCGAAGCGGGACTGAAGCGCCAGGCAGAGAAAGCGCTTGCCGAACGGCAACTGCTCGAGGAGCGTCTCGATGCGCGGGTGCGCGATTCCGTCAAGGCGGAGACCACCCACAAGCAGGCATTGCTGGAACGTGACCAGTCGAACCGCGAAGCACGTCAGCTTGCGGTGGAAGTGGCTTCGCTCACGGCCCAGCGCGATCAGCTCGCTACCCGCGCCGATGAACTGATCCAGTCCCTCGAAGCCGTACGAAACCAGGAAGTGTCCGCCGCACGGCGCGCGACCGAACTGGAGACCCGCCTATCCGAGACGTCACGATCCTTCGCCGAAAAGGAAGCGATGTTCAAGGCGTCGAGCGAACAGTTGAAGGGAGAGTTTCAACTGCTCGCGCAACGCATCTTCCAAGAGCATGGTCAGACGTTTGCGCGTAACAACAAGACCCAGCTCGATGATCTGTTGACGCCGTTTCGAGAACAGCTGTCAGAGTTCAAGCAGAAGGTCGAGCTGGTCTATGTCACCGAGTCGAAGGACCGTGCCTCGCTGCTCACTGAGGTGAGGAATCTCCAGCGCGCGAGTGAACGCATCAACGAGGAAGCGGAGAGCCTTGCGCGCGCGCTCAAGGGCGACAAGAAGGTGCAGGGCAATTGGGGGGAACTCGTTCTGGAGCGCGTCCTCGACTCCTCGGGCCTGCGACGAGATCACGAGTACAGTGTGCAGGCTTCGCACCGTAGCGAGTCGGGTGAGGTCAAGCGACCGGACATCATCATTCATCTGCCTGACGACAAGGACATCGTGGTCGACTCCAAAGTATCGCTCGTCGCCTATGAGCGCGCATTGGCCGCGGAGGACGAAGCAGAGCGCGAGCGGCTATTGCGACAACACGTCGCGGACCTACGTGCTCAGGCCAAGCGTCTGGCGGAGCAGGACTACGATCGCCTCCAGGGTGTTCGCTCGCTCGACTTCGTGCTGCTATTCGTTCCCATCGAGTCGGCATTCACGCTCGCGTTGCAGCAGGATCCGGGCCTCTTCACCGAGGCATTCAACCGACGCATCGTGATCGTCAGCCCGACGACGCTGATGATGACACTGCGCATCATTCACAACGTATGGCGTTACGAAAAGCAGAGCCGCAATGCGCAGGAGATCGCACAGCGCGCAGGTGCGTTGTACGACAAGCTGCGGTCCGCGATGGAAGACCTGGCGCGGCTTGGTGCCACGCTGCGCACTGCCGATCAAAACTATCAGGATGCAATGAGGAAACTCGCGACTGGACGCGGAAATCTGGTGCGGCAGGTCGAACAGTTACGCGAATTGGGCGCCCCGGTGCGTAAGGCATTTCCCAAGGAAACGGCAGATGCGGCGGAAGAGGGCGACGAAGTCGTTTCTGAATTCGTCGTCGATGACAAAGATGCGTCAGCCGATGAATCGGGACAATCCGTGAGCGAAGCGGACGAACTGGAAGTAGAAGCCGGTGAGTCGGTGGATCACCCCGACCAATCGACCGCGAACTGAGACCTGAATCACACTGACTCGCTGGATGTTCGCGAGCCGTAAACAATCGCGAATTTTCTGCAGACGAAGTCGTGCGCAAAGTTACATGGGTGTCACAGAACACGAGCCGACTACCGGGTTACATTTGCCCTGCGAGAAAGGACATCTACTTCATTCGAACGAGGGATTTGCGATGCTGGTGCTCACCCGGCGTGCCGGCGAGTCGATCATGATCGACGACGAGATCGAGCTGAAAGTGCTGAAGATTCGTGGGAGCCAGGTGCACCTCGGAATCGACGCACCGAAGCGTGCCGCCGTACATCGCAAAGAAGTATGGCTGCGCATTCAGGACGAAGGCGCGGAACCACCCGTGCAGACCATCGCCAAATAGTCCGACTCGTCGATCTTCCGCTGCACTACTGTGCAGCGTCATCGACGATGAATGCGGGCGTTTCACAGATCGCGTATGGGTGCACGTGTCGAGCATCGAGCGGCTGTCGGTGCCGACGGATGGGTTCCACGGCTTCCCGCGCGAGTTGATCATCCCCAGGCTTGAGCAACACGCTATCCAGTGCCGACCAGATCGGATTGACGGGTCGTAGCGCCGAGAACTGGACGCGCGTCGCCCACGATCCGCGGTGCAGCGTGACGACATCGATTTCGGTTGCCACTGTCCAGTGGCTCAGTTCCGCCTCCACGCCGGTGTCTTCGACTACGAATATCAGCGGCACGGATCGCGCTGCGTTGAGTTCGCGAATGAGGAGTTCCCGGGCTGCGAACCAGGGGTGCTCATCACGATATGAACCTCCTTTGTCACTCGTCTCGAGGAGGTTGGCCAATGATTTGCCGGTCACGGTGGTGCACAGGCAAAAGGGCGACACGATCATGGGTACAAGCCCAACCACTGTAAATCCATACATGTGTCCCTATAATGCCGTGTATCTCTTCGCGCAACGAGTAGTCAATGCTCGACCCTCGGCGACCCCCACCCGCTGACTACTACGCCGACCGTGTTCGGCAGCTGATCGATGGAGTCGAAGGTCAGTATAGCGACCTGCTTTCGTTGCGAGAGCAGGCGACCTTGGCCACAATCCGCGCCCTGAGCACGGATGCCATACGGCTGCTCGCTCGGCTGTGGAGCCGTAGCGGCCCCATATATCGGGTCGACTCGCTCGCCTATGCGGAGGTGTCGAACCTCGGCGATGCCCTGCACGAACTGGCCAACGTCGACTTGATTGGCATGGACGGGCCGTGTCCCGCAGACGTCCTGCTGGCCCGCCTGACACGCGTAGAGCTGCGGACCGTGTTCCCCGCGCACCGGCGCGAGCTCAAGCCCGATTGGATTGCCAGAATCTGCGCGTCGTATCCGGACGCGCTCATTCGCGCTCGAATAGCGCGGCAATACTCCTGGTGCACGCTCAGCTGCGACGATGTGCTCGCCCGCTGCAGCCTGTTGTTCTTCGGTGACCACAGCAGCGATCTTGCTACCTTCGTGCTCGAAGATCTGGGCATCGTTGCGTACGAAAATTACGCCATCGATCGAAACACGCGTCAGTTCGACTCGCGCGATCGCCTCGAGCGGTTTCTCGCTATTGCGCAGTTGCGCAGCTGGGCGCATCGATTGGAGGTGCAGTGGGTCCGTCGAGATGCGCAGGCCATCATCGATGAGCTCTGGTGCCGAGAACCCGATCGCACGCTCGAACAGCGGCGCGTGCGAGTGCTTCACGCCGTGGGGCAACGTGCTGAACGCGCCAAGGACTTCGATGTCGCGCTGACCGCTTACGGACGGGCCGGCCGGCCGCCCGCACGTGAGCGCATGGTGCGTATCCTGCACCGGCTTGGCGATGATCAAGGTGCGAAATCGCTGCTGACGCATATCGCCGCTTTGCCGCTGACTGCCACGGAGCGTCTGTTCGCAGACGGGTTTGGGCGTCGTCGACCGCGACTGCAGGAAGATCTCCTCGTGATCGAGGGCCCGCCGCAATCCAACGTCGAATGTACGGCACTGGCCCGACTGATCAGCACCGGTGGTGTCGGCCGGCATCTCGAGAATCAGCTGCCACTCGGGATGCTCGGACTTGCCTTCTGGGACGACGTGTTCGCGCCCGTGCCTGGTGCATTCGTCAATGGGTATCAAGACCGGCCCTTGGATTTGTACTGGCCGGACTTTCGCAGCGTCCGCAGCGCATCGATTGCAGACCGGCTCCTGCGCTATCGGGGCGACGGGCAACTGTACGATTCGGTGATGCGCGTCGCCCGCGAACGCGCCGGCGTCAGTAGCGCGTTGGTGAACTGGAATAACCTGGATGCGACCTTTCTCGAGCGGGCGCTGCGCGACATTCCCGCAACCCACTGGTGCACGATGTTCGACTACATGCTCGACGATCTGCAGCAGGCCCGCACGGGCTTTCCCGATCTGGTTGTTCTCTACGGTCAGCGCCGATACGAGTTCGTCGAGATCAAAGGGCCAGGCGATCAGATTCGGCCCGAGCAGCGGATCTGGTTCGAGTTCTTTCGACGTCACGACCTGCCTGCACGGGTACTGCGAGTGTCATGGTGAAGATTTCCGCCAGGGACCTCGCCCAGTTCTGCTGCCGTGAAGGTGACATTCATTATCGGTTCGAGGAGTCGACGCGGGCCGATGAAGGTATCGCCACTCAGAAGCGACTGCAGCAGACCCGGTTGTCAGAAGATGGGTATCAGCGCGAAGTCGGGGTGACATGCGATCTGCGAATAGGCCGGCGCTCGGTCGCGATCTCGGGCCGAATCGATGGGTGTGATTTCACAGGCGAAGACCCACTGCTCGAGGAGTTCAAGACCACCCGCATCGAGCCTCTAGCGATGCATGCCCACGCGGGGGCCATTCACGTCGGTCAGCTCAAGCTCTACGCCGGGCTCCTGATCGCGGCGGGAAACGAGTCCAAGTGGTTTCGCCTGAGGCTGCTGTATTGCCATCCCGACACGCTCGCGGTCACCACATTCGACACGCGAATGAGTGCCGCGGAACTGAGCCAGTTCCTCGAGCGTTGTTTGCGCAGATTCGTGCTCGCAATCGCGCGCCTCGACCGGCATCGCCGGCGGCGCAATCGCGCGCTGAAGGTGCTCGAGTTTCCATTTGCATCGTTTCGCGATTCACAGCGACAGCTTGCGCGCGAAGTCTATCGCGCGGTGCGCGACGGTGGAGCGCTCATTGCGGAGGCACCCACGGGCGCCGGCAAAACCGCAGGCGTCCTGTTCCCCGCGCTGCGGGCCATGGGCGATGACAAAATCGATCGCGCGGTGTTCGTCACCTCCCGCGGCACGGGCGCCAATGCAGCGCTCGAGTCACTGCGCCAACTGCGCCCGTCCGCAGGGCCGATGCGCGCAACGGTCATCACAGCCAAGAACAAGATCTGCTTCCAGCCTGAACCGATCTGCGATCCCGACCTGTGTGAATTCGCAAGGGGCTACTACGATCGACTCCCAAGCGCGCTCAGCGATGTGCTCGCGTCTGGCGTCATCGACCGCAGCGAGGTCGAGCGCGTTGCGCGCCTGCATCGCGTCTGTCCGTTCGAGCTGTCGCTCGATGCAGCGGCCTGGAGCGACGTCGTGGTGTGCGACTACAACTATGTATTCGATCCTGTCGTGCGATTCCAGCGCCTGCAAGGTACGACCCGCGATCGAACCGCACTGCTGGTCGACGAAGCACACCAACTCGGTGATCGAGTTCGGGACTCGCTGTCCGCCATCGTCGACCGATCGATGGTGGCGAACGCTCTCGCTGAACAGCTGGCGGCGCCAGTCCGGCGCGCCATCGAGTCGTTCGACCGCAAGGCAATGGCGTTCAAACGCGTGCATGTGCGTGAATGCGGCCAGCGCGCTGATGACTACGAATGCGCCGTGCCATTGCCGCAGGGGTTGCTGCGCGCGGCGCAGGGCGTGTTCGAAGCACACCTGGGCGAGCCGCACGCGATGGAGGGCGGCTCCGCCCTGCGCTCGCTGACCTTCGCCCTGTCACGCCTGCTGCGTACCGAGTCCTGGTACTCGCCAGAGCGATTCGCAGTGTTCTTGCGCGGTGATCGTAGTCGCTGGTCACTCGACGTGCGATGCCTCGATCCGGGTCATCACATCGCGGAGTCGCTCGCGGCCTTCCATGCGCACGTTCGGTTCTCTGCCACTCTCAAGCCACTTGCGCTGTACGCTCGATTGCACGGCGTGCCAGAACCAAAATCGTTGCAGCTGCCGAGCCCGTTCGACGCGGGGCAACTGCGCGTCGTCGTGGTACCTGATGTATCGGTGCGCTATCGCAACCGGCGGCAAAGTCTCGATCGGCTGCTATCGGTGATCGAGGCGGTGGTGCGCGCTCGGGACGGCAACTACATCGTGGCACTGCCGTCGTTCGACTATCTCGAGCTGGTCAGTGCCGCATTCAGTGAACGCAACCCCGGACACGATTGCATCACACAGCTGCGAACCATGGACGAGTCGCAGCGGCGCGCCTTTCTCGATCGATTCGAATCCAGCGCTAACCCATTGCTGGGCTTCATCGTGCTGGGCGGGATGTTCGCGGAGTCGGTAGACCTGCCCGGCGATCGACTGATCGGGATGGTGGTCGTGGGGCTCGGACTGCCACCCCCGAGCCTGGAACGGCAACATCTCGAAGCATGCTTCGGTGACCTCGGTGTCACAGCAGCCTACGAACAACCCGCCATGACACGCGTGGTGCAGGCCGCGGGGCGCATCATTCGCACGGAATCCGATCGCGGCGTGTTGTGTCTGATCGATGACCGCTATCTGCAAGCCAACTACAGGCGCTATCTGCCACCTCATTGGCGCCCGAGCGTTGCTCGTGCCGATGAGGTCACGGCCACTCTTTATGCATTCTGGAATAAGGGCTAACCTTGCGCGCCATTTGAACGGGTTCTGCAATGGATTTCCGCCGCACCAAGATCATCTGCACCATCGGGCCCGCCACGGCGAGCTACGAGGCCCTCGAACAGATGCACGCGGCGGGCATGAACGTGGTGCGCCTGAACATGTCGCACGCGACCCACGAGGATGCCGAGCAGATCATTCGCTGGGTGCGCACGATCAACCGGAAGGTCAACAACCCACTTGCGGTGCTGCTCGACACTCAGGGCCCGGAAATCCGCACCGGCGTCGTCGAACATCCGATGGAGCTGACCCAGGGACAGGTCGTTTCGTTGACGGTACGCGACGAGATCGACGTCGAGCACACGTCCATTCACGTCAGCTACGACGACCTGGTGACCTCGGTGGGGGTCGGCGATCGAATCAGCGTGGACAACGGACTCATCAATTTCGAAGTTCTGGAGAAGGATGGTCCGACGCTGACCTGCCGCGTGGTGGACGGCGGCATGCTCGGTAGTAGAAAGCATGTGAATCTGCCTGGCGTGCGGGTCAATTTGCCGGCGATCACCGAGAAAGACGTTCGTGACATCAACTTCGGCGTCGCGCACGACATCGATTTCATCGCGCTTTCGTTCGTGCGTTCGCCCGATGACATTGCTGCACTACGACACCTGCTCGGACCAAAGGCGGACAAAATAGGCGTCATCGCCAAGATCGAAGATCGTGAAGGCGTATCGAACATGGACCGGATCGCCGACGTTTCCGACGGCGTAATGGTTGCGCGGGGTGATCTCGGCATCGAAACCAACATTGCGGAACTCCCCAATGTACAGCGGCGCATCGTTCGCACGTGTGCAGTGCATGGACGCCGTTCGATTGTCGCAACGCACCTGCTCGAATCGATGATCACAAATCCCATTCCGACGCGCGCCGAGGTCACAGATGTAGCCAACGCCATCTACGAAGGTGTCGATGCGATCATGCTGTCTGGAGAGACCAGCATTGGCAAACACCCAGTACGGTGCGTCGCTCAACTCGATGCGATCGCGCGGGCGAGCGAACGGCTGCCGAGTCTCGGATTCGAGTCCGAACTCGTGGCTCACAACGACAAGCAGCACGTTGCTGCCTCGGCAACGCAACTTGCGGAGGCGATCAACGCCGCAGGAATCGTCGTCATCACTCGACGCGGGGTGATGGCAGATCTCGTGACCAACTGCCGTCCGAAGACTGTGCCGATCTACGCCTTCACGAACAGCAGTCAGACGCGACGGCGTCTCGTGCTCAACCGATCGGTCATCAGCTTTCGCACGCCATTCTCGCTCGATCCGGAGAAGACACTGGGTGTTGCGTTCCGGGTGCTGATGGATCGAATGGGGCTGCCTGAGGATGCGAAAGTTGTCGTGATCTCGGACGTGCTGGCGTTGCACCGGACAGACGCGATTCAGATTCGCCCGATCGGCGCTACCGCGATAGCCGGCGGTTCATCCGAAAGCGGACCAGAACATTCGGATTGAGACGATCATGAGTAGCGCACCGAATGCGCGTCGCAGCGGCAGGGGTGCGATGCGATGTGCGGCGCGCACGCCGACAGGCGCAAGCAGCACGCTTGCCAATACGATCGCGAGCATCGCTGGCAGATAGATGAACCCGACGAACCCATCAGTCAGCGTTGTCTCGTGCCAACCGCGATGGACATATCCGAGCGTTCCGGCAACCGCAATCGGAAACCCCAGCGTGCTTGCGGTTGCGGTGGCCCTGTGCACGGGGATGTTGTAGTAGACGAGGGTCGGCACGACCACGTTGCCGCCGCCGATGCCGGCGATCCCGGAAATCAGTCCGCCGCATGCGCCGATCGCCGCGCCCATGATCCCGCCGGGCAGCGCCCGGTGCGGCGATGGCTTCCAGCTGGTGAGCATGACCACGGCAACGAAGAAGAGGAATGCGCCAATCACCACGCGCAGCGTCTGCAGGGACATCATCGCCGCGAGAAAGCCGGCCGCGTAGCTGCCGAGAATCAGAAAGAAGGTCCAACTACGCACCACTGGCCATTCAACCATTCCCGCGCGGATCTGCACGCGAGCGGCCGCAGCGGACGTGAAAATGATGGTCGCGAGCGAAGTGCCGACTGCGGTCAGCGTCGCGCCACTGCCCCCAGGTGCGCCGTGAGCGGTGAGGTCCAGAATGTCGAATATGACGATCAGGGCAGGGACAATGACCACACCACCGCCGATACCGAGCAGCCCGCCAAGAAAGCCGGCCGCGATGCCTACGAGTACGTAGGCAATGGAGAAAAACAGGGTGTCCAAGTAAAGTAGGCCGCCCGTGGATCCGAGAGTCTAAGCAAAACGATGTTACACGGGCAAATTGCCCGCCGATGAGGCCGATCTCCTGTGGCTAATCTCTACAATCTGATCGAGCATGCTGCTCGAATGCATCCTCGATCGATCGCTTTCGAACGCCAGGACGGCGCGACATTCACCTACGATGAGATGTTGGCCGCGGTGGAACAGTTTGCGGCGTCGCTGGGCCGGTTTGGTGTCGGCGTGGGTGATCGCATCACGGTGCAGGTCGAAAAGTCGATCGAAAGCGTCTGGCTGTATCTGGCGACACTGCGTGTCGGCGCGGTCTATGTCCCGTTGAACACGGCCTACACGCTCGCGGAGCTTCGCTACTTCATCGACGATGCCTGCCCTAGTCTGATCGTGGTCGAGGCCGATCGCACCGAACAGTTGGCGCGTGATGTCGGTGTCAATGCCCGCGTTGCGACCCTCAGGCAACTCGCGTGCAGCACCTTTGATGCGAGTGCCGCGTGCGTCGAACGCACTGATGATGACCTCGCCGCGATCATCTATACCTCGGGCACCACGGGCCGTTCGAAGGGCGCCATGCTGAGCCATGGCAATCTCACGAGTAACGCGACGACGCTGATTCAGCTCTGGGGGTTCGCCCATTCTGACGTACTCGTCCACGCGCTGCCGATCTACCATGTCCATGGATTGTTCGTGGCCCTGCATTGCGCGCTCGTCAGCGGTGCGCGTATCCGGTTTCTGAGCCGCTTCGATGCGTCGGAGACGATCGCCGCGCTACGAGGGGCGACCGTATTCATGGGCGTCCCCACCTATTACACGCGATTGCTCGCAAGCGTTGACTTCCAGGGCGAGGCGACCCAATTGCGTTTGTGGATATCGGGTTCGGCACCGTTGTTGCCCGAAACATTCGCGGCCTTCGAAGCACGGACGGGTCAACGGATTCTCGAGCGCTACGGTATGTCCGAAGCGGGCATGATCACGTCGAACCCGCTTGTTGGCGTGCGGCGCGCGGGTACTGTGGGCAAGACGCTGCCTGGCGTTACTGCCCGTGTGCGGGCCGCGGATGGTAGCGTTGCGGCGGTGAACCAACCCGGTGTCCTTGAGATCAAAGGTGCGAACGTGTTCAGTGGCTACTGGGGCAACGAGGAGAAAACGCGGGAGTCCTTCACCGATGACGGCTTCTTCATCACTGGCGACATCGTATCGCGCGACGCCGAAGGCATCATCTCGATCGTTGGCCGCGAAAAGGACCTCATCATCTCCGGTGGCCTGAACGTGTATCCGCGGGAAATCGAAGCCGAGATCGATGAACTGCCAGGCGTGCGCGAGTCTGCTGTGATTGGCGTACCACATGCGGACTTCGGCGAGGCCGTGGTCGCCGTGATCGACGCTGATGCGACTGACGACCTCGAGACTCGACTGATTGCGGCGCTGCGCGATCGGCTGGCCGGATTCAAGATCCCCAAACGCATTTTCTGTGTCGATGCCTTGCCTCGAAACGCGATGGGCAAGGTACAGAAGAACGTGTTGCGCAACCAATACTCGGAACTGTTCAAGTGAAGTCACCACTTCGTATCTTCCTGACTACGTCCACAATTGCCTCGTGCCTCGTGGCGGGCACGCTTTCGGCAGCGGAGTATCGCCGACTCGATCTCCCCAATGGCGATGTCTATGTCGGCGAGGTCGATGGTCGCGAACGCACCGGCCGCGGCACCTACACGTGGGCCAACGGCAACCGCTTCGAAGGCGAGTTCGTCAGCGATCGAATGCACGGCAAAGGCATCTACTACTGGCCGGATGGCCGAACCTACGAAGGTGAGTTCGAAAAGGACCTGCGCCACGGCCAGGGCACGCTGAAGTGGCTGAATGGCGACGTCTACACCGGCAGTTTCGTACGCGACCACATGACCGGTAAGGGCGTTTTCACCTGGGCCAACACCGACTGGTATGACGGTGATTTCATCGATGGTGAACGGACCGGGCAGGGCGTCTACACCTGGCGCAATGGCGAACGCTATCAGGGCTCGTTCGAGAACGGACAGTTGCACGGCAGCGGCACATTCAGCTGGCCAGACGGCAGGCGCTATGTCGGCAACTACGTCAACGGTAAGAAGAGCGGTGCGGGCACCTTCGAATGGCCGAACGGTAATCGTTACGTCGGCAGTTTCGCCAACGATGCGCGAGCGGGACTGGGCGTGTACTACTGGCGCGACGGCACGATATTCCAGGGCCAGTTTGCCAACAATCGAATGCATGGATTCGGCGTAAAACGGCTACCAGATGGATTGGCGGAATTTCAGCAATGGGCCGAGGGCAATCTGGCATCCTCGCAGCCGCTGGTTGCCGTGAAGCGGTGCCGGCTCACCATCGATGGTCGGGAGTGGATGTTCCAGGCGAAGACATGTATCAACGGGCTTGCGCACGGACGCGGTCCGGCTGTGAGTCTGGACGGCGATCGCTTCCTGCCGGAGGGGCGATTCGTGCTCGGCCGCATGATTGCTGGCGAGGCGCAGCCCTTGAAAAAGGACGCCTGACGGCGCGATGGAGATCCCCGGTTACAGCATCGAGCGTGAGATCGGCCAGGGCGGCATGGCTAAGGTCTATCTCGCGGTGCAACGCAAGTTTGGTCGACTGGTGGCGATCAAGGTTGTGTCGGCCGAGTTCACGACCGATCCCGAGTTTGGCAAACGCTTCGTACGCGAAGCGCGCATCGTCGCGCAGCTCACGCATCCCAATATCGTGCAGGTACATGACGCCGGCATGCATGACTCGCTCTACTTCCTGGTCATGGAGTATCTGCGCGGCGGCGACCTGAACCGGCGACTGCAGCGCGGCATGCACATGCAGGCCGTGATCGCCGTGGTCAAGGATGTGGCGCGAGGTCTCGATCACGCACACCAGAAGGGTTACGTCCACCGCGACATCAAGCCGGAGAACATCCTGTTCCGTGAAGACGGATCCGCAGTGGTGTCTGACTTCGGGATTGCGCGCGTTATGAACGCCGGCGCGACAATCACGCAGCATGGCACAGTCGTTGGGACACCGCAGTATATGAGTCCGGAGCAGGCAGCAGGCCGTGAACTCGACGGCCGCAGCGATCTGTACAGTCTCGGTGTCGTGTTTTATCGCATGCTCACAGGCGAGGTGCCCTACAAGGCAGAGTCCGCAGTCGCGGTCGGCATCCGTCACTTGCAGGATCCGATTCCTCGCTTGCCGATGCACTTGTCGACCTTTCAGCCAATCGTCAATCGGTTTCTCGCCAAAAAGCCTGAAGCCCGATTTCAACGCGGCGCCGACGTGTTGCTCGCACTCGACGAAGTGCGCGCCGACGGCGTGGTACCCAATGCGGTGATCAAAAGCGATCTTGTGAGCACGGCGGAGATTCGTGCAGTCACAGACGTCGTGCCTGCACCGCCGCGGGAAATGCGCGCACTTCGCGTCGAAGCGGATCCAGGTCGTAGACCGCGGCCCCGCGCGCGCTATGCGCCTTGGGTCGCGATCTTCGTGGTGGTCATCGCAGCAACTGCCGGCCTGTTGTATCCAGACCGTGCGCAGCTACTCACCGATCTCAAGCTCGCCGTCGGTCTAGTGGGTAATCCCGAAGTCGAGCAGGCGTGGATCGAAGCACAGTCGCTGCGTGGTGATCCCAACCAGAGCCTGGCCAGTATCGTGGCCGGCTATCGCCGCGTGCTCTCACTCGATCCAAACCATGCTGGCGCGAGCGAAGCCATCGCCGGACTTGCGAGCACGTGGAAGGCCAATGTCACGACCGCACTTGGCGTGGACGATCTGGGACTCGCCGAGGCGCGACTGACCGAAGCGTTGGCGGTCTTTCCGCTCGATGAAGATCTGACCCTGCTATTCGATCGTGTCAGCGATCGCAAGCGGGCGGCATCCATCGTATCGAGCACCCAGGCGCTGCTGCGCAGTCGCGGCATGACGGATCTACCTGCGGTCACTGCTGCGATTCAGTCTTATCAGGAGGCGCTGCGCCTTCACTCGACCAATACGGTCGCACTGGCTGAGCTCAACCGGCTCGCAATCCACTATCTCGAACTTGCGAACGAAAGCGCAGACGAAGGCGAGATTACGGATGCGATGAGCTACATCGAACGCGCGGCGACCGCCGACCCCAGGGTTGTGGGACTTGCGGAGCTCCGCGACAAAATTCAGCGGGCCACGAGTGTGGAACTCGAGATCGACGCACTGCTGCAGCAGGCGAGCGCGTATCGGGCGAGCGGTGCCTTGCTGAATCCGCCCGGCGAGAATGCCGCAGAGATCTATCATCGTGTCCTGGCAACCGATCCCACCAATGCCATCGCGAACCAGGGGTTGTCTGAAGTGGTCGCCCAACTGCTCACTCGCGCGACCGGGTACCTCAACGCCGGCCAAGTCGATGCCGTGCGGGAAATGAATGCGCGCGCACTCGAAATCGGTCTGTCCGATGCGGCACTCTACAACCTGCAGGCAAAGCTCAGCGCGGAGGAACAACGCCTGGCAACGGTTGAGCGATTGCTGGGCGACGCCGAGCGTCTGCTGGTCGATGGCCTGATCACCGAGCCGCCGGAACAGAACGCGGTTGCGCGTCTACTCGAAGCGCTCCGAATGGACCCGGCCAACACGCGTGCGCGGGACATGCTCAGGATCGCAGCTACGCGGCTCGCGGACGTTGCGACGGAAGCATACGATGCGGGCATGCGACAGGAAGCGCGGCATTATCTCGAACTGGCGCTGACGGTAACCCCGGACGTACAGGAATGGCGGACGTTGCGCGAAACGTGGGCAGCGGAGGCGCCTGCCGCCATGGTCGCGCCGGTTTCTCCTGCGGCCCCGAATCGGAGCGGCTGATGACATCGTCTATGCAAGCGCTGATCGCGTTTGTCGACGTCGTCGACAGCGTCGGTCTCTACCAACGTATGGGTGACGCTCATGCGCACGCACTCATCGATGCTGCGCTTGGTGGATGTGAGTCCTTCGTCGCTCGGTCCCAGGGGCAGATCGTCAAGCGCAATGGCGATGCGTTGCTGCTGCGATTTGCCGATCCGATTCTCGGCGTGACGGCGCTCGCCGACATGTTCCGCGCCTCGACGCTGCAGCTGCGTGCAGGCGCGCACATCGGCGTTGTGCTCGAGCGGGACGACGACGTGTTCGGCGACACGGTCAATCGCGCGGCTCGGGTGACATCGCTTGCGAGGGAAGGCGAGATCCTGTTGACGGAACTGATCGTGTCCCAGTTGGAGGGTTCGGCGCGTTCGCGCTGCGGAAACGTCGAGCGCCTGCGCCTGAAAGGCGAAGGGGAGCAGCAGTCGCTCTATCGATTCGACTGGGAAGAGCACGACGTCACGCGCGTCAACACGGCGATATCGATTACGGCGGTCAAAGTCCGCGGTCAGTTACGCCTGGACTGCGGCAGCGGCGACGTGGTCGTTACCCAGGACGTGCGCTATCGCATCGGCCGTGATCCGGCGTGCGACCTGATCATAGATGACGTGCGCGTTTCCCGCTTCCACGCGACGCTGGAGTGGCATCGCGGCCGATTTGTGCTGAAGGATCACAGCACAAATGGCAGCTTCGTACATGCAGCTGACCAGACGCGCGCAGTGTTCATCCGCCGTGAAGAACTGCCGTTGACTGGCGTTGGCCGCTTGACCTTTGCCGCCGGCGACGTGGCGCCCGCCGTCAGCTTCCGCTACGAATGAGTGAACTGCGCTACGGCCTCATACTGCCCGACGATCACGAGCCCGTCTGGCTCGATGGAACCTCGACAATCGGTCGGCACCTCGACAATGACATCGTGCTCGCCGGCGAAGACGTGCGTGACTACCACGTGCGTCTCGACACGACTATGCGCGGACCCCGGCTGGTGGTGCTGGAAGGCGCGACCGTTCACGTCGGAGATGTCGCGGTGGACGGTACCATCGGTCTAGCGCCGGACGACGAATTCACCATCGGCCGCAATGAGATCAGGGTGATCATCGAAGGTGCCCCCGGATCCTGCCGTTGGGCGCTGCACGAGCCCGGCGTCTCTCAGGGCATTCCGATTGGACGTGAGCTGCTCGTCGGTCGCGCCGACGATGCGGCAATCAAGATCATCGAAGGCCATGTCTCCCGTCGACACGCGTTGATGCGCGCGAGCGGACGCTGGGTCTGGATCAAGGATCTGGGTTCCTCGAACGGTACGTTCATCAATGGCGAGCGGCTGCGTGGGGCGAGTCGTCTATTTCACGGCGATGAGATCGCCTTCGATCAGATTCGCTACCAGCTCATTGGCGATGCGCCCGATCTGACGCCGATCAGGCCTCCTGGCGATGCGCCGGATCAGCTGCCTGCAGGTGTAGAAGCCTCTGCGGCACCTGCCAGCGCTACCGTGGAAGTTGGCGCTGTTGCGGCCGACCTGGTGGATGAGCCCGTGTCTGCGCAATTGGCACCCGCGGTCACCGGTCCCACCCTGTGGGGCCGTAGTGGTCCCATCCGGGATCAGCTCTTTCCCCTTACGTTCGGACGGCAAACCATCGGTCGCGCGGCGGATGCGGATCTCGTCATCGCCGAATCAAGCGTCTCGCTGAACCACGCCGAAGTCGACCTGAAACCAGATGGGACCTATCTGGTGAACCTCATCTCGACCAACGGAACCTGGGTCAATGGCGCCGAAATCCATACCCGGCGCCTGCAACCGGGCGATGTCATTCACTTTGGGCGGGTCCGCACCGACTACCTCGAACCGCGTGTGCCACCGCAGTACCGAAAGCTTGGAATCTGGTGGATCGCGCTCGTGGCGGTGATTGGCGCGGTCATCGCGTACCTCGTACAGACCTGACCGACGTGAGCCCCATCGTTGCCATGGCGCGGCGTGACGCCTATTCTTCGACCCCCGCGTATCGTCGCGGCGGCATAGCAACGACGGAGCAGTTGGGGATGAAATGAGCGTCAAGATCCCGTTTCGACGCGAGGTCGAGTTCGAATACGGTGCGGTGACGGAGCTGTCACCGTTGATCCGGCGCGTCATCGCCCATAATCCGAGCCCGTTCACGCTGCACGGGACCGGCACCTACATTATCGGCAGGGGCAACGTTGCGGTCGTCGATCCCGGTCCGGCGGATCCGAATCACATTCGTGCGATTGTCGATGCGGTCCAGGGGGAACACATCACGCACGTGCTGGTGACCCACTGCCACACCGACCACTCGCCGGGTTGTCGTCTGCTGCGTGAGTTCACGGACGCACCGACGCTCGCATTTGGTCCTCATGGTTCAGGGGTCGATGAGGAAGGCGTCCAGATCGAAGAAGCGGCGGACAACGACTTCGATCCCGACCGCCGTGTCAGCCACGGCGACGTCATTCAAGGCGACGGTTGGAGCGTCGAATGCGTCTATACGCCCGGACACACTTCGAATCACATGTGCTATGCGTTGCGCGAAGAGAAGACGTTGTTCAGTGGCGATCATGTGATGGCCTGGTCGACCAGCGTCATCTCGCCGCCAGATGGTGACATGCGCAAGTACCTCGAGAGCCTCGAACTGCTGCTTGAACGTGACGATCAGCGATACTGGCCGACTCACGGTCCGTCGGTTGACGACACCAAGGGACATGTGCGCGCGTTCATCGCGCATCGTCGCGAGCGAGAACAGCAGATCCTTGCCTGCATCGAGAGCGGCACTCACGACATCAAGAAGATGGTGCCGCAGATGTATACCGATTTGCCGGAATTCATGTATGGCGCGGCCGCGCGCAGTGTGCTGGCGTCGATCGTATATCTAGTACAACGCAAGGAACTCGTCGTGGACGGCGAGATCGGTCTGAAAGGCGTCTACCGGATCGCCTGAATCGCGCGACCGTTCGTCAATGTGATCGTTCGCGATGTATCCGACCCGCGTGCAGAATTGGAATCGAAGGTCGCGAGCGGTAATTCCACGATTACCGCAACGCCAGAACCATCGGCGAGGTTCATGGCGCGTACCGACCCGCCGTGGTAGTTGGCGATCAAACGTACAACGTACAACCCCAGCCCAAAGTGGAGGCGATTGTGCGCGTCGGCACCGCGGTGCGAAACCATCGAGTCGAACAGGGTGGCCTCGCTCGCGGGAGGTAGCGTAGGCCCTCGGTTGGCCACGGTGATGCGCAGGTAGTCCTTGAAGACATCCAGCTGCACTTTGATTGGGCTGTTGGCGCGATGAAAATCGATAGCGTTGTCGATGATCTTGTCGAGCAGCTGCTCGATTCTGTAGTCGGCGACCCGCGCGAGCACTGCTCGATTGGCGCCGCGGTAGATGAAATCGATCCCCTTGTGGACGACAGCGCAGTTGGCGACGTAGCTCTGCAGCAGCTTCTCGATGTCGACGTTCTCGAGTTCCTCGGACTCGAGCGACTCCTCGAGGTTCGCTGCGTCCGCGAGATTCTGAACGATTGCTCCAATGCGCAGCACGCCGCGCTTCGCGCTCTCGAGGTACTTACTGCGAACGATGTCGGGATTCTCGTGTGCTAGGTTGTCCAGCGAGGTGCTCAGCGTATTGAGTGGGTTGTTGATCTCGTGACGCAACGTGCGCGGCATGTTCTCGAGAAACTGGTTGTGCTGGTGCAGTTTTGTCAACATGCCGGATACGCTGCGAGCGAGGTCGCCAATCTCGTCGCCTGCATTCATTTCGCTGCGCAGCGCGCTGGTGCGCAGTCGACCGTGCTGGTCGATGGCCGCGCTCGCTTCCTTTCTCAGATGTCGAATACGCCACGCCAGGCGCCCGGCGAACGCGAGCAGCACCAGAAACACGACCAGCAGGCTCGCAATCGACAGTACGATGACCTGTTCGAGCGCGACGCGCTGAAAGGCGAGGATTTCGTCGATATTCTGCTCCACGACCACTGTACCCAGCACGGTGTCGCGGGAAACAATGGGATGGGCGGCCATGATGATCTCCTGATCATCCGCGAGGCGCCGGCGGAGAGCGATGGGGTCGCCGAGCAGCGACGAGAGGATCGCTTCATCGGCAGTCGCGCCGTAGTCCTCGATGGTCGTGATTTGATCCAGTGATTGCCACATCACGATTCGATGCAAGAGCGGACGAAACAGATCGAACCAGCCGCGCATCGCGAACGACCACTCGCCGTCCTCGGCTTCGGCGGGCTTGGTGAGGTTCACGGAACCCGTTTCTGCTCGCACCCGCTTCTGGGTGTCGATGACGAGAATACGCGCACCCGAATAGCCGAGACCTTCGATGATCTTCAGGACTTCCGGTGACCGCAGCACCACGAGGTTGAAGCTCGCCTTGCCGGCCTTTGGCAGCGTCTGCGTGATCGCACGGGTCGCGCGGGTCTGCGCATCGTCCACGTCGGCATAAGCAAGTCCGAAGAAGCGCCGCGATCCGAGCATGTCGAGTGGCAGACGGAACTCGACGTTCAGCCCCGTGTCGGTTTCCTCCACGGCCCCTTGAACGCGATTCTCGGGTGTGCCGGTGCGCGCAAAGCGCCACTCGGGCTCCATGCGGTACGCGGTGGTCACACCAGGGCTCGAGAAGACCAGGGCGATGCGACCGTCCTCACCATCCTCGCGGATGAAGCTCAGGCGCATGTGATCCGACGTGTCCAGGCGCAGGTACTCGGGGTTGCGGTAGACCCGCAGGTCATCACGGATGCGCATGAAGGCATAAAGTTGCCCGGCGCGTTCACCCAGCACGAGATCGAAGCCGCCATCGATGATGTTGCCGTCGGCGTCGGTACCGAACTTCAGCAGTCGTTCGTTGATCTCACCCCAGTCGCCGACCTTGCCGTCGATTCGTACCGGTGCCTGCAGCGGCCTCGCATACAGAGACTCGTAGTCCTGAATGCTCACAGGCAGGTCATTGAAGAGATCATCGCGGCCGTTGAAGAGGGTGGAGATCCCTTCAGCGGTCAGGAGCTGTGCCTGGGACTGGCCCTGGACCAGCAAGCGCTCCATGCCCAGCAATTGACGGTAGCTGATGAACGGCACAATGAGCAATACCAGGCCCCACAGCAGCAACTTGGTTCCGAGCCGGGGACCTCGGATGCGGTTGAACAGTTTCATTGAACCGACCAGCGATACCCGAAGCCGTACTCACTCTTGATATTGGCGAAATCTGGATCGACCTTCTCGAATTTCTTGCGGATGTTACGCATGTGCGTGTTGATCGTGTTGTTCGTCACCAGACTCTGCATGGTGGCGTTCATCAGCGTTTCGTAGCTGACCGCGTGGCCAGGCACGCGAACGAGCTTTGCCAGCATGCGAAATTCCGTTCCGGACAGATCGATGCGGTTACCCTTCCAGGAAACGAGCAGCGCGTCCTGATCGAGGGTCAGGTCGCCGATGCGGCGGGCACTGGCGCTGTCGTTGGAACCGCCGGCCGCTCGCGCTTCACTGATGCGCAGGAGCGATGAAATACGCTCGGCCAGGTAATCGAGGGAGATCGGTTTGGGGAGGTAATCCCAGGCACCGAGTCGAAGGCCCGAGATCTTGTCGATCTCGCCGATGCGCTCGGTGAGAAAGATCACCGGCAATGTCGGGGCGCGGACAATGAGATCGCGGCAAAGCTGGAACCCCGCATCGACCTCATCGCCCAGGATGATGTCGAGAATCACGAGATCAGGCAGCTCGGTGTCGAATCCGTCGAGGGCGTCCTGACGGCTTCCGTAGGCTTTGACCGAATAGCCCTTCTTGGTGATGGCGTCCCGGTAGTTGGCGCGTTGGTCCGGGTCGTCTTCCACGATTGCGATGTGTTTGACCATGATCAACCAGTTCTCTTCGACCGGATCTGGGAACCTGCACCCAGTTTAGCCGTATTGCGGCTCCGGTGGTGGCATCGTTCCTCCACCGGCTCTTCAGCATTCCTCGGATCTTGCTGCGCGCGTTGGAGCTGTAATCAGCGGCAGGTGTTGGCAAGGTGGAGCACCAGATGCAGCTGTTCGTACCGTTTTCCGAAGCCGTGATCGAACGGCACGGGTTCTCCTTCGGCGAACTCGTACCCTTCAATGCCGAGTACGCGTGCTGGCGCAGCTTCGAAACCGAAACATCGGACACCGCAGTCGAACCGCTGCGCGAGCGGCGGCGCGAGGATACCGTCCTGGTGCGCGACTTGCGCTGAATCGTCCGCCCCGGCAGGCTCTGCTCCTTTCCATGCTCAGTGGGTCGACGTGGTCGAAATGCTGTTTGCCCTGCCATGGTTCGATGTGGTCGGGCTCGCCTCGGGGCTGCTCTGCGTGTGGCTGCTGATCCGGCAGAATGTTTGGACCTTCCCGATCGGGCTCGTCTACGCCTGCGTCTCGCTCGTCATCTTCATGCGCGCGCGGCTTTACGCCGACTTCGCCGAACACCTCTACTACGTCGCGATGAACGCGTACGGCTGGTACTACTGGCTGCGCGGCACGGACGCGGTAGGCGAGGGTAAATCTGTCCCGGTAAGCCGCATGGGTTGGCGCGCCGGGCTTGCACTTGCGATCCTCGGCGGTCTGACCACCGTGGTGGTGGGTTGGTTGCTCGACACTCGCACGGATGCAGACCTCGCCTACTGGGACACGAGCACCACGGTCGCCAGTTTCATTGCCATGTGGATGACGGCCCGCAAGTACCTCGAGAACTGGTACGTCTGGTTTGCGGTCGACGTGGTCAAGACCGTGATTTATGTCGTCAAGGGTATCGATCTGTATGCGGTGCTGTATGCGATTTACCTGGTGATGGCCGTGATGGGATGGTGGTCATGGCGGCAGAGCCTGAACCAACCGAGCTCGGCCTGACCGTCGTTCTCTCGGGGGCCGAGTGCGCCGGCAAGACGACCCTCGCCCAGGCGATCGCGGCCGCGGTCGGTGCGCCGTGCGTCGCAGAGTACGCGCGGCACTATCTGGCCAACCGATCGAGCTACCGCGAGACCGACCTGCTGCATATTGCCGAAGGTCAGGCACGCGCCGAGCGGGCGATGACCGGCCTGCATCCGCTGGTCATCGTCGACACCGACGTCCTGGTCATTCGACAATGGGCAGAGGTCAAGTACGGCCGGCGCTCGCCCGCCCTGGATGCGCTGGTCATGCGGACACTCACGACAACCCGGCGGCGCCACTACCTGGTGCCAGTACCCGACATTCCGTGGCAGATCGATCCACTGCGGGAGCATCCCCACGAACGCATGGCGCTGCATGAGCGACATCTGGCTATGCTGCGCGGACTTGGCGTCCGCTTTCACGAGCTATCAGGCACGGCCGAGGCGCGCGTGGCCACGGCCATTGACGTCGTCAGGGCGCAGTTGAGCTAGGCCACAGCCTACAACGCCCTACGGCGCGCCACGCACCAACTGCGCCGTCATTCGCGCGCGGCGGGCTTCCGACAGC
>JBGSQB010000055.1:0-17720 GCA_041738285.1 Pseudomonadales bacterium | reverse complement strand
CGCCGCCCGTGGCGGCCGCGTAGATGCGCGCGATTCCCCGTGCGTTGGCATGACCGTTGGCCGCGGCTATTTCCGCACTGCGCCACGCCGGGCTGCACGCATCCTGCCACGGCCGGATCGATGGATTCTGCAACGCGCACTTGTACAGGGGCGGCATCTTGATCGCCATCAGCGCGGCCAGATCCGGCTGTTTGCGTGCATGGTTCGGACCAATCAGGTCGGCAACGCGGCTATGCTCCGACGCAGGTAGCCCAATGTAGAAGTCGGCATCGAGCGGGCCCGCGATTCGTTCACGCAGTCGCTGACCCAACGATTCTCCACAGGCGCGCAGCATCAGTTCGCCCGGCAGATAGCCCCACAGCACCGCGTGATAACCGGCAGCGGTCCCCGGCGTCCAGTGGGGTTCTTCTTGTTCGATGCGCGCAATCATGCCGCGCCAGTCATACAGGTCTTCCACCGTCACCTTCGATCGCAGCCCACAGATGCCGCCCTGGTGCGACAGCAGTTGGCCGACGGTGAGCCCATCTCGACCCGCCCGCAGTTCGGGCCAGTAGTCGGCAACCGGTGCGTCATAGTCCATCAGCCCATCGTCGAGCAGCGTTGCGAAGGCAATCGCCGCGACACCCTTGGTGGTGCTGTACACATTGACGAGGGTGTTCTCCTGCCACGGCCGCGTCTGATCGCGATCCTGATAGCCACCCCACAGGTCTACGACCGTATGGCCGTCGAGCACGGCGCAGAAACTCGCACCCACTTCGATGTCGTCGGTAAAGTTGGCGCGAAACACGTCGCGTACGAGTTCGAAGCCAGGCGCGACCCGCCCATGCACAGGGAAATTCGGCGAAGAATCCGTCACGCTATGTCCTCGAACTGCAAATGGCCAAGGCGAGGATGAGAACAGATTCGCTCCGCGTGCCGCAATGAGCGGCGCACCGCCATGAGCGCGGGGCGCATTCGTGGTGGCCTTACGCTCCTGCGCGAGCGGAATTTTCCGAGGTTGTTTGGCGCGCACCTCGTCTCCTGGTTCGGCACATCGATGGCGCCCATCGCGATGGCGTTCGGGGTGCTCGAACTCACCGGCTCTGCCGCCGATACCGGTCTCGTTATCGCGAGCCAAACCGGCGCACAGGTGCTGGCTTTGATGTTTGGTGGCGTCGTTGCCGATCGGCTGCCAAGGCGCTACGTCATGATTGGCGCAGACCTGACCGCCATGATCGCGCTCGGCACGATGGCGGCTGCGCTCATCGGCGAATTCGCTACGGTGCCCCTGCTCATGATGCTGATGGCACTCAATGGTGTCGCACTCGCATTCCATGGCCCGGCTTTGATGGGGTTTATCCCGGAAGTGGTGCCCATTGAAAAGCTACAGCCGGCTAACGCACTACTCGGAACTGCGCGCTCCGGTGCGACTTCGCTGGGCGCCGCCCTTGCCGGTGTGCTGGTCGCCGCGTTTGGCGCAGGCGTCGCAGTGCTGGTGAATGCGGGTACGTTCCTCGCATCTGCGCTGTTCATCGTGACCATCGACCTGCCGCGCCGCGCGCGGCCGGCGCCGTCGACGCTGATTGCGGATCTACGAGGCGGATTCACGGAGTTCATGGCGCATCGATGGCTGTGGGTCATCGTGCTGCAGTTCTCCCTCGTGGTCGCCGGCGCCCATAGCGTGTACGGTCTGATCGGACCGGCTGTGGCGCGCGAAAGCCTCGGCGGTGCAATGGACTGGGGGTTCATCGCCGCCGCGATGGGCTTCGGTACGCTTGCGGGCGGTGTGCTTGCGCTGCGAATCGACGTCAAGCGGCCGATGCTGGTGGCCACCAATTGCGTCTTTCTCTTTGCGCTGCCGGCATTGATGCTCGCCTCCACCACCTGGGTGTGGCTCATTGCCATGGGCGCATTCATCAACGGCATCGCGGGTCAGGTGTTCGGCGTGTTGTGGGTCACCACACTGCACCGCAAGATCCCGCCCGACGTGCTGAGCCGGGTGAGCGCCTACGACAATCTCGGATCGATTGCCCTTGCGCCGCTCGGCCTGATCGGCGCGGGACTGCTACTCGAGCGGATCGGCTCGACGCCAACGCTGCTGATCGCGGCGGCCTTGATCATCGTCCCGACCGCGCTCGCGCTGCTCGATCGCGACGTGCGTAGCATGCGATAGGGAATCGGGGGCAGGGAAATAGGGGACAGTTGACCCATTTCCAACGGAAGAACTCTGGCCGACCTCAGTCGGAAATAGGTCAACTGTCCCCTATTTCCCCCGCTCACAGCTTCAGGATCGTGAGCGGCGCTTCCACTGCGGGCAGCCCCTCAGGCATCGCCGCGCGTGCGGACGACAACGCACCGCCGTAACCAAGCAGCGTATCGGCCAACGCAATGATGCGCCGATTGGGACGGGCGTTCGGCGCGGCTGCCGCCAATGCAGCGACCGAATGCTCAGGGTCTTTGGTGTGGATGACATGGGCGATCAGCGCGCAGGCGGTCGAGCGCGAAATACCTGCATAACAATGCACCAGCAGGCTGCCGTCGGCGGGTCGCCAGTCGTCCAGAAACTCGATCAAGGCCGCCACGTCGGATTGACCCGGTAGCACCGCATCGGGGATCGGTTCGGAGATGTCATCGACGCCAAGGCGCAGATGTCGCTCGTGGGCGATCTCCGTCGGCCGCGCAGGCTGCAGCGCATGCTGAATGACCGACACGAGGTGAGACGGGCGATGCCGCTGCACCCATTGCGGCATTTCATACAGACTCGATACATAGATGGTGCGGGTCATGCGCTCCAGCATACGGCGACAGAGCGGGAAATTCACCGCGTCCTGTCATATAAACGTGAGGCGCCGGGCACTCAACTCATGAACGACGCTACGGCACGAAATTGACAGATGGTCTGCCACACAATCCCGGCGTTTCACGCGCAGCGCTCGCTGAGCTGCACGATGCCGCCTTCGCATGGGCCTGCTCGCTCAGCCATCGAGACCCGGAGGCCGCAGCTGACGTGCTGCAATCGAGCTATCTGCTCATCCTCGATGGTCGCGCCCGATTCGAAGGCCGCTCGAGCCTCAAGACGTTCCTGTTTGGCGTGGTCCGGCGCGTCGCATCTCATCACCGGCGTGGCCGACTGCGCGGACTTGCACTCATCACCCGGCTCGCCGCCGAACCCGCAACCGACGGTAGCCCCATCGACTCACAGGATCCGGCCATGAGCCGCGCGCTGCATGGCCTGCCACGTCGACAGCGCGAAGTGCTGGAACTCGTGATCTACGCCGAGTTCACGGTAGAGGAGAGCGCGGCCATTCTCGACATCTCCATTGGCAGTGCACGCACCCACTTTCACCGCGCCAAGCAGGCGCTGCGCATGGCGCTCGGGGTCCTCGATGGATGACGTGACACTCACGCAGCGGTTGCGATCTCACTTCGAGCGGCAGGCGCAATTGCACCGCGCGCCGGACTTCGAATCGATGGTCATCGCGGCGCCGCGGCATGGCAGACGAGCATCGGCGTGGATTGGCGCCGGTCTGGCGGCGGCCGTGGTTGCTGCGGTATTGGTCGCGCGCACCGGCGCACCACCACCGGTTGATGATTCACAGCTCCTGGCGCAGCTCTCGGCTTCGGTCGCATGGACCGCACCGAGTGACGTGCTTCTCAGTGGTATGGACGACCCGGTCTATCTGGGTCTTCCCCGATTCAACGACATGCGCTATCGCATGCAATAGGTGACATTATGAATCTGTTTCGCTCGCTCCTGATTGGCGCAACGTTTGCGATCTCGGCTACGTCGTTTCCCGCTGTGGCTGCAGAACCTGACCCGTTCGGCGGCCGCCTGCTGCCGATCGAGATCGTCATGGCGTTTCGCAAGGAGATCGATCTGACCAAGGCACAAAGCGATCGCATCGGCGCCCTCGTCGTCGAACTACAACAAGGTGTCGCCGGCAAGCAGTGGCAGATGCAGTCGACGTATCTCGATCTGCTGGAAGCCCTGGATCAACCCCAGGTGGATGAAAGTCGCGCCCTGGAACTGGCAAGTCGCGCGATCGACACAGAAAACGAAATCAAGATCGAACAGATGCGCCTGCTCATTCGCCTGCGCAATCTGCTGACCGATACGCAGGTGCAGTTCCTGCGCGCACGGCTGGCCGAAGGCTGGACCAAGGAGTAGCTATGATTGTTCGCTCAGCCACCGGCATTGCGCTCGTCGTGCTGCTCACCGCCTGTGGCGGTGGTGGCGGCGGCGACTCCGCTAGCCCTCCACCACCACCGCCTTCACCGCCACCCAGCCCGACTGGCGTTCAACTCGAACAGGCGGCGCAGTTACTCAGCCGCACCACCTTTGGAGCCGACTACGCGTTGATCGACGCCGTGGCGCGCGAGGGTAATCAGGCGTGGCTCGATCGCCAATTCACGCTGCCGGCCAGCACGCACCTGCCCATCGTCACCCGCTATGGCAACCTGTACGGCTATGATCCGACATCGACGCCGCCGCCCGGCACCTATCGTCGGTTCGCGTGGTGGGAACGCACGCTCACCGCGCCCGACCAGTTGCGGCAACTCACCGCCTACGCGCTCACTCAGGTGTTCGTCGTATCCGACAACGTCGATGAGATCTTCATCAATCCGCTCGGCCTTGGCAGCTACTACGACACGTTGCTCGGCCACGCCTTTGGCAACTTCCGCGACCTCTTGTATGCAGTCACGATGCACCCTGTCATGGGCATCTACTTGTCGCACGTCAACAATGGCAAGTCCGACCCGATCGCCAACACGTTCCCCGACGAGAACTACGCCCGCGAAGTCATGCAGCTGTTCTCGATTGGACTGTTCGAGCTGAACCCGGACGGCAGCATGCGCCGCAACGGCAGCGGCAATCCGATTCCCACCTACGACAACGACGACATCCAGGAATTTGCCAAGATCTTCACGGGACTCAGTTACGGTCCTGCGCAACCCGGCGGTCCATCGTTCTTCGGCAAGGAAAACCCGGTGTTGCATGTGCCGATGGTGATGTTCGATGCGTTCCATGAACCCGGTCAAAAGGTGCTGCTGAACGGTGTGGTGGTGCCGGACGGGCAGACCGGCATGCAGGACATCAACAGCGCCGTCGATAACCTGTTCAATCACCCGAACGTCGGCCCCTTCATCGGTCGCTTGTTGATCCAGCGCCTGGTCACGTCCAACCCATCGCCTGCCTACATCGCGCGCGTCACCGCGGCATTCAACGGCAGCGGCACTACGCCACGCGGCGACATGCGCAACGTGCTGCGCGCGGTACTTCTGGATCCCGAAGCGAGCACCGGCATCAGACTGCGCGAACCATTCCTGCGCTACGTCGCGCTCAACCGGGCGTTGAACGCAACGAGCAGCGACGGCACGTATCCGGGACTCGGCTACGTCGCGCAGTTCCTGCTGCAGCAGCATGTGTTGAGTGCACCGAGCGTGTTCAACTTCTATTCGCCTGCCTTCTCGCCCGCCGGCGAACTCGGCAGCAATGGATTGCTCGCGCCGGAATTTCAGATCACGACGGATTCGACGATCGTTGGTATGGCGAGCCTCATGGCGTACGCGCTGTACACGGATCAGTCGATCGACACACCCCAAGGCTTCAGCGCGATTCGCCTCGACTTGTCGGAACTCGAAGCGCTCGCGAATGATCCCGCGGCATTGGTCGATCGTATCGATCTATTGCTCGCGGCCGGCAGGATGGACGATGCCACCAAAGTGACGATCAGGGACGCAATCTCACCCATCACCGACGATCTACCAGGACGCACCAAGCTCGCGCTCTACCTGGCTGCGATCGCACCGGCGGTCGCCGTAGACGGTTAGGAGACACCATGAACACCTACTCTCGCCGAAGATTCGTAAACCACAGCATGCTCGTCAGCCTCGGCGCCGCTGCACAGATGGGCACGCTCGGGCGACTCGCGCATGCGAGTTCACACGGTGATTACAAGGCGTTGGTCTGCATTCTGCTCGCGGGTGGCGCCGATTCCTTCAACATGCTCGTGCCCTACGACACCGCGCGCTACAACGACTACGTGGGATTTCGCTCGGATCTGGCGCTGGCGCGGGCCGATCTGCTGCCGCTCGCATACGCGGGGCCGGGCGGCGAGGCGTACGCAGTGCACCCGGGCATGCCGGGCGTGCGCACGTTGTTCGACCAGGGTGATCTTGCCTTCATCGCCAACGTCGGTACCCTCGCCGATCCGACCGACAAAGTCGCCTATGAGACCGGAACGGTGCGGCTGCCGCTCGGCCTCTTTTCGCACGCCGACCAGATCGCGCAGTGGCAGACCTCCGTGCCGGATCGGCGCATCGCCACCGGCGTTGCCGGTCGCATGGGCGATGTAATGACCAGCGCCACGACCGCGCCCATCGCGCTCAACGTATCAACCGCCGGCACCAACCTCTTTCAGACCGGCGTATCTGTCACCAACTACAGCCTGGATGCCATGGATGGCGTACGCCTGGTGCCCGGATACGGCGATACCGCGGTCTTCACCGATGCGCTGGATGGGTTGCTCGCAGCCGGCTACGCAGATCCCTTCCGACGCACCTACTCGGGCAAATTCCGCGCGTCCATCGACACGGGCCTCACGTTCAAGGCGGCGCTCGACGCGGCGCCGACACTGGCGACCACCTTCGGGACCGGACCGCTGGCGGAGAGCCTCGCGCAGATTGCACGCGTCATCAGCGTGCGGGATACGCTTGGCGTGGACCGGCAAACGTTCTTCGTCACCGTCGGTGGATGGGATCACCACGACGACGTCATTCCGCTGCAGGCCCAGATGCTGCCCGGCATCTCGAGCGCACTCGCGCAGTTTCAACAGGCGATGACGGAGCTCGGTGTGGCCGATGGCGTGACGACATTCACCATCTCCGATTTCGGTCGCACGCTCACTTCCAACGGCAAGGGATCGGATCATGGCTGGGGTGGTCACCAGCTGGTCATGGGCGGCGCAGTGCGCGGTGCTGATGTCTACGGCGCCTACCCCAGCCTGCTGCCGGGCAACGCGCTCGATGTCGGCCGCGGTCGCTACATTCCCACCACCAGCGTCGACGAACTGTACGCCGAGCTCGCGCTCTGGTTTGGCATCACGCCAGCCGACCTCGACCTGGTGCTGCCCAACATCGGCCGTTTCTACGCCACGCAGTCCGGTACTGCACCGATCGGATTCATGATCTGATCCATGGGCCCTGATACATTGCACCGATGAATCTGTCGGGAAAGGTCGCGCTCGTTGCCGGCGCCACACGTGGTGCTGGACGGGGCATCGCACGAATGCTGGGTGCTGCCGGCGCACGCGTGTACTGCTCCGGCCGTAGTGCGCGCGGCAATCTCGCCGGTACGCGCACCGAGACCATCGATGACACCGCCGAACTGATCAATGGCGCCGGTGGTGATGCCATCGCCATCCGCACCGATCACAGCGACACGGTGGCGGTCGAAGCGTTGATTGATCGCATCATCACCGATAGCGGTCGCATCGACGTACTTGTCAACGACATCTGGGGCGGTGATGCACTGACGCAGTGGCAACCGTTCTGGACCCAGGACGTGGAGATGGGGTTTGCGTTGCTCGACCGCGCCGTGCGCACCCACATCATCACCAGCCGCGCAGCGGTGCCACACATGGTCGAACGGCGCAGCGGTCTCATCATCGAAATCACCGACGGCGCGCACGCGGGCTATCGCGGTTCGCTGTTCTACGACCTCGCCAAGGCCAGCACGATACGTCTGGCATTCGCCATGGGATTCGAGCTGTCCGCTCATGGCGTGACGGCGCTTGCCCTCACGCCGGGATTTCTGCGCTCGGAAGAAATGCTCGATCGGTTCGGTGTCACCGAGGCGAACTGGCGCGATGCCTCATCGCGCGTCACGGGCTTCGAGGCGTCTGAAACGCCCGCCTATGTCGGCCGCGCAGTGGCGGCGCTTGCGGCAGATGCGAACGTCACCGCGAAGTCTGGCGGCGTCTTTTCGAGCTGGCAACTCGCGCGCGAGTATGGGTTCACCGACATCGATGGCAGCCAGCCCCACTGGGACGACTATGTGCGCAGTTCGCTGACGGCGATCCTCGATCGCGGCGGTCCGTCCACGGATGACGAACGCGTTTGGCTCGACGCCTGGTACCGGCAGTACGAACGGGAGCCGAACTGGCGCGATCTGATCGATCGAATCCGCACCATCGCGCCCGCCGCGGCCCCCATTTAGACTGGTTCCGCGGCGCCCTGCACTTGGGGCATAGTTCGCCATCGAAACAGGCACCGACCCCGCGCGGTAGCACCCATGTTCAAGACCCTCGTCGCCGAGCTGAAGCGCCGCAAAGTGCTGCGCGTCGCCAGCGTCTATGCAGTCGTCGCCTGGGGCATTCTGCAAGTCGCAAGCGGTCTGTTTCCGGTGCTGAATCTGCCGCAATGGACCGTCACCCTGGTGGCGGTCATGTTGTTCGCAGCCTTTCCGGTTGCACTGATCATCACCTGGGCGTTCGAGATCACACCCGATGGTATCCGCCGCACCGAAACGGCCTCGGAGCAGACACCACCAACGCCGGCAGGTTGGGTCGAGGCGGCGCTGCTGATCGCAGTTGTGATGGTCATTGGTCTGCTGATGGCGCAATCGTTCCGTAGCGGCACCGTTGCTGCACCCACCGCCTCGCCCAAACAGCATTCGATCGCAGTGCTTCCATTTGCGAGCTTCACCGAAGACGCAGACAACAACTACTTCGCCGACGGCCTCACCGAAGAGATCATTCACGTTCTGGCCCAGGTGCCTGGACTCAAAGTCAGCGGACGTACATCGTCGTTCTACTTCAGGAACAGAAACGAAGACATCCGCGCCATCGCCAGCGCGTTGGGCGTCGCTCACGTAGTCGAAGGTAGTGTGCGGCGCGTGGGTGACCGGGTGCGCATCACCGTTCAGCTGGTCGCGGCAGCCGACGGTTTCCATCTGTGGTCGCAGACCTACGACCGCACGCTCGACGACGTGCTCGCCATTCAGGACGACGTCGCGGGCAATGTCACCAGCGTGCTGCAAGTGAAGCTGCTCGGCCGCACCGGTGGGGCGACCACCGAGCCCGGTGAGGCGTATCAGCGTTATCTGATCGCCGTCGCCCTGCGCAATGACCGTAGCCGCGACTCGCTCACGCAGGCGCGTGACCTGTTCCGCGAACTGATCGAGCAGGAACCCGACAACGTCGACGCCCTGGCCGGCTTCGCCGAAACGACAATGACACTCACTGCCGCTTACCTTGCGCTCGACTTCGAGATCGCCGCGGCGGAGTCGATGCGAGCCGTCGAGCACGCGTTGGCGCTCGACCCGAGCTCGGTCAAGGCAAACGTCGCCGCCGGTCGCGTGCACACGAACATCGCGCACCGGACCGATGAACGACGGCACCTGTTGCAGGCGGAGCAGCACCTGGCGCGGGCCGTACAACTTGCGCCCGCCGATGCCGATGTCTTGCAGGCCTATGGCATGCTGCTCAGCGAGCTGGGTCGGTTCGAGGCAGCACTCGCGGTGCTTGGACCTGCGGTCGAGCGGGATCCACTGGCGGTGCCCACGCTGCTCGCCCTGGTCACTGCGCAACAGGGTATTGGCAGGCTCGACCTCGCGCGGGAGCGGCTGCTGCAGTTGCTCGAGCACTATCCGAATCACACAGCGGGCCAGCTCGAACTCGGCGAACTCCTGATCGCCCAAGGACAGCTCGCCGATGCCCTGCCATGGCTGACGCGCGCGCATCAGGCCGGCGACAACCCGCGCGCGAGTTTTGCGCTCGCCCACGCCTACTTGAACCTGGGCATGAACACGGATGTCGAGCGCACCATTCATGAGGCCCAATACGCGCCGCTTGTGCAGGTCCTCGGTCAGGCGATCATCTTCAACATGCGTGGCGAAGACGCGAAGACGGCCCAACTCGCGCGTGAGCAACTCGCTCTGACAGGCGACCGTATCTGGCGGCCGCTGTTGATCAGTACCGCGTTGCACACTGGAGATCTGAAGACGGCGCGAAGGGAACTTACGATCCTCGAGCCCGCCTTGCTGGCGCCGCGACCCGACGTCGCATTTACTCAACCCGATACCGCAATTTACGCGGCCAACTTGCTGTTACGGGAAGGTCACCCCGATGCGGGACGCTGGATTCTCGATCAATTGCTGCAACGACTGGCGCCGCCCGCAGCCGGTTATGACCCAGTCGCGAACAAAATCCTGCGCGCCAAGGCGCTCGCGCAGCTCGACCGCAGGGACGAAGCCCTAACGGAACTCGATGCCGCGCGGATTCAGGGATTCCGGACCTTGTGGGACTTCGACAACTTCCAACGACTCGACCGAACGCTTGCGTTCAGAACGCTCGCGGCAGACACGCAGTTCCAGAACTTCATCGCAGCCATCTCAGCCGACAACGAACGCGAGCGTGCCACACTATCCACTCGACCAGAGACCAGAACGGGGGCTAAAGGATGACCAACCAATCCGATAAAGGGACAGTATTTCGTGCGCTGCACGACCGCGACGGCGCATTCATCATCCCGAATCCCTGGGACGTCGGCTCCGCTCGCATGCTGCAGGGTCTTGGATTTGAAGCATTGGCCACGACGAGCGCCGGTTTTGCCAACGCATATGCCCGGCTCGACGGCCAGATGACGGTAGAGGAGAAGATCGAGCACTGTCGCGCGCTTGCCGATGCGACCGACATTCCCATCAATGCCGACTTCGAAAATGGATTCGCGCACGACCCGCCGACCGTGGCCGTGAATATCGCGCGCGTTGCGGAGGCCGGCGTTGTGGGCGCGTCCATCGAGGACTACTGCGGCGACCCGAAGAAACCAATCTATCCATTCGCGCACGCGATCGAGCGTATCGCCGCGGCCGCGGAGGCGGTGCGCGGCTTCGGGTTTCCGTTCCTGCTCACGGCGCGCGCAGAAAACCTGCTGCGCGGCGTCAACGATCTCGACGACACCATCGCCCGCCTCCAGGCCTACTCGGCCGCGGGCGCCGATGTGCTCTACGCCCCGGGACTCACCACGATCGATCAGGTGCGCACTGTGGTCCGCGCGGTGGACAAGCCAGTCAACATACTCGCGCCGATGGTCGCAAAAGCAACGGTCGCCGACCTCGCTGCGGCCGGCGCAAAGCGATTGAGCGTGGGTGGTGCGCTCGCGCGCGCAGCAACAACTGCAATGCTGAACGCGGCCAAAGAGATGCGCGACGCCGGCACCTTTGGCTGGCTGCGTGGGATGGCATCCGGCCGCGAGGTCAGCGACCTATTGAAGTAGCCCACCGCCCGGCGCGTCGGGTCGGATACCATCTCGGACGAACTCAACGGGGGAAAGGACATGCGGTTGAACGGCAAAGTGGCGGTGATCACGGGTGGCGCAAGCGGCATGGGTCGATCGACCGTGCTGCGATTCCTGCGCGAAGGCGCCAAAGTCGTGATTGCGGACTACAACGAACGCACGGGTGCCGACACCCTCGCGGCGGCTGCGGCGGAAGGCCTCGGCGGCGACGCCCGCTACATCAAGGTCGATGTCGCGCGTGAGCAAGACATCGAAGCGATGTTCGCGTGCGCCGTCGACAGCTTTGGCGGCGTCGACATCGTGTTCAACAATGCCGGCGTGGGCGGCGCGATCGGCCCGCTGACGGAAACCACCGTCGCGGACTGGGACTACACCTTCGACGTGCTCGCCAAAGGAGTGTTTCTCGGCATCAAGCACGCAGCGCGCATCATGCGAGCGCAAGGACGCGGTGGCGCTATCATCAACACGGCATCCGTCGCCGGTCTGTCGGGAGACGCTGGCCCGCTCGTGTACTCCGCCGCCAAAGCCGCAGTAATCAGTCTCACCCAGTCAGCCGCGGTCGAACTCGGCCCCGATCGCATCCGCGTCAATGCGATCTGTCCGGGGTTCATCGCGACGCCCCTCGCGTCGGGCGGCAATGAAGATTCCACCCGCACTGCATTCGCGAAATCACAGCCCTGGCCGGACTACGGTCGCGGCGACCACATCGCTGGTGCTGCCTTGTTCCTGGCGAGCGACGATTCGGAATTCGTAACCGGTGAGGCACTGATCGTCGACGGTGGGCTGACAGCAGCCGGTCCGGAGCTGTCGAAGAAATTTCCCCGATCATCTGCCCGCAATGCGAAAGTCTCTGGTGTGACCAAGGGCAGCACGGGAGACTCAAACGCCATTCGCAGACTCTGACCGCACCTAGCGGTCGAGGGCGTCGCTGTCGAGCCGGCGGATGATCGGCTGCAGCGTGCCGACCACGAGCGTGATCAACAGGAACGCGCTCGCACCTACGACCACCGCGGTCACGATCGACGACGCCGTCGCAATCGCGCCGAGCATGAGCCCACCGAGCGGCATCAGCGAGTAGGTGATCGTGTGAATTCCCATCACCCGGCCGCGCAGTGTGTCAGGTACTTCGAGCTGCATCACGGTCATCGCACAGATCATGAACACCGATGTGCACACCGCGATACCGAGAGCGGTGGCCAACGCCAGGACAAACCAGCCGAGCCCGCTTGCGATCGCGAATGCGTATAAAGCAACTGCAGATGATGCCGCGGCGCCGAGTAACACGAATCCGAGCGCACGTAGCCGCTGCAATCGCCCCACCGCCAGCGTGCCAAGCACAGACCCGACACCGCTCGCTGACATCAATATCCCATAACCCTTTTCATCCGCGCCCAGATGCGCGGCGAACGCCGGCATCAGCTGCATGTAGCTGCTGACGAAGAACATGCCGGCATAGGACAGCACGATGAGCCAGCGGAACAGCTCATTGTCCGCGATGTATTGCAGTCCCTGCTTCACCTGCGAGAGCGTGGAACCCGAGTGACTGCCAGGCAGCACGATCTGCATTCGCGCCATCACCGCGAACATGACGACGAATCCACCACCTGCGAGCGCAAACAGGAACCACGTATCCGTCAACGCGATCAACACGCCCCCGATTGCCGGCACGATCATTCGCGTCGCTTGCCACAGCACGGAATTGAGAGCGACCGCCGACATCAATCCGGGCCGCTCGATCAGATGCGGGAAGATCGATTGCCGCGTGGGCCATTCGATTCCAGTGATGATGGCCGTGAGTGCCGCAATGATCCACACATGCCAAACGGTCACGATACCGCTCACGTCGAGTGCTGCCAGCAGAAACATCAGCGTCGCGGTGAGGAGCGACGTGACGAGCAGGATCTTGCGCTTGTCGAAGCGATCCGCGAGCGCGCCACCGAACAACGAGACGAGGATGTTTGGCACCGATGCCGCTGCCCCGAGCACGCCGAGGTCGAGCGCGGAGCCTGTGAGTTTGAACACGAGCCAACCTTGGGCGAGCGTGACCAGTTGCGTTGCACCGACGGCCGCGAACGACGCATACCAATAGCGCCGGTACAAGGGATAGCCGAGCGCCGGATAGTTGGCGAGAATGGGGTTGGTCACAGTCATAGTAGAGCACGGATGCTTCAAACGTTGGCGAGCCATTGCCCCTACTGCGGTGAGTCCATCGAACTCATCGTGGATCACAGCAGCATCGAAGCACCGTACATCGAGGACTGCGAAGTGTGCTGCAGACCGATAACTATCAAAGTCTCCGAAGATCGGGATGGTACGCTGAGCGTCAGCGTGCGTGCAGAAGACGAGGTGGGATATCAATGAAGGCACAGATCGGACTCATGGTGGAAGGTCAGTTCGGACTCAACTGGCCACGCTGGCAACGCGTGCTGGCGGTGGCCGAGCGCGCGGGTTTCCAGTGCGTGTTCCGCTCGGATCACTTCACCAACCCCACGCCGCCCGATCTCGACTCGCTCGAACTCTTCACCTCCCTCACCTATGCCGCAACACACACAAAGTCGATCGAGTTCGGCTCCCTCGTCGCCCCCGTTACATTCCGACACCCATTGATGACGCTGCGCCAAGCGAGTGCAATCGATGACCTGTCCGGCGGTCGATTGACTCTCGGACTCGGTGCCGGTTGGCAACGACGCGAACATGAAAACTACGGTGTTCCATTCGGCACCTTCGCGTCGCGCTTCGCGCATCTGACCGACGCACTCACAATCGGTGCCCACCTGCTCGCGTCAGATCTACCACTTACCTACGCAGGCAAACACCTGAGCGTGAAGGATGCCGTGCTGCTGCCGCGTCCGAAACGCAAGCTGCCGATTCTGATCGGCGGCAACGGCGTCAATCGCAGCCTGCCGCTCGCCGCTCAGTTTGCGGACGAATGGAACGGCGTGTTCATCGACGCGCCGACCTACGCTGCCCGCAACACGCGACTGACCGAACTGCTCGAGCAGCGCGGCCGCGATCCACGCGCGGTGAAACGTTCACTGATGTCGCCCCTGGCCGGATTTCAGGGCGATGGCGGCATCGAAAAGCTCGGTGCGTATGTGGACGCCGGCTGTCAGCGATTCATGCTGCAGATTCTCGACTACGACAATCTCGACGGTGTCGAGGCGTGGGCGGATCAGAACCTGCGCCACTTCCGCGGTTGACTCGGCGCCGCGCTTCCCATCTGATGATCGCTGTCTGGAAGTTGATGTAAGGTCCCATGCAGGCGCGCCGGCTGACACTCACGCCCATGGTGGCCTTTGGCCTCGGCCAAGCCGCCGAGGGCATGAAGAACAGTGCGTTCAACACGTTCCTGCTGTTCTTCTATCAGCAGGTGGTCGGTGTCTCCGGCACACTCACCGGCATCGCACTCGGCATCGCACTCGTCTTCGACGCAGTCACCGACCCGATCGCGGGCACTATTTCCGACAAGACCAAGACGCGCTGGGGCCGTCGCCATCCATTCATGCTCGCGGCGGCGATTCCGCTCGCATTGTCGTTCTACTTTCTGTTCAACCCGCCCCGGGACATCTCGGAGTTCGCATCGTTCGTGTGGCTGACGGTGTTCGCCGTTCTGGTACGGGGCTCGCTCACCTTCTATCACATACCGCATCTCGCGCTCGGCGCCGAGATGGCGCGGGACTACACCCAGCGCTCCACCCTGTTTGCTTTCAGCACGCTGTTCAGCGCGCTCGGTGGCGCGTTCACCGGGTACTTCGCATACAGCTACTTCTTCCCCACCACCGCGCTGTTCAATCCGGGCTTGCTGAACCCGGAAGGCTACATTGGCTTCGGCATGACGTTCGGCATCGCCATGGCGATTGCGATCTTCAGTTGCTGCATCGGCACGTTCCGGGAGATTCCCAACCTGCCGCAACCGCTGGTGTACGAACGCTTCGGCGTAGTGAAGCTGCTGCGCGAGCTGAAGGGTGTATTCGGCAACAAGTCCTTTCGCGCGCTCTTCTTCGGCATGCTGTTCTCGACCCTCGTGCTCGCCATCGAAGGCGTGTTCAGCCCTTTCATGGGCGTGCACTTCTGGGATCTGACTACCGAGGAACTCGCGTATCTGCCGCTGGCCGCGCTCGTCGGTTTGCTGTTGAGCGTGCCACTGACACCGCTGGTCACCGGTTTGCTCGACAAGAAGCTCGCCGTGCTGATCCCCGCAGCCATCGTCATCGTCAACACCAACATGCTGATCGTACTGCGACTGCTCGACGTCTCATGGTTTCCGTCGAACGAGTCCACTGTAATTCTGCCGCTCATCATGCTCGTCACGTTCGTCAGTTCGCTGATCGGGCCCGTGATCTTCTCGAGTCTGAACTCGATGTTCGCCGACATCGCCGACGAGCATGAATTGGAGACCGGCGCGCGCCGTGAAGGCGTGATCTACTCGGCGCGTTCGTTCGTGATCAAAACCACCGGCGCGCTCGGGGTCATCATCGGGGGTGCGCTGCTCGACTACATTTCGTTCCCACGTGGCGCTGCCGCCGGCACCGTGCCCGCCGACACGCTGTGGACACTGGGCTTCATTCAAGGGCCTGCCACATCGATCTTCACCATGTTCGGACTGTTCCTGTACATGGGCTATCGGCTCGACCGCAAGCGCCATGCGCAGATCATGGAGGAACTCGCGGCTCGCCGGACGCAGGCGGACGCTAGATCCGCACCGTGAACTCGAGACCACCTGCAAACGGCAGCGTCATGGTGCGCAGTCGATTGGCCGGTGCGCTCACGAAATCGAAGTAGTCTGCGTACGCTTCACGAAACGGGATCGTGTTGTCGCAGATGATCACGGCGCCCACTCTCAGGTGCGGTGACACGTGCTCGACGGCCGGTCGCGCCATCGGTGTCCAGATGTCCATCAGCATGAAGTCGACCGGCCCCTCGATCTGCGCCAGGGTCGTACGCAGATCGCCCTGACGCAGGTCGATATAGTCGGCCAGGCCCGCTTCGCCGAAGTGGGCCTGCGCAGCTCTCGCCTTTGCCGGTTCATGCTCGGTGCCAATCACGATACCGTCACCGGGCGCATAACCGTTGTCGCGCACCGCCGCTGCCAGATATAGAGTCGAAACGCCGAACGAGGTACCTGCCTCAACGACGCATCGAGCACGCAGCGCGCGACATACCTGATAGCAGAACTGCGCCTTGTCGCGATCGAGCGCTACCATCTTGTCGGCCATGAACGCTTCGCTGGCGGCGTCGAACTCTTTCCAGTTACCGCCCTCCTCCTGCGCACGCTTGCGGAAGTACTCACCGAGCGCTGGATCCTGGCTGGTGCTTTGAGTGTGGAGGCGGTCGAGCAAGGCGTCCACGCGCGGGTCGATCGTGAACATGATGCCTACCCCTAGCGTGAGATCGCGAAGCGCTGAGCACTGCGTGCCTGCGCCTTCGCTGCTTCCGTGTCACGATCCCTTGGAGGCGCCGTAGTAACGAGGGATGCCAGCAGCACATGCGCCGCCATAGTGACGTCCTCCACTGCCCGATCGAACGCTTCGGCATTCGCCTTCGACGGTCGCGTCGTCCCACTCAACTTGCGCACGAACTGCAGCGCAGACGCGCGAATTTCGTCATCAGTCGCCGGTGGTTCGAAGTTGAACAGGGTTTTGATGTTGCGACACATCGGGGCACCTCACGCCTTCATTTCGAAGGCGCAGTTTAGCGCACACTGTAGCCCCGTCCTGTCAGGCATGCAGCAAGCGCGCGCTGATAGTCCTCGCGCTTTCGCGACCAGTCCGCGGCGCCGACGCCGCCCTGGGGCCTGACGGGGTCGAACCCGGTTTCCCGCACTGCCCAGGCATGGCACTCATAGCGGTCTGAAGCCTGCAGCGGTTCATCCTGACCCTCCATCGGATAGACGAACAGTTCCGATGCAGGTGTCGACCCGACCGTTTCTGCGACCGGCGGTGGCGCCGTGACCACATACCCCTGCATCTGCGGGCGATACACGTAGTACACATCGTTGGCGTAGTAGTACGGATAACCGCCGAACCAGAACGTGCTGTAGTAGCGCGGCAGCACCGGCACCACCAGCCCAAGGGGCGGCGCCACAACGAGGAATCGTGGCCCATCCGGTCGATACCACGTGCCGCGATGATAGTAGTACGGATGTGTGCGATGACGAATCTCGACCGCGGCGCGTGGCGCACGATCGACGTGCCGGCCACGCTCGGGATAGTACTTGCCGCGATCGTAGTGCGAGGGTTTGCGATCGGCTGCAGCGGTCCCGGCCAGACCCATGAGCAGTGCCGCAACCGTCGCCGCCATCACACCCGTGCGCACGCGTCGGGATCGATCGTTCATTCCGGTCTCCTTCATCACCGCACCGCGTAGCCGCGACCTTCGAGGCACGCACTCATCGCTCGCCGATAGGCACTCGCCTCGGCGTCCAGCCGCGCCTGACGCGCGCC
>JBGSQB010000035.1:0-7231 GCA_041738285.1 Pseudomonadales bacterium | reverse complement strand
CCGGCGCAGCTGCTCGATGGTGGCCAGCACATGCAGGAGAGCCGGCCGGTTGATTTCCAGGCTCGGCACGGTCGAGGCGATGGCAAGGCGCGCGGTGCAATCGACTTTGCCGCGAGACAGCCGCGTGCGCGCGAGGTCCCGCAGCGGCAGTTCGAGTTCACGCAGTGCATCGGGCAATCGGATCTGGATCTCGAGATAGCGGTGATTGACGGAGCGGATCTCCCAGGTGACGGCGCCGCCGTCGAATGGGCGCTCGTCACGGGCAAATGCAGTCATGCTGAAGATCATCGGCACCTCGATTGAACCATGGGCAATTCTACCCCAAGGGGTGCGTGACTCCGGTGCGTATAATGCCGCCAAAAGGAGGAGCGATGAGCAAACAACGCCCGAGCGGCAGGGCCGCGGACCAGATGCGCCCGGTGCGCTTCACGCGTGGATTCACCAAGCACGCCCAGGGCTCCGTGCTCGTGGAGTTCGGCGACACGCGGGTGATCTGCACCGCGAGCGTCGAGCACAATGTTCCACCGTTCATGCGCGGTCAGGGACGCGGCTGGGTGACCGCGGAATACGGCATGCTCCCGGGTGCCACCCATACGCGCAACGATCGCGAAGCGGCGCGTGGCAAACAGCAGGGACGCACCGTCGAGATCCAGCGCTTGGTGGGGCGTGCGCTGCGTGCGGCGGTCGACATGCGCGCGTTGGGTGAGCGAACCATTCGCATCGACTGCGACGTGATTCAGGCGGACGGTGGCACGCGCACGGCGTCGATCACCGGCGGCTGTGTCGCACTGGCGGATGCGATCTCGACCCTGCCCGATGCAAATGCCCGTCGGGCGCTGAAGCAGATGGTGGCGTCGGTGTCGGTGGGTATATGGAACGGCCAGCCGGTGCTGGACCTCGACTACGCCGAAGACTCGGATGCCGATACCGACATGAACATCGTCATCGTCGAGCCGGACTCGTTCATCGAAATTCAAGGTACCGCGGAAGCCGCGCCGTTCAGCAGCCTCGAACTCGGCGCCATGATCGAGCTTGGACATGTGGGCGCGCGGTCGCTGTTTGCGCTGCAGCGCGCGGCATTGGAGGCGCATCGATGATCGATCGGGGCGAATTCGTCCGGCTGATGATCGCCCACGGGGTGCTCAAGTTCGGCACATTCACTCTGAAGTCGGGCCGTCAGAGCCCGTACTTCTTCAACCTCGGCGCCATTGCGGACGGCACGGGGCTCGGCGTACTGGGCCGGGCCTACGCCGACGCCATCGTTGACCGGGGTCTGCGCCCGGATGTGTTGTTCGGACCTGCCTACAAGGGAATTCCTATCGCCGTGGCCGCCGGCATTGCGCTGGATGCGCACCACAGCGTGCGGGTTGGAGTCGCCTTCAACCGCAAAGAGGCCAAACAACACGGGGAAGGCGGTGCCCTCGTCGGTTACCCGCTCGCGGGTCGGGTGGTGATCGTCGATGACGTGATGACCGCAGGCACCGCCGTTGCCGAGGCGGCAGCAATTGTGCGCGCAGCAGGCGGCACGATTGCCGGCGTGTTGGTTGCGTTGGATCGCTGCGAGCGTGGTGACGGCGGCCGCACTGCGGTAGAGGAAATGACAGATCGCCTGGACGTCCGGGTCGAGAGCATCGTCGCGTTGCCAGACGTGATCGAGTTCCTTGACAGGTCGGGAACGGGCGCAGATTCTCTGGCAGCAATCCGCAACTACCAGCTGCAATACTGCACTATGCCGGTATGAATCTGCGCACCAGCCTGGTCATCGCAACACTGCTCCTGCTCGCGCCCTTCGCGCACGCTGGCGAGTGGTATCGCTTTCGCAATGAACAAGGCGTGATGGTGCTCGCGAACTCCATTCCGCCGTCCCTCGTGGAGAATGGCTATTC
The DNA here is from genome assembly GCA_041738285.1 of Pseudomonadales bacterium. Classification (GTDB taxonomy): domain Bacteria; phylum Pseudomonadota; class Gammaproteobacteria; order Pseudomonadales; family Azotimanducaceae; genus SZUA-521. Next base: position 5,345 of record JBGSQB010000035.1, on the reverse strand, counting down.
GGTGGTGGGTGATGACGGTCGGGTACTGCGCGTCGTGCCCTCGCGCCAGGAAGCCATGCGCCAGCGCGCCGAAGACGAGGCGCGGCGCGCGCGCGAGGAAGTGAGCGCTAGCCGCCAACGCGAGGACGATGAGCTGCTCAAGCTGTATGCATCGCCCGCGGATGTCGAGGCGGCCATGCAGCGCAAGTTGAATTCGATCGAGAGCGATATCGCGCGCATCCGTGCGGATCTCGAATCGCTGCACGGCAAGAAGTCCGATCTCGAATCCCGGGGTGCCGAGCGAGAGCGTGCTGGGCAGCCGCCGTCGCCCGAGGTTTACGGCAATCTGCAGATCGTATCCGACCAGATCGGGGATCGGGAGCGGTCCATCGCCGCGCGGCGCCTCGAGCAGCAACAGGTGCGCGAGAGCTTCGATCGCGATCTGCAGCGCGTCCGCTTGCTGCTGGGCGTGCCGGAACCCGTGGATCAGCCGACCGGAGTGCCCGTATCGGAAGCGAAAACGGCGGCAGCCACCAACGGCCACTGATTGGCCCACTCTGTCGTTGGTTTGAGCTTGAACTCGCTCCGAACGAATTGATTGATCCGCCCCTCCGCGGTCGCCAGCAGCAGGTTGGCCAGCGCAGGAATCGAATGCTGAGCGCTCAGCTCGTTACGGGCGGCACCCTCGCGCAGGATTTGTCTCAGCTGCGTCTCCACCCGATCATAGAATTGTCGCATGCGCGTGCGCAGACGATCCGACTCACCTTGCAGTGCGTCTCCGGCGAGCAAGCGCGCACCGCCTGGATTGCGCTCGGCGAACGAAAGCAGCAACCAGAGCAAATCTCGACAACGGCCCGCCGCCGTCGCTTCCTCGTCCAGCACGCGGTTGATGCGGGTGAAGATGCTCGATTCGATGAACTCGATCAGCCCTTCGATCATCTTGGCTTTGCTCGGGAAGTGCCGATACAGAGCTGCTTCGGAAACACCGACCTGCCGCGCGAGCGCCGCCGTGGTGATGCGTGAGCCTGGTGACGCTTCGAGCATCATTGCGAACGCCTGAAGTATTTCCGCGCGTCGGTCGCCTCGGCTCACGCAGCATCCCGATGAATCAAGGTGCCCACACCGCTGTCGGTGAATACCTCGAGCAGCACAGCGTGGGGTATGCGACCGTCGATGATGTGCGCGCTGTGTACACCGGCGTTGACGGCTTCGACCGCACAGCGCACCTTCGGCAGCATGCCGCCGCTGATCGTGCCATCGTCGATCAGAGTCGCAATCTCGCGCGGCGACAGCCCCGTGAGTGTCCGCCCTGCCTTGTCGAGCAGCCCCGTGGTGTTGGTGAGCAGCATGAGCTTTTCGGCGCCAAGGTACTCGGCGATTTTGCCGGCGACGAGATCGGCATTGATGTTGTACGACTGGCCGTTGTCGCCGACGCCGATGGGTGCGATCACAGGAATGAAGCCACTCCCGATCAGCGTGTCGATCACTGCGCGATCCACGTGTGCAACTTCACCGACATGACCGATGTCGATGATTTCGGGCGCACGCATCTCGGGGGACTCACGCTGCACGGTCAGCTTGCGCGCCTGGATGAGCTGACCATCTTTACCAGTGATGCCAACCGCGCGTCCGCCGACGGCATTGATCAGCGAAACGATGTCCTGATTGACGAGACCACCCAACACCATTTCGACCACATCCATGGTCGCCGCATCGGTCACGCGCATGCCATCGACGAACCGGGTCGGAATGTTCAGTTTGGCGAGCAACTCGCCAATCTGCGGGCCACCGCCATGCACCACGATGGGGTTCATACCAACGAGCTTCATCAGCACGATGTCGCGGGCGAAGGTCTGGGTCAGCGCATCGGTGATCATGGCATTGCCGCCGTACTTCACGACGATCGTCGTACCATGAAACTTGCGGATGTAGGGCAGCGCTTCGGTGAGCACCTTCGCGACGTTGGCCGCCTGCGCGTCGGAGATTGTCATGGTGGCGCTCAAAACTTCAGCGACGAATCGATTGCTGCAAGCTGATCGCGGAACACGCGTTGAATTCGAGCGAGCGCTGCCTGGCCATCGGCCTCGAATCGCAACGTGAGCACCGGGCTCGTGTTCGAGGGCCGAATTAGTCCGAAGCCGTCTGGATAGTCGACCCGAATGCCATCGATGCTGGTCAGCGTTCCGTCACCGAATTTACCCTGCTTGGAAAGCAGGTCGACGACCTCGAACTTGCGCTTCTCGGTGGTGGCAATCTTGATCTCGGGCGTGCTGAACGTGATTGGAAACTCGCCGAACAGCTTGTTCGAATCCTGCGACTCGGCACCGAGAATCTCGAGCAGTCGTGCCGCGCTGTACAGCGCATCGTCGAATCCGAACCATCGCTCGCCAAAGCAGATGTGACCGCTGAACTCTCCCGCGAGTAACGCGCCCGTTTCCTTGAGCTTGGCCTTCATGTGGGAATGACCGGTCTTCCACATGATCGGTCGGCCGCCGTATTCACTGATGATCGTGTTCAAGTGGCGACTGCACTTGACGTCGTAAATGATGTCGGCGCCGGGGTTACGTCCCACGATGTCGCGCGCGAACAACATCAGCAGTTTGTCTGGCCAGACGATCTCGCCGGTATTGGTGACGACACCGAGACGGTCGCCATCACCATCGAAGGCAAGGCCAATGTCGGCCTTTTCCGCCTTCACCACGGTGATCAGGTCTTCGAGGTTCTCGGGTTCCGCCGGGTCTGGGTGGTGGTTCGGGAAGTCGCCATCGACGTCGCAATACAGCGGGATCACTTCGCAACCGAGCTCCGCGAGTAATCTCGGGGCCACTGCGCCAGCGACACCGTTGCCGGCATCCACGACGACCTTCAATGGTTGTGCCACCGCGACGTCGCTGATGATCCGGTCGAGATAATGATCGACGATCTCGACTTCTTCCAGATCGCCATCGCCGTCCGTGAGTTCGTTCTTCTCGATCCGTTCCCTTAGCCGCTGGATCCGGCCTTCGGCGAGAGTGACGCCCGCAATCATCATCTTCAATCCGTTGTATTCCGGAGGATTGTGGGAACCCGTGATCATGATGCCGGTGCCGGTGTCGAGCGCGTGTGTCGCGTAATACAGCAGTGGCGTCGGCACCTGACCGACGTCCATGACGTCGCAGCCGCCTTCGCGCAGGCCGCGGGTCAATGCTTCGGAAAGGCCTGGGCTCGAGTGCCTGCCATCGCGGCCGACCACGACCCGGGTGCGGGACTCGCTACGCGCTTGGGCTGCGAATGCGCGGCCGATCCAGTACACGAGATCGGGGCTGAACGTCTTGCCGACGATGCCGCGGATGTCATAGGCGCGGAACACCTGTGGGTCGATGGACAACCCCAGGTCAACGGGGGATACCTGTTCGGAGACTTCGATGCCGAAGTTGTCGTCCTTGACGTTGGAGCGCACGTCGAGGAAATCGTCATCGTCGTCGACTTCAGGTCCCTGCGGTACCGCGAGATTCGATTTGCCCTTGGCTGGCGTAGCGTCAGCTTTGGAAACGGTGTTTGGCAGCGGCGGTGGCGCGCTGCGATCGCGTGGCACGCGGCGGGCGAATCGTCCCGCGGCAGTGGCGATTTGTTGGAACAGAACCAGGCGATAGCGCTCCACATTGCCGGCGGCGCGACCGCGCACGACGCGCGTCACGTAGTCGATGAGCTGTGTGGCGTCCTTGTCCATGGCCGCAAACATGCGCGATGCGCTCAGGTAGACGCCCGCAAGCAAGAGCGACACGGCAACCATGAATGGCGTCACCAACGATATGGGTCTCGCGACGCTTTCGATGACATCGGGATTCGGTTTGAAGGTTGCGTACCAGTTGGCCGTCTCGAGCTTCGTTCGGATCGGGTTCAGGGTGCCTTCATCCTTGCCATACTGCAGCACCGTGCGGGGCGCAGTGCCTTCGAACTGTTGCTCCAACGTGACGAAGCCCAGGCTGTCGGGCAGCGTCTGCATCGGGCCCATGAAATACTCGAGCGAGATTGCGGCGAACAACACGCCAACGATGGAGCGATCATCGACCACGGGTCTTGCGACGTAGAACACAGTTCGCTGATTGACTTGAGACGCTTCCGGACCGACGAATTCCTGCGTCTCGGCGCGCTTGATCACATCCAGGGCCGCGAACGAAATCGGGGTAGTTGCGTTCAGGTCCACGGCCCCCTTGCCTTTCAGGATCAGGTCGACGCGCTCGGCATTGGGTAAGAGCTTGCTCAGCCGCGCACTCATCGTTGCAATGGTCGCGGCATCGTAGGATGTCAGCGCTGCGATCACTTCCGGCGCGTTCGCAACCGCGTCGACTTCACGGCGCAATGACGCGGATCGCAGGTTGAGCACGGTCGAGTACATCTGCGCGTGCGCATCCCGCAGCCACCCTTCATGGCGCTCGTTCGCCGGCGCAGAAATGCTGAACCAGACGAGTATGAAGGCTATCGCAAGGCCAACGAGCGATGTTCCGATAGCGATGAGAGGATATGTCCAAAGGCCAGACGTCAGCGGGCGCGCCTTTGTCCGGTCGCTGGTGGCGAGCGATTCTTCTTCAACGTCCGGCGCGCCCGCGTCGGCTGCGTTACGTCCCACGAATTGACCTTCCAACCTGGTTCATTGTGATGGTATTGCGGCCGCCCTGCCGTGGCTAGGGAAGTGGCCCACGGCGCAGATTCGATCGACGATCGCGCGCGCGATCTCGGCTTTGGATGCGCGTTCCAGGCGCTCGCATCCGCTGGCCGTGATGATCGTGACAGCGTTGCTGTCGCTTTCGAATCCGATGCTTCGATCCGAGACATCGTTCACGGCGATCATGTCGAGGCGCTTGCGTGTCAGTTTCTGACGCGCATGCTCGAGCGTGTTCTGGGTCTCGGCGGCGAATCCAACCACGAACGGTCGATCAGCGCGCGCGGCGACTGCCGCGATGATGTCCGGATTTTCGATCAGGTCGATCGTGGGTGCGGCCTGGTCGCTGCGTTTCTTGATCTTCTGTGGGGCTGGATCGTCCGGTCTATAGTCAGCAACCGCGGCAACGCCGACAAAAATTGCTGCGCCGGCGCATCGCGCGATAACGGCGTCGTGCATGTCCCGTGCGCTGACGACGTTGATCCGTTCGACGCCCGGGGGCGATGCGAGACTCACCGGGCCGCTGATCAAGGTGACCTGCGCGCCCGCAGCCGCCAATGCCGACGCGACCGCGTAACCCTGCTTCCCGGAGCTGTGATTGGATATGTAGCGCACCGGGTCGATCGCTTCCCGGGTCGGGCCGGCGGTGACCAGCGCGCGCACCCCGTCCAGGGGACGCGGGCCGAACAGGGTGCCGATGCGGGCCACGATTTCCTCTGGTTCG
>JBGSQB010000027.1:0-12110 GCA_041738285.1 Pseudomonadales bacterium | reverse complement strand
TAGTGACACCGGCGGCCTGCGGCGCGATGCCAGGCTCGCGCCGAGCCTACGCTCGGCACGATCCTGGCTGTTGAACGTGGCTTCGACCTTCGGGGCGTTGCGCGTCACGATCGGCGGCGAGTGATTCCAGTGTGATCAGATACCGCGCTCACGAGTGTCGGTGTTCAATACAAACCCCAACGGCGGTGGTTTGCATTGAACGCGGCGCGTCCGCTCGGCGAGCGCCGGAAAATCAGTGCGTGTCGCTACGCGCCAACAATGGCGAACGACTGCTGCGCACGACGATCCTCCCGCAGCCGCTGACCTCACCCTGCCTCCTCGTCGTGTGCACAGCGTTAACTTGGAGATCGACCCAGACAGTCCACGATCGAATTCGTCGAAGATCGATCGAGCGCAGCTCGAGTCGACGCACGACAAACAGATCAACTGTGGATCGCCCGCACCTTCGCTGTGGCGTCATCCGCCCTCAATCCGTCGAGGTAGTCCGCCCAGGCTTGCATCATCTTGCGTCGCTCCGCGAGGCGCTCTGCCCGGTTGTATGCTGACCTGACTTTGTCGCTCGGCACATGCGCAAGCTGCCGTTCGATCACATCGGCGTTGTGTCCCAGTTCGTTCAAAAGCGTGGATGCCGTCGTTCTAAAGCCATGCGCTGACGCTTCTTCTTTACTGTACCCCAATCGGCGTAGCGCGGCGCCAATCGCTGCATCAGATAAGCACCGATCCGGCGTGCGTAGACTGGGAAACAGGTACCGGCTGTAACCCGTCAATGGCCGCAACGCGGTCAACAGCGCGACCGCTTGGCGTGCCAATGGCACGATGTGCTGGACCCCGGTCTTCATCTTCTCCGCCGGAATGCGCCACAGCGGTTCGTTCGCCTCCACGTCAAACTCGGTCCACTCAGCGGCCCGCAGCTCGCCCGGACGTACGAACAAAAGCGGCGCCAGACGCAATGCGTAGGTCACGGCAGGCTGTCCGTCATAGCCGTCAATCGCGCGTAACAACTCGCCGACCTTCCTCGGATCGATGATCGCGGCGCGGTGACGCGTCGGCACCGCCGTCAACGCGCCCCGCAAGTCGTGGGTCACGTCACGATCGGCGCGTCCGGTCGCCGTCGCATATCGCAGCACTTGGCTGATGCGCTGACGCGCCCGATGCGCGGTCTCGTGGAAGCCTCGAGATTCGATCCCGCGAAGCACGCGGAGGACTTCTGCGGCCGTGACTTCGTTGATCGGTCTCTGGCCGATCCCTGGATAGACAAACGATTCCAAGATCCACTGGGCCTTCGCGATCGTCACGGCGGCGAGTTGCTGCTTGTCCAGCCACTCGCGCGCGACCACCTCGAACACATCGCTTTGCGCCGCCTTCTGTTCCGCCCGGGCAGCGCTGGGATCAACATCCCGCGCCAGCAGTTTGCGCGCGTCGTCGCGCCGCTCGCGCGCCAGCGCCAATCCAACCTCTGGAAACGCACCCAACGACAGCATGTTCTCGACACTGCGAAAGCGGTATCGGAGGCGCCACAACTTCGAACCGTTGGGCGTCACGAGCAGCGTCAGGCCACCGCCGTCGGTGAGCTTGTACGCCTTGTCCCGAGGTTTGGCGGCCTTGATTTTGGTCTCTGTGAGCATGGGACCCGAACCCGCGATTTGAGGGTACGAACTTTGCGCCAAATTGGCCGTACCCACAAACGTACCCACACTAGGTGCTGGCTGTCAAAGGACCGCACTAAACACCAACGAACGGACTCTTCCGAATCCAGATCTAAAAACTCTTTATCTTTTATTCGGTTAGGTACTTATTCTAGACGAAGTGAGACCAAATGGGATCAAGTCGGAACGGGTCAGTTCGAGTCCGTTGGTGCCCAGGGTGGGACTCGAACCCACACGTCACGAGGACACAGGAACCTAAATCCTGCCTGTCTACCAATTCCAACACCTGGGCAAGGGGCGCAGTATAGCGAGGCGCCTGGGCGCACGCGAAGTTGCGGCGGAATTGGATCGGCTGCAACGCGTGTGGTTGGTGCCCGGGGCGGGACTGGATACGTCGACTAAGCTGTTGATTTAAAACGATTTCGAGTGACTGTCGTCGCGATCTACCCGCAATCGTACCCGCGTTTACACTTCGAGATCTTCGACTGGCAGGATGGCGCCGTCGACCGCGCCCACGAGCACCCCGAAGTCATGGCAATCTGGGAGCCGATGGACCAACTCTGCGAGGCACGCGGTGGCAAGCCGAACATGGAGTTTCCACATGTTGTGTCGCTGAATGGCTAGCCCACGCGGCATCCGGGACGTCGAGATCGCGGACGAGGTCTTTTCATCACTCGCCCATCCGGCGCGTCGACAAATACTTCTCGCGGTCCACTACCGTGGATCCTGCAATGCCGGCGATATCGCGCGACGCTTTGAGTGTAGTTGGCCGACGACCAGTCGTCATTTGGCGACCCTGGTCAAGAGCGGGCTGCTTGAGGTCAGCAAGCGCGGTCGGGAGCGGATCTACTCGGCGAACGCTAGATTGATTCACGACGTGCTCGACGAGTGGGGCGGATTTTTCGCCGGTTCGGAGTAACCCATCGGCATGGTAGACGCTGGCCATACCTGGGCGCTTCGGGTTCGGTCGAACGCAGAGAGCACCCCACGTGCGCTGTGGGGTTCGCTACATTCATCCGGGGCGCATGCTGCGACGTACACGAGACCCACAACATTTGGCACATGCCCCGCGTCGGTGATGACCATTCCGCCGTAGGAATGACCGACCAGCGAGGTCGGACCGTCCTAGGCCGCAGCCGGCTTGCTTGTGCGATCAACATCGCCGGCCAGCGAAGTCCGGTACCCTTTGGCGTGGAGTGGCGGGATGGCGTGGCTCCAATGCGACCCATCACCCCACGCCCCGTGCACCAGTACTACGTTCGGCTTAGGAGCGATCATGCGTTTTCCCGGTTCGACCCCCCTGAGGGCGGTGCTGATGTGGAACTCCATCACCAGAATGAAGTCGGCCGCCTCTCGGAAGCGTACGAACCTGACACGATCAACGCACCTGTCGACATTGAGAATCACGCGCACGATACGAACGCGAAACGTGAACACTCTCTTGCTCAACGATTCCGCGCTCGCGCGCACAAAACACAAGCCCATCAGCTCGATCAGCAAGCACTTCCCGCGGCGACGACCGGGCCGCCGGACCCTTGCGCATGTATCAGAAATTCGTCTTAAGCGTCACGCCCCACATACGCGGCGAACCTACGAAGGTGCTCCAGCTACCGGTCTGCGAGACGGAATCGAATACGATGGTGCGGTATTCCTTGTCGGTGAGGTTCTGGCCCCACAACGTAACTTCGTAGCGGTCGTCGGAAGTACGCAAACCGATTTGACCGTTGAATATCGAGTAGCTGCCCTGCTGCTTTTCGGGGTCCAGGTCGGAACCCGTGTTGAGGCTCGAGCGGAACGCCCAGTTGGCATTCGCCGTGTAGCGCATGCCACCCCAGAACGGCAGCTCTTGATCGATCAATACACCAGTGCTCGCCTGCCATAGCGGCGAGTTGGTGACGCGCTGATTGTCGAGATCGGTACAGCGATTTGCGGGGTTGATCGTCAAGCAGCCCGGCACAGTTCCAATCGGGGCCGTCGCATTGACGATTAGGCCACGGTCGTAACGTGAGTCGGCGTAGGTCACACCGCCGGTGAGGAACACGCCGTCGACGACGTTCCATTGGTATTCGACTTCAACGCCAGAACTGTTCACCTCCGGCACGTTCTGAACCACAAAGAATGCACCGGTGAACGTGTTGAGCTGAAAATCCTGGAACTGCGAGTAAAACACCGTGGCGTTGAGGTTCAGTCGACCGTCCAACAACGAGCTCTTGGTGCCGATCTCGTAGGTGTCTACCACTTCTGCGTCGAACTGGCTTGCGTCGGTCACCGCGCCGGTGGTCGCGTTGATCTTGATCGCAGTGGGATCCAGGTTGAATCCGCCGGACTTGAAGCCCCGGGCGTAGCTCACATACGCATTGGTGTCGTCAGTAATCTGGTAGGCGAAGCTCAACGAGCCGCTCCATTCCTCCGATTCGTCACGGGTATCATCGAAGCCGGCGTTGCCGCAGAACGTCGGAATCGGCAACACAGCACACGGCCAATTGTTGTCGACCACGCCCGCCGTTCCAGTTTCATTGATCAGGCTGCTACCGTCTTTCGTTTCATCGGAAAACCGCACACCGATCGTAACGTCGAAGCGATCGGTGGCATGCCACGTGTCACGCGTAAACAGCGACCAGCCTTTACCCTCTTGCTGAAACGCCGCCGATAGCCCATTGCCAGGCGCTAACAAAGCGCCAGAGCCCGGGATCAACAGATTGAAATAAGCGGGGCCTTGGGATGCGAGCACCAGGAAACCGCCGGCATTGTCGATCTCTTCCTTATAGATGTAGCCGCCCACGAGCCAATCGAAGTCGCCCACGGTACCGGCCAACCGCAATTCCTCACTCCAGTTTTTGAATGATTCTCGGGTATTGCCGAGTTGATAGAGATCGACGTTGGAGAAATCCACGTCCTGGCCCCGTTCCACATCGAAATCGCGATAGCCGGTGACCGAAGTTAGCGTACCGAACTCAAGATCGTAGTCGACCTGCAACGCGGCGCCCTTGTCCTCAACCTTCTCGAACGGATCAGCATTCACCCCCACTCGGCCGGTGCGACTGATGACTGGTTCAGCACCCAACGCTCTGAGCGCATTGCCGGTCGGCCCCACGAACCGATAGGAGGCCGGACAACAGGTCTCATCACGATCAATATAGTCAGCGATCAGGTGTACCGATAGTGCATCGTTCGGGGTCCACAACATTTGGCCCTTTACCGCGTAGCGATCGCGGTCGTTGTACGACTTGTTGTTGTCTATGTTTTCGTAGTAGCCGTCGCGCTGGCTATAGTTGCCCGCCAGACGGAACGCCAAGATTTCATCGATCGCGGGCAGATTGAGCGTACCCTCTACGCGATAGGCATCAAAGTTGCCGGCCGAAATTCCGGCGCTGCCACCGAAATCAAAATCGGGTTTCTTGGAGACTACATTGACTGCGCCGGCGGATGTGTTCTTCCCGAACAGCGTGCCCTGCGGACCGCGCAGCACTTCGATGCGTTCGACGTCAACGAGATCATTCAGCGCCTGACCAGCGCGGCTGCGATAGATACCATCGATGAAGGTGCCTACCGCCGACTCCAGCCCTACGTTGTTGCCGGTGGTGCCAATACCTCGGATGCGCATCGTGCCACCGTTGGTGGTGGAGTTGGAGTCGTTGATGAGCAAGCTCGGAACAACCTGTTGCAGGTCGTAAACGTCCTGGATACCACGCGCCGTCAGGTCTTCACCGGTGATGGCTGTGACAGCAATCGGAACGTCTTGAATGGATTCTTCCCGCTTTGTAGCGGTGACGATGATTTCTTCGATGGCGCCCTCCGCAGCGAGCGCAGCGCTCTGCCACGACAACGCCACCGATGCCACGCAGGCAAAAAACACTAGTCGCGTCATACTCCCCACCCCTACGTAAGTTGTATCGGGTCAACTCCGACGCCACAAAGTGCGCAGAGTGAAGCGATTCTACCACAGGGCGTGAATTTCGTTCAAAAGCAGCTGACTTAAAAGGTGCGTTTTCTGGCGTCAAACAACAAGGCATCCGCAACCACGGCGAGATGCGAGAACGGAACCAAGCTGCAACGGCGGCGCGCTGTGTCGGGACTTCAGGCGACGCGACGCGCCTTGCCCTCCCACAGCAAGGCCTTTCCGGCGCCCGACATCGGGAGTGTTTCGGCCCGCACAGTGACTCAATCTCAGGACCGACGCGTCCGCAACGGCGGTGTGTCCGAGAAGCGCCAGTTCTTGCACGATTGCAAAGGCCATCGAAACATTCTCAGCGCTCGATCGGCAGTATCGAGTATCACGCCGGCGATGGAACATGGGAAAGCAACGAGCGAAGAGTCGGGAGCATGTCGGCACTAACAGAATTCAAAGATGGGAACGTCGTCGACATGGCGGTCGGCGTCATCATTGGCAGCGCGGTTGGCAAGATCGTTTCGCCATTTGTTGCCGACGTATTGTGCCACCGCCGCGTCCTACTCATCGGTGGCGTCGACTTCACTGATCTGGCCACTACGTTGTCGGCGATGACCGAGGGCGGACCAGCGGTGGTGATCGCCATCTGATCAGGCATTTTTTTACCCCATAGAATCTGGCGTCGTACGCGCCCCACATCGGCGTTGGAATCTCCGGGATTCGGGCGTAGTAGAACGCCCGCTCAGCTGGATCGAAGTCCGGATTTCGCCACACCACCCGAAGTTCTGCGGCACCGATTGTGTTGGCGTAGCTTGCATTGGACAGATTTACCGTGCTGCCGATCGGGGGCAGTTTCCCGCGGCCATCGAGTTTTCGCTTACCTGCCCAGGCAATGTCATACACCTCCTCATGCAGCGCGCCGTATCGACTTGCAGACAGCGAGGCAAGGATTGCGACCGGCAACCTCACCATTGCGTTTGAGCCCGACATGTGAACTGGGAAGGTTCATCGTGGATGCCAAGGGAAAGTGGCTCCGATGCCCGACCAACTGGCGGAGCCTCCGTAGTAGTCCGACGTCGAGAAATCCAATGACATGGCGAAGGGGGCAGTTCGAGAGATTTGTGTGGCAGATTGACCGACCGCAAAGAGGTGAACCGAGTTGTATGGACACCTCGATCCCGAACAGGCGCGCAAGTACGTGGAGGCAATGTCCGGCGGCGCGTCGACGTCGAAGCGCGTGATGCTTCACCAGCGATCATGAGAAAACCGCACCGCGTGTTGTCGCGGTTGTTGGTGGTGGCCGTGGCCGCGGCGCAAATATTGTTGCGCTCAGGTTCTTGGATGGGCAAGTGAATGCCGAGATTCCGTGAGCCGGCACCACCTGGTGTGGCCGCCACTGTGGATGAGTTTGCGGCGGAGATCCGTTGCTCGCGTCGTCACGTCTACGGGTTGATTAGCAAGGGCGTGATTCGTTCGGTCCGCATTGGTGGGGTCAGACGTATTCCACCAGATGAACGGGTTCGCGTGCTGCGCGAAGGGACATGCGGAAGATCGAAACGCCGCCTCGCGCTAGTGTGAGGTCAGAATCGGGAGCGCCACGGGTAGATGGCGCCCGATCGGACGCTCACGAACGCGCTGATCTTTTGAGGTCGTTTGCAGCGTTTGGATTTCGAAAATCGCGGTGGATGAGGTTTCGCCCCGGATCGATATCCACAACGGGCGCGTTAAGCAGATCATGGGCGCAACACTAGCGCGGCGCCGCGTCTGGGGCGAGGCGCCGATGGCGGAACCGGTACGCATCATCGAACACCGGCGTGTCCGTGAGCTGCCTGTCGTTGATCCGACGCAGAAGCTGATTGATCAGGTCGCCCGAAGAATTGCCGTGTACTCCGGCCGGAGTGCCGTGGCGGGTTGAGAGCCCCGTCCGACGTAAGTCAGCGCAGGTCGTCTAGTTGGTGATTGTCCAACCACCAGGATCAATTCAGAAATTCCAATGCAGTCGGCGGGTCATTCGCCTCGAACGTCAAGCTGCCATCGACAAACCCGCCAGCAACTATCGAGTGGGAGTGACTCGTTCTACAGCGTGGCCGGGTCGCGCAACGGTGTTGCGGCGCCGGTGATCAGCCGCGTGCTGCTGCGCAGGGTGAGATAGGACCAGAACCAGTCGAACATCACCGACGCGCGATTGCGCAGACCGACCAGAAAACCGACGTGAACGACTCCCCACAGCCACCACGCCGGGGCGCCGTGCAGCCGCACGAAACCAAAATCGGCGACCGCCGCTCGTCGACCGATGGTGGCGAGGCTGCCAAGGTGCGCGTAGCGAAACGGCGCGGGGGCTGGTTTACCGTGCACCCGTGCCCGAATCACCCGTGCAACATAGCTTCCACATTGCTTCGCTGCCGGCGCAAGTCCGGGTATGGGTCGACCATCCCATGCGTTCGCCAGTGCTGTGTCGCCGACCGCGAAGATGTTGGGATGCTCCGGCACAGAGAGATCACGTCCCACGATCAGCCGCCCGGCGTTGTCTGCCGCGGCGTGCAGCCATTGAGCTGCGGGCGAGGCGACCACCCCGGCTGCCCACAGTACTGTGCCCGCGGCAATGCGTTGGTCGCCGACCGTGACGCCGTCTGCGTCGATGTGCTGGACGCGGGTGTCGAGGCGTAACTCGACACCCAGGCGTTCGAGCGAGCGGGCTGCCGCCGTGGACAATGCTTCTGGAAACTGAGGCAGCACGCGCGAACCCGATTGCACCAGCAGCACGCGCCTGCGCGGGATCGAAAGATCGGAAATCCTTCTCCATCCCATGACGCGCCAACTCGGCGATGGCGCCAGCAAGTTCCACGCCGGTGGGTCCGCCACCGACCACCAGAAACGTGAGCAAGCGCTGGCGTTCCAATGCGTCATCCGCGACTTCGGCCCGTTCGAAGGCGAGCAGAAGGCGCCGACGCACATCGATCGCGTCGTCGATGCGCTTCAATCCAGGTGCATGGGCGGCCCACGCATCTTTGCCGAAATAGCTGTGCGAGGCCCCAGTTGCGAGCACCAGGTAGCCGTATTCGATACGCCGCCCGTTGGCAGTGACGGTTCGCGAGTCTGGATCGATGGCGGTTACTTCACCCAGCAGAACTCGAATGTTTTCGTTTTCGCGGAACAGGCCACGAATTGGCGTCGCGATGTCCCCGGGCGACAACGCGGCGGTAGCGACCTGGTAGAGCAACGGCTGGAACAGGTGATAATTTTGGCGGTCGATGACGGTTACGGATACCGGCACGTGGCGAAGCGCGGCTGCGGTTGCTAGACCACCGAAGCCGGCTCCGACGATAACTACATGCAGTCGATTCGTCAGCGCCTCTGATAGATCCGCTGCACCGCGCAGGAGCCGCTGCAGAAGCCGACCAAATAACGTGTCGAACGACAGCCAGCCTGGGCCCCACAACGCGACGGCGGCAAGCGCCCAAGTCCAATACTGATTCGGATCGTGAGCGCTGACGAGCATCAACCCTACGATGCCGGAAAGGAGCAGTATGGCCACGATGCGCGTAGCCAGCCCCACGATGAGCGCGCTGCCGCCGATCGCAGCAACCAGGGCCACAGGCGCTGTCGCCAGTGGCAACGCCGCTGCCCATACATCTGGCAGGCTCGCCGTGTGCATCGCAATGATCAGCGTGATGCCGAGCCACGCGCGAAACGCGAGCAGGTAGACCGGTGTGCCGATGCGCGTCAACGCTCGCGTTGCCGTCAGCACGTCGGCGGCAAACGGCAGGGGCGATGTCGCCAGGCCGGGCGCGATCAGTCGGTCGATCGAGAGAGTACCCGCGCCGCGCACGACATAGCGCGCCAGCAAGGCGATCCAGAACAGGTTCGTATCCGTTGCGACATACTGCGTCTGAATCACGACGGCGAGCCCGAGCATGGCGGCCGCTGCGGCACGAGTAGTCAGACCGATCGCCAGCAGTACTGCGCCCGCAACCTCGATGGTGACACCCAGCAACGCCGCGCGTGATGCGCTGAGCCAGGCCACGGGATACTCGAACGTCGCGAGGTGTACCGCCTTGTCCCAGTCCGCGATCTTCACCAGCCCGGACAGCAGAAATGGGGCGGACAAGGCAACGCGCAGCGCTAGGTCAAAGACACCAGCAATTTTGCGCGTGGTCCAGTCGGCGACGCGTTTGGCGTCGGAACCCTTTGCGTGGAATCTGCGCAGCATGTCCATGGCGGTCGGGTGCATGGATGGCGTCAGCGGATGCCGAAGACGCGATCCAGCGACAGGCGGCCGGGGCCACGGGCCAGTACGTAAAGAAGAGATCCGGCCCAGATCAAATGCGTCGACCAGGCGTCTGGATACACGAAGATCTGAATGACGGCGGTCATGCCGAGCAGCGCAAGAGCCGACAGGCGGGAGAACAGGCCGAGAATCAATGCAATTGGAAACAAATGCTCGGCGTACGCGGCGACGTGCGCGGCGACGGCCGGAGAAATGAGTGGCAGCGCGTACTCTTCCGTGAACAAGTAGACGGCGCTGTCGGTGACATCCAGCCAACCGTCCACCTTGGTGCGACCGGACAGCCAGAACACGCTGGCCATCGCAACGCGGGCCACCAGCGCCAGTACATCGTGGCTGATGAATCTGCTCAGCGCCTCTGCCACACGGATGTGCGCGCCGCGCAGACCTGCTGCTCGTTCTGAGGGTGCTACCTCCGTTGTGTTCATGTTGCCTCCGTGTTGTCTTCGGTGGAACGGTTCCGATCGACTGCGTCGAATCGGGTAAATGCGCCTGCGCGCAGCAGCCGCTGTAGCATCGAGGGCAGGTCGCAGTTCGGGGCTGCGGCAACTGCATCGAGTCCCGCCTGCACTACCGCTTGGCCGGCAGCGCAGGCGTCGAGAAACGCGCTGTCACCCAGTCCGAGCACAACCGCCTCCACTTGGCTGTGCGGTCGCGTGATCAGCGCGCCTTCGCCGCGCCATAGCGGCGTCGTTGGCTGCGCGGCTGGTTCCGCGCGATTGGCATGCCAGATCGAGAAAATCGGTGCATCGGCAAACCAGCCCCAACGCGCAGCGGCATGCGGTATCAGTACGACGTTCGCAAGTTTCTCAGCGGGCAGCTCCGCAACCGCGGCCGCGGCCAGACGAGGATCGTCGGCGGCGATGTGGGCTTCGGTCCAAGCCCGATCGAGACGCGCGACGTCGGCCAGGTAACGCAGTTCGGCCGCGGGCTCGAACCGTTCGAGGAACTTTGGGAATTCTGCACCGTAGGCGATCAGAGACGGACGCCGGGGTGGTTGGCTACGCACAAAAACGCGTGCCGCCGCGCGAAACCATTCGGCACCCACGAGGCGCGCCACCGCCGGATAGTTGGCGGCCAGCGCATCGGTGCAACCTTTCATGACGGTGTTTCGGTATACAGCGAAGCCGGGCTGGTCGACCAGATCGGCGAGTGCGGAGTTGGCGCTAGCAGCCGGTACTTCGTGGAGGACCGCCGCGGCGAATGCCTGCTGAAAAGCGGCGAGCGTCATGTTCGGCGCGCGACCGGTGTTGGGTTCTCGATTGTGCCGAGCACCTGCTCCGCGCGCGTCCATTCTCTGAGCAGCGCGTCGAACCCGGGCAGATTGTCGTCGCGCTCGATCAGCGTTGGGCGCGGGCCGATGCGGTCGATCAGACGTTGGTAGAGGCGCCACACCTGCTCGTCGATCGGGGCGTCATGTGAATCAATGAGCAAATTCTTGCCGTGAATGGGATCGAGGGTGTGCCCGGCCAGATGAATCTCCTCTACGCGATCGCCAGGGAACGCATCGATGTACGCATCGGAATCGAAACCGAGATTGTTGGCGCTTACCCAGACGTTGTTGACGTCGAGCAACAGACCGCAACCGGTTCGTCGCGATAGTTCGGTCAGGAACTCGATCTCATCGAACGCATGATCGGGAAACTGCAGATAGTGGGACGGGTTCTCGATGAGGATCGTACGCCGAAGTACGTCTTGGGTCCGGGCGATGTTGGCCGCGACGCGCGTCAGCGCAGCGCTCGTGCGCGGTATCGGTAGCAGATCCGGCAGATACGTGCCGTCGAAAAATGACCAAGCCAAGTGCTCTGAAACCAGGAGTGGTTCAAAGCGGTCGACCAGGCTGCGCAAGGCCTGAAGATGGTCCGCGTCGGGATCGGTGTCGGCAGCGAGCGACAGACCCACACCGTGTAGCGAGAGCGGGTGCCTTTCCCGTATGGTGTGGAGCCAGGACAGACGCGGTCCGCCCGCGACCATGTAGTTCTCGGCATGAACCTCGAACCAGATACCCGTCGCCTCCGCGTGCAGCGCGTCGGCATAGTGTTGGGGATGCAAGCCCAGCCCGGCGTGGGCAGGAGTCGCGCTGCACGCGGAACGTGCAGCGCGGGAGTAGGTCTCCGTCATCGTACGATGACCGCTCGACGGGCTTCGACCTTAGTTGCTCGAGGCGGTCAGCGAGCCCATCCCTTTGGGGGTTTTTATGGTGGTGCAGGTGCCGGCGGGAACGAGCTTCCAGGCGTTGCTCTGGTAGTCAGTTTTGGACGTACCGGCGCAGCTCGTGCCGGCGCCCGCA
>JBGSQB010000235.1:0-36540 GCA_041738285.1 Pseudomonadales bacterium | reverse complement strand
GAGCACCCGTGCGTGCTGCGCGAGGGCTTCAGGGCGCACGCGGTGCTTGCGCGCAAGATCCGTTGCGAGATCGAGCCGCGCTTCGATGCGCGCGAGATCCGCAGGTTCCCGCTCGAGCGTGTCGCCGTAATGGCGCAGTTCGGCAGTCGCCTCATCGAGATGGGTGAGTGCACTGCGCAGGAGTTCCCGTGCAGCGTCGAGCTGCGGGTGCGCATCATCGATCTCTTCGAGCATGCGCAGTACGCGCGTGAATTCGGGGCTGCCGGCGTCGGACTCGCCTTCGAGCAGCGCAAGCGATGCCGTGACTTTTTCCTGGGTTTCCTCGACGCGCGACAAGCGCTTGAACTGCGTATTGAGCGATTCGTACTCACCTTCCTGGAGCGAAGCTTCCGCAAGCTCCGTGACCTGATAGTCGAGCAGCTCGCGGCGGTCGCGGGCGGCGGCGATGCGTTCGGTCACCTCGGTGAGTCGAGCAGCTGACTCGTGCCAGGCGCGATACATGGCGCTGACTTCGTCACGGGCCGATGCGACGCCCGCGTACTGATCGAGCAGGTCGAGCTGCACGGCGCGGCGCAGCAGCTGCTGGTGCTCGTTCTGCGCGTGAATGTCGATGACCGTGCTGGTGAGTTCGGTGAGGTCCGACAGGTTCACCGGCGTGCCATTGATGAACGCGCGTGAGCGACCTTCGCGCGTGATCATGCGGCGCAGCAGACATTGTTCGGGTACGTCGGCGTCGATCAGCCCGTGATCGGCGAGGAATGCGAGCGCGTGGGTGTTGCCGGTGAGGTCGAACTCAGCGGTGACTTCGCTGCGATCGGCGCCGGGGCGGATGTGCGTGGTGTTGGCGCGATCGCCCATCACGAGGCCCAGGGCTTCGAGCAATATAGTCTTGCCGGCGCCGGATTCACCCGTGAGCACCGTGAGCCCGGCGTCGAAGTCGAGTCGCACTTCGCGCACGAGCGCGAAATCGCGCACAGTCAGATGACGCAACATGCTGGCAGGGTTCTCCTTACACGACGTCCAGGTTGGTTTCGTCGCGCGTTCGTGCCATTTTAGGTGGCGATCTGTGCATGGGTAAACGCGTCCTGCTGGCGGCAGAAGTCATGGTCAAGAAACAGACAAACTCGGACGACATCGTAGGCGAACGCGCGCAGCAACTCTTCAAGTTGCTGGTCGAACGCTATCTGCTCGATGGCTCGCCGGTCGCCTCGAAGATGCTGGCCCACGTTCCCGGGATCGATGTGAGCCCGGCCACGGTGCGCAACATCATGGCGGATCTCGAGGCGCGCGGACTGGTGGCCTCGCCCCACACCTCGGCCGGCAAAGTGCCAA
The DNA here is from genome assembly GCA_041738285.1 of Pseudomonadales bacterium. GTDB lineage: Bacteria > Pseudomonadota > Gammaproteobacteria > Pseudomonadales > Azotimanducaceae > SZUA-521. The sequence continues at coordinate 35,208 of JBGSQB010000235.1, read as the reverse complement.
CCACCGTGGGGCTGCGGTTCTTTGTCGATTCGCTCTTGTCCGTGCAGCCGCTCGACCGTGAGAGCCTGCGCATGCTGCATGCGGAGCTCAACCCGGATCTGGCGCCGAACCGGCTGGTGGAACAGGCATCCGCACTGCTGTCGGGCATCACCCGGATGGCGGGACTCGTCACGCTGCCGAAGGCCGAGCGCGCTTCGCTGCGGCATGTGGAATTTCTGCCGCTGTCCGGTTGCCGTGTGCTGGTGATCCTAGTGCTGAACGATCGAGAGGTGCAGAACCGGGTCATTCGCACCGAGCGCGAATACAGCGAAGCGGAGCTGATCGCGGCCGCGAATTTTCTCAACCGGCACTACGCCGGCCGTTCGCTGTTCAAGGTGCGCGATGCGCTGATCGACAGCATGCGCGTCGACAAGGCGCGCATGGATGAGCTGATGCAGCTGGCGATCGATGTCGCCAGCAAAGCGTTCACCGAGGAAGAGCCGAACTCCGAAACCGACTTCGTGATGAGCGGTGAGACCAATCTGCTCGGCACCCAGCCCGACGTCGAAGTGCTGCGGGCGCTGTTCGATGCCTTCGCCCAGAAGCGCCACATCCTGCACCTGCTCGACCGCTGCGTGGAGACCGACGGAATTCACCTCTTCATTGGCCGCGAGTCCGGCTACCACCTGATGGACGACTACTCGCTGGTCGCGGCGCCGTACCGGGTCGACGGCCGCGTCGCCGGGGTGCTCGGCGTCATTGGTCCGACGCGCATGGCCTACCAGCGGGTCATCCCGGTGGTCGACGTCACCGCCCGGGTGCTCGGCGCCGCGATCGAGAACAGCCGCTAGCGGGAAATTGGGGACAGCTAACCTATTTGCTGGAAACAGGTTAACTGTCCCCAATTTCCCCCCGTCCCGGTTGTATTCACCGCCTCAAGCCCCATATCGGCCAGACGTTGAGATCAGGTGCGTACCACTCATGTCCGATGACCAGGAAAACCCGTCGAGCGACGCGGATGCCGGGGCCGAAGCGACCACCGAACCGCGCAGCGTCGAAACGCTCGAAAGCGCCCTAGCGCAAGCGGAAGAAACCGTAGAAAAGCTTAAAGATCAGGCACTTAGGGCTGCTGCGGAGGCCGAGAACGTGCGCCGACGCAGTCAGCGTGACGTCGAGAATGCGCACAAGTTCGCCCTCGAGCGCTTCGCCGCGGATCTGCTGCCGGTGGTCGACAGCCTTGAGCGGGCGGTCGATGCAGCGCGCGCCGCGGACGCGAACGGCAACGTCGACGCCATCGCCGAAGGGGTGGAGCTGTCGCGCAAGCTGTTCGTCGATACCCTCGCCAAGGCCGGCATTCTTGCGGTCGACCCGTTGGGTGCACCCTTCGACCCCCAGTTTCATCAGGCCATGTCGATGGTCGAGAGCGCGGATGCCGAGCCGGGCTCCGTACTCAACGTGCTGCAGCGGGGCTATACCTTGAACGGACGCCTGGTGCGTCCGGCCATGGTGATGGTCGCCAAGGCGACGAGCAAGGGCGTGGACGAAGAGGCCTGATAGGCGCCGCGCCGGCTTGAACTTTCGGCCTGCGGGCCAATATAGGTGACATTCGCGGGGCTTCTGGCCCTGCACATGACGGAGCAAAGGAAATGGGCAAGATCATTGGCATCGACCTCGGCACGACGAATTCGTGCGTCGCCATACTCGAAGGCAAGGACCCCAAGGTCATCGAGAACTCCGAGGGCGATCGCACCACGCCGTCGATCATCGCGTACACCGACGACGGCGAGATTCTCGTCGGTCAGTCGGCCAAACGGCAGGCGGTCACCAACCCGAAGAACACGCTGTTCGCAGTCAAGCGGCTGATCGGCCGCCGGTTCAAGGACGCGGTGGTCCAGAAAGACATCAACATGGTGCCGTACAAAATCGTCGAGGCGGGCAACGGCGATGCCTGGATTGGCGTCAACAACGACAAGATTGCACCGCCGCAGATTTCGGCCGAAGTGCTGAAGAAAATGAAGAAGACTGCCGAGGACTATCTCGGCGAACCGGTCACCGAAGCGGTGATCACGGTGCCCGCGTACTTCGACGATTCCCAGCGCCAAGCCACCAAGGATGCCGGCCGCATTGCCGGGCTCGACGTGAAGCGCATCATCAATGAACCCACTGCTGCGGCACTTGCCTATGGCATGGACAAGCAGCGCGGTGATTCGAAGATTGCGGTCTACGACCTCGGCGGCGGCACCTTCGATGTATCGATCATCGAGATTGCCGACGTGGACGGCGAAAAGCAGTTCGAAGTGCTGTCGACCAACGGCGATACCTTCCTGGGTGGCGAAGACTTCGACAAAGCCCTCATCGACTACCTGGCCGATGAGTTCAAGAAAGCGCAAGGCATGGATCTGCGCGGCGATCCGCTGGCGATGCAGCGCCTGAAGGAAGGGGCCGAGAAAGCCAAGATCGAGCTGTCGTCGAGCCAGCAGACCGAAGTGAATCTGCCGTACATCACCGCGGATGCGAGCGGTCCGAAGCACCTGGTGCAGAAGATCACGCGCGCCAAGCTCGAATCCCTTGTTGAAGGACTGATCGAGCGCACGGTGGGTCCGTGCCGCACGGCTATCGAAGATGCCGGCATCAAGATCTCCGACATCAACGACGTGATCCTGGTCGGTGGTCAGACGCGCATGCCGCTGGTGCAGGCGAAAGCGAAAGAAATCTTCGGCCAGGAGCCGCGCAAAGACGTGAACCCGGACGAAGCGGTCGCGATCGGGGCGGCGATTCAGGCAGCGGTGCTGTCGGGCGATGTCAAAGACGTGCTGTTGTTGGACGTTTCGCCGCTGTCGCTCGGCATCGAGACGCTCGGTGGCGTGATGAGTGTGCTGATCGAGAAGAACACGACCATTCCCACGAAGAAACAGCAGGTGTTCTCCACCGCCGACGACAATCAGACGGCGGTGACGATTCACGTACTCCAGGGCGAGCGCAAGCAGGCGGCGCAGAATAAGTCGCTTGGTCGCTTCGACCTGGCCGACATTCCGCCCGCACCGCGTGGCATGCCGCAAGTGGAAGTGAGCTTCGACATCGATGCCAATGGCATTCTGCACGTGTCCGCGAAGGACAAGGCCACGGGCAAGGAACAGTCGATCATCATCAAGGCATCGAGCGGTTTGTCCGAAGCCGAGATCGACAAGATGGTGAAAGATGCGGAGGCGCACTCGGAGGAAGACCGCAAATTCGAAGAGATGGTGAGCCTGCGCAATCAGGCCGATGCCCTGGTGCACGCGGCGCGCAAGACGGTGAAGGATGCCGGCGACAAAGCGAATCAGGACGACAAGGACAAGATCGAAGCCGCGGCCAAGGCGCTCGAGGACGCCATCAAGAGTGGCGACAAAGAAGCCATCAACGGCAAGATGGAAGCCTTGAGCGAGGCATCCGCGGGCTTGGCGCAGAAGCTCTACGCCGATCAGGCGCAAGCGGCCGGCGCAAGCGGCGCCGATGGCAATGCCAATGATGGCGCCTCTGACCCAGGCGCAGTCGATGCGGAATTCGAAGAAGTGAAGGACGACAAGAAGTAATCTGCCGCATCAACTGGCTGTAAATTCAGGGCGCCCTCTGCGGGCGCCCTTCGTTTAGTGAGAAGGCATGGCGAAGCGCGACTTTTATGATGTCCTCGGGTTGTCCCGGGACAGCGAAGAAGCCGATATCAAGAAGGCGTATCGGCGCCTGGCCATGAAATTCCATCCGGATCGCAATCCCGACGATCCGGACGCCGAGCACAAGTTCAAAGAAGCCACCGAAGCCTACGAGGTGCTCACCGACCCGGAGAAAAAGCAGGCGTACGACCGCTTCGGCCATGCCGGCGTAGACCCGAACGGCGGCGGCCGCGGGGCTGGCGGATCGAACTTTGCGGACATCTTCGGTGACGTCTTCGGCGACATCTTCGGCGGCGCCCAGGGCGGGCGCAGTTCGGTGTCGCGGGGCGCGGACCTGCGCTATACGCTCGAACTCGAACTCGAGAAGGCCGTGCGCGGCGCCACCGTCGAAATCCGGGTGCCGGTGCTCGCCAGTTGCGGTGACTGCAACGGCAGCGGCGCGAAGAAGGGCACGACACCCTCGTCTTGCACGGAGTGTGGCGGTGCTGGCCAGATTCGGGTGTCCCAGGGATTCTTCTCATTGCAGCAGACCTGCCCGCGGTGTCGCGGTGCCGGCAAAGTCATTCGCGATCCCTGCCGCACCTGCGGTGGCAGCGGTCGCAAAGAAGAGCGCAAGACGCTGTCGGTGAAGATTCCACCTGGCGTCGACACCGGCGATCGGATTCGTCTGTCGGGCGAAGGCGAGGCGGGCTTCAACGGCGGCCCGCCGGGGGATCTGTACGTGCAGATGGCGGTGCGCGAGCATGCGATCTTCACCCGAGAGGGGGCGAACCTGTTCTGCGAGGTGCCGATCTCGTTTGCTGATGCCGCCCTCGGCGGCGAACTCGAAGTGCCGACCCTCGATGGTCGGGTGAAGCTCAAGGTGCCGCCGGAAACCCAATCGGGGCGCCTGTTCCGCTTGCGTGGCAAAGGCGTGGCGCCTGTGCGTGGCGGGGCTGTTGGCGATCTGCTGTGTCGCGTGCAGGTCGAAACGCCGGTGAACCTCACCAGCGAGCAGAAGGACATCCTCGAGAAGCTGAGAGATTCCCTGTCGCGTGGTGAAGGTGACCACTCACCCCGTGAAGCGTCCTGGTTCAAAGGCGTGAAGGATTTCTTCGAAGGCTTGAAGCCCTGATCGGATAGACTCACCGCGCATGAGTCCAACGAAATCCAAACCGATTCGGGTTGCGATCACCGGCGCCGCAGGCCGCATGGGCCGCGCGCTCATCGAATCGCTCGGTCAGACCGAAGGCCTCAAGCTCACCGCTGCGTTCGAGCGTGACGGCATCGCGCTGATCGGTGCGGACGCGGGCGAAGTCGCCGGTGTCGGCCCGCTTGGGGTTGCGATCTCAGCGAACCTCTCCACTTCGCTCACGCGCTTCGACACGCTGGTTGATTTCAGCATTCCGGTAGCGACCCTGGCCGCGGTCGAGCAGGCGCGCCGCGGCGGCCGCCGGATGGTGATTGGGACCACGGGCATCGATGCCATCGGTCGGCAGGCCATCGAAGCCGCCGCCCGGGACATCGCGATCGTGATGGCGCCCAATTACGCCATCGGCGTGAACCTCTGCTTCAAATTGATCGAACTCGCCGCCCAGGTGCTGGGTGATGACGTGGATGTGGAAGTGATCGAGGCCCACCACCGGGGCAAGATCGACGCCCCGTCCGGCACGGCAGTGCGGATGGGCGAGATTCTGGCCGCCACTCTCGGCCGCAATCTCGCAACGGATGCGGTCTACGGTCGCCAGGGTGTGACCGGCGCGCGCGAACGCAAGACCATTGGCTTTGAGACCATTCGCGCCGGCGATATCGTCGGTGACCACACGGTGATGTTTGCTGGCACCGGCGAGCGCATCGAAATCACCCACCGCGCCTCGAGCCGGGCCAACTTCGCCAACGGCGCAATGCGCGCGGTGAAGTGGCTCACCGGTAAGCCGGCCGGGCTCTACGACATGCAGGACGTGCTCGGCCTGCGGTAACTCGCCCCGGAGGTGCTAACGCGCCCCGGAGCACCAGCGCATAGCGCACGGGACAGTTAACTTATTCAGGTTCGACGGGCTGCAGAAACCGGCGTCATGACCGATTCGAACCTGAATAAGTAAACTGTCCCCTTCCTAGCAGAACTCCGCCTCGTAATCCGCCATCGCGGCGTGAATCACCGCCTCGGCGTGCGCGCGACCGTAGGTCGACTGCACCGTCAGTGCCGACGGTTCGCCGGGAATCATCTTGTAGGTGCTGAAGTAGTGACGCAGCCGTTCGACGAGAATGCTCGGCAGCTCTGTCACCTCGTCGATGGCGCCGTACAAGTAGTCGTTCTCGAGCACCGCGACGATCTTGTCGTCGGCTTCGCCGCGATCGATCACCTGCAGCCCACCGACCACTTTGACGTTGAGAATCACTTCGCTCTTGCTGATGGGCCGTTCGCTGAACACGCAGATGTCGAGCGGATCGCCGTCACCGCGCGCAGAGCCGGGACACAACGCGGCGACCCGATCGGCGCAATAGGTCTGCGGCACGAACCCATACAGCACGGGCGGCTGCGATGAGGTGCGTTGGGGTCGGTCGACCCGCAGGTAGCCCGTGGTCTTGTCGACTTCGTATTTGACGAGGTCAAACGGCGTGATCTCGATATAGGCGTGCACCAGTCGCGGCGGACGCCGTCCCACTTCCAGGCCGTGCCATGGATGCGGCCGCCAGCGATAGAAGGTCGTGTTGTTCGCCATGGAATCCTGCGCACGCGGTTCGGGTGCACAGCATACCCGCAGGCGCAGAAACGGTGACAGTCGAGTGACTCGCCACTAGAATACGCGCCCAGATAAGCACGGCCCGGCTCCGCGCGAACAGGAGCACGAGACCGATGCATTCACAACAACAAGCGGGCGGGAAGCGAACTCCCCCCGCTTTTTTGTAACTCCGGGACGCCAATGCCGACCGCTCTACTCGCCCTCGAAGACGGCAGTGTCTTTCGAGGTACCTCGATCGGGGTGCCCGGAACGACGGTCGGTGAGGTGGTATTCAACACCGCGATGACGGGTTACCAGGAAATTCTCACCGATCCGTCCTACGCCAGTCAGATCATCACGCTCACTTATCCCCACATAGGCAACACGGGTACAAACGCCGAAGACAACGAGTCCGACCGGGTGTGGGCGGCGGGCCTCGTGGTGCGCGATTTACCGCTCCTCGCCAGTTCCTGGCGCCGCACGCAGACGCTATCGGAGTTCCTCGCCACCGAGAACGTGGTGGCCATCGCGGATGTCGATACCCGCAAGCTCACGCGGCTGATCCGGGAGAAGGGCGCGCTCGCGGGTTGCATCGTCGCGCGCTCGGACGATCGCGAAGCGGACGATGCGGCGATCAGTGCCGCGTTGATGGCGGCGCGGGCGTTCCCGGGCCCCTCTGGCATGGACCTCGCGCGCGAAGTCACGTGCGCCAAACCCCATCAATGGCGCGGCGGCAGCTGGCAGCTCGAGGGCGGTCACACGTCGCCTGACACGGGCCGATTCAATGTAATCGCCTACGACTTCGGCGTGAAGCGCAACATTCTTCGGCTGCTTGCGGATCGTGGTTGCGCGGTGCAGATTGTGCCGGCGCAAACGCCCGCAAGGGATGTGCTCGCGCAGAATCCAGATGGCGTATTCCTCAGCAACGGCCCTGGCGACCCCGCGGCATGCGGATACGCGATCACGGCGATCAAGGAGATTGTGGAACGCGGCGTGCCGACCTTCGGCATCTGTCTCGGTCATCAATTGCTGGCGCTCGCGAGCGGCGCATCGACCCTGAAGATGGCGCACGGTCATCACGGCGCTAATCATCCGGTCAAAGATCTGCGCGAGGCGCGCGTGATCATCACCAGCCAGAACCACGGGTTCGCGGTGGATCCCGCCACGCTGCCCAACAATCTGGAGGTGACGCACACCTCGCTGTTCGACGGCACGCTGCAGGGTATCGCGCGATCGGACCGTCCCGCGTTCGGCTTTCAAGGTCACCCCGAGGCGAGTCCCGGCCCTCAGGACTGCGAATATCTGTTCGATCACTTCATCAAGATGATGGACGTCGGAGGTCGCGCGGGTGCCTAAGCGCACCGACATCAAGTCGGTGATGATCATCGGCGCAGGACCGATCATCATCGGTCAGGCGTGCGAGTTCGATTACTCGGGGGCACAAGCGTGCAAAGCACTGCGCGACGAGGGCTTCCGCGTCATTCTGGTGAACTCGAACCCGGCCACGATCATGACCGATCCGGCCATGGCCGATGCGACGTACATCGAGCCTGTGGAATGGCGAACGGTCGCCGAGATCATCGAAAAGGAAAGGCCCGACGCGCTGCTACCCACGATGGGTGGACAGACGGCGCTGAACTGCGCGCTGGATCTCGTGCGCGAAGGCGTGCTCGAGAAATTCGGAGTCGAACTGATCGGAGCAAATCAGGACGCCATCGACAAGGCCGAAGATCGCGAGCGCTTTCGCGATGCCATGAAGACCATCGGCCTCGACAGTCCGCGTTCTGCCATCGCTCACAGCCTCGAAGAAGCGCTGCAGGTGCAGGCCGCACTCGGCTACCCCTGCGTCATTCGTCCCTCCTTCACGATGGGCGGCAGCGGCGGCGGCATTGCGTACAACCGCGAAGAGTTCATCGAGATCTGCACGCGCGGCCTCGACCTGTCACCGACCAACGAACTGCTGATCGATGAGTCGCTGCTGGGCTGGAAAGAGTTCGAGATGGAGGTCGTTCGCGACAAGAACGACAACTGCATCATCATCTGTTCGATCGAGAACTTCGATCCGATGGGCATTCACACGGGTGATTCGATCACTGTTGCGCCCGCGCAAACGCTGACGGACAAGGAGTATCAGATCCTGCGCAACGCATCGATCGCGGTGCTGCGCGAGATCGGCGTCGAGACCGGCGGATCGAACGTGCAGTTCGCGATCAATCCTGCGGATGGTCGTATGGTCGTGATCGAGATGAATCCGCGGGTGTCGAGATCATCCGCGCTGGCCTCGAAAGCGACCGGGTTTCCCATCGCCAAAGTCGCTGCGAAGCTCGCCGTTGGCTACACGCTCGATGAGCTCAGCAACGACATCACCGGCGTAACGCCTGCTTCGTTCGAGCCATCCATCGACTACGTTGTGGTCAAGATCCCGCGCTTCACGTTCGAGAAATTCACCAACGTCGATACACGATTGACGACGCAGATGAAGTCCGTTGGCGAAGTGATGGCCATTGGACGGTCATTCCAGGAGTCGCTGCAGAAGGCGCTGCGCGGGCTCGAGACCGGCAAATGCGGCTTCGATCCGATGATGAAAGTCGAGTCGAAGGACGATCGCGCACGCTTGACCAAAGAACTGAAGAGCGCGAGCGGCGAGCGCGTCTGGTACATCGCCGATGCCTTCCGTGCCGGTTTCAGTGTCGCCGATCTGGCGGAGCTGACAGCTGTCGATCCGTGGTTCCTCGTGCAGATCGAGGACATCATCCGTGAAGAACGTGCACTGGTTGGCGGCACACTCGATTCGCTCGACGCCCGATCTCTGCGGCGCCTCAAGCGCAAGGGGTTCTCCGATGCGCGCCTGGCAGCGCTGACGCAATCGACAGAAGGTAGTGTGCGTGAGTTGCGCAAGTCCTTCGGCGTGGTTCCGGTGTACAAGCGTGTCGACACCTGCGCAGCCGAGTTCCCTTCGGCCACTGCCTACATGTACTCGACCTACGAAGACGAGTGCGAGTCGAACCCGAGTTCGCGCCGCAAGATCATGGTGCTCGGTGGTGGTCCTAACCGGATCGGCCAGGGCATCGAGTTCGATTACTGCTGCGTTCATGCAGCACTTGCGATGCGCGCGGACGGCTATGAAACGATCATGGTCAACTGCAATCCGGAGACGGTATCGACCGACTACGACACGTCGGATCGACTGTACTTCGAACCTGTCACGCTCGAAGACGTGCTCGCGATCGTCGACATCGAGAAGCCTCATGGAGTGATCGTTCAGTTCGGTGGCCAGACACCGCTGAAGCTGGTGGAGGATCTCGAAGCCGCAGGTGTGCCGATCATTGGTACGACCGCGGATGCCATCGACCGCGCCGAGGATCGGCAGCGGTTCCAGGAGATGATCACCAAGCTCGGGCTGCGCCAACCCAACAATCGCACGGTGATGAATCTCGAGCAGGGCGCGGCGGCCGCCGAAGTGATCGGCTTCCCGATGGTCGTTCGGCCTTCATACGTACTTGGCGGCCGCGCGATGGAGGTCGTGCACAGCGCATCTGATCTCGAGCGCTATCTGAAGAATGCGTTCGAAGTATCCAATGCGTCGCCGGTGCTGCTCGATCACTTCCTCGATCAGGCTGTCGAGGTCGATGTCGACGCGGTGTGTGATGGCAAGCAGGTCGTGATCGGCGCCATCATGCAGCACATCGAACAAGCCGGCGTGCATTCGGGCGACTCGGCATGTTCGTTGCCGCCCTTCGATCTGCCGGCGGACATCCAGGACGAGATCCGTCGACAGGTGCGTGTGATGGCGGTGGAACTCGGTGTCGTTGGCCTCATGAACGTGCAGATGGCCGTGCAGGAGCGCGATATCTACGTGCTCGAGGTGAACCCGCGCGCATCGCGCACCGTGCCATTCGTATCGAAATGCATCGGTGTGTCGCTTGCAAAAGTTGCTGCTCGGGCGATGGCGGGCACCAGTCTTGCGGCGCAGAACTTTACGCGCGAGATCATTCCGCCCTACGTGAGCGTGAAGGAGTCGGTGTTCCCGTTCAGCAAGTTCCCGGGCGTTGATCCCATCCTCGGTCCGGAAATGAAGTCGACCGGTGAGGTGATGGGCGTGGGCGACAGTTTTGCCGAGGCGTTTTCCAAGGCATCGCTTGGCGCTGGTGAGAAGTTGCCGAAAGGGGGCCGTGCCTTCCTGTCGGTCAAGCAGTCGGACAAATCGAGTGTGGCGCGACTTGGTCGAGCGCTGACGGATCTTGGTTTCGAACTGCTCGCCACGCGCGGCACCGCGCGCGTGCTCGCCGATGCAGGTCTGACGGCCACTGCGGTCAACAAAGTAACCGAAGGCAGGCCAGACATCGCGGACCTGCTGAAGAACGAAAAGGTCGACCTGATCGTCAACACCACCGAAGGCCGGCAGGCCATCGCCGATTCGGCAGTCATCCGGCGTCTCGCGCTGCAAAACAAAGTTTGCTATACGACCACGCTTGCGGGCGGCGAAGCGCTATGCACAGCCATCAAGTTCGGTCGCAGCAGCCAAGTGCGCCGCCTGCAGGAGCTCCACGCCAGCATTCATGAGCGGGGAAACGACAAATGAAAGTCCCGATGACTGTGGAAGGCGCCGAAAAGCTGCGCGAAGAACTTCAGCATCTGAAGAGCGTGCTGCGCCCGCAGATCATCGAGGCGATCGCCTCGGCCCGTGAACATGGTGATTTGAAAGAGAATGCCGAGTACCACGCGGCTAAGGAGCAGCAGGGCTTCGCCGAGGGCCGCATCAGGAAATCGAGGGCAAGCTCTCGAACGCGCAGATCATCGATGCGACAAAAATCCGGCACACCGGCAAAGTCGTGTTCGGCACGACCGTGACGATGACCGACGTCGAGTCGGGGGAAACGAAGCGCTACAAGATCGTCGGCGAGGACGAATCGGATCTCAAGGTGAATAAAATCTCGGTGATGTCGCCGCTCGCACGTTCATTGGTGGGCAAATCCGAAGGCGACACGGTGGTGGTGAAGACGCCGAACGGCTCGGTCGAGTACGAGATCGAGCGGGTGGAGCATCTCTGAGAGATAGGGGCAGAGAAATAGGTCAACTGTCCCCTATTTCTCCTGCTACTTGCCGAAGCGCGCCAGATTCGACAGCCGCGGCTCTGCGAACGGATTGTGTTTGAACAACACCCACACTTTTCCGACCGACTGCACGACGTCGGCGCCGCAAGCGGCGGCCAGTTCGTTGCCGATGACCTTTCGCTGGTCGCGATCGGCGACGTTGATTTTGACCTTGATGATCTCGTGATCGGTGAGCGCGCGCGCCGTCTCGTCGATCACAGCAGTGGATGCGCCTTTGTCGGCGATGATGACGACGGGCGCGAGGTGATGGGCAACCTGACGCAGGCGCCGTTTGTCACTTGCAGTTAGCATGCGCGGATTATAGAGGGCCTCACATTGGCCAAGCGATCTAAATCATCCGGGCGCTGGCTCGAACGTCAGCGCAAAGACCCCTACGTGCGCAAGGCGGCGCAGGACAATCTCGGTTCGCGCGCGCACTTCAAGCTTGCCCAACTCGATGCCCGGTTTCGACTTTTACGCAAAGACGCGGTCGTAGTCGAACTGGGTGCCGCCCCCGGCGGCTGGACGCGCTATCTCGCCCCGCGTGTGGCGCGCGTGATCGCCATCGACTTGAAACCGATGACGGTGGAAGCAGGCAACGTCCTCTGTGCGCAGTTCGATCTGCATTCACCAGATTTCGATGCCTGGCTGGACACCTGCCTCGAGGGGCGTCGGGCGTCGCTTGTTTTATCGGACATGGCGCCCAATATCAGTGGGGTGAAGGTCGCCGATCAGGCCTCGTCGATGGCTTTGGTGGATCTGGCGACACTGACCGCGGAGCGATTTCTGAACCCAGGTGGCTCTTTGGTGGTCAAGATGTTCCAGGGCGAAGGTGTGGACCCCTGGCTGGTGGAACGGCGCCGCGAATACGAGCGGGTGGTGCTGGCCAAACCCGAAGCATCCCGGGCCGGATCCCGCGAGGTCTATGGGGTTGCGATGCGCTTCACAGGAGAGCCTCGCTGAAAAGGGCGCAGGTGTAGTAAGCTCGATAGCCCCACCTTGCGGGTGGGAATGAGGATAAGTCATTGAATGATCTAGGAAAAAACCTGTTGCTCTGGCTGATCATCGCAGCTGTACTGCTGACGGTGTTCAACAATTTCAGCGTCAAACCCGAGCCGCAGGAGCTGACCTACTCGAATTTTGTCGCCGAATTGCAGCAGGATCAGGTGAGTGAAGTGGCCATTGAGGGCCTCGTCATCGTCGGCAAACGGCGGTCCGGGGAGTCCTTCAAAGTCATCCGACCCCCGCTTGAAGACCCCAAGCTCATGGACGACCTGATCGGCCACGGCGTCAACGTGATCGGCAAAGCGCCGGAGCAGCAGAGCATTTGGGCGCAGCTTTTGATCGCGAGCTTTCCCATCCTCATCATCATTGCGGTGTTCATGCTGTTCATGCGGCAGATGCAGGGTGGATCCGGCGGCCGCGGCGGCCCGATGGCGTTCGGCAAGAGCAAAGCAAGGCTCTTGTCTGAAGATCAGATCAAGACCACGTTCGCCGATGTTGCGGGCGTCGATGAAGCCAAAGCCGACGTGCAGGAGCTGGTGGATTTCCTGCGCGACCCCGGCAAGTTCCAGCGTCTGGGTGGGCGCATTCCCCGCGGCATTCTCATGGTCGGCCCGCCGGGTACCGGTAAGACGCTGCTCGCCAAGGCCATCGCCGGCGAAGCAAAAGTGCCGTTCTTCACTATCTCCGGCTCCGACTTCGTCGAGATGTTCGTCGGTGTCGGTGCCTCGCGCGTGCGCGACATGTTCGAGCAGGCGAAGAAGCAATCCCCCTGCATCATCTTCATCGATGAGATCGATGCGGTCGGCCGCCATCGCGGCGCCGGACTCGGCGGCGGGCACGATGAGCGTGAGCAGACGCTGAACCAGTTGCTGGTCGAGATGGACGGTTTCGAGCCCAACGACGGCATCATCGTGATCGCTGCCACCAACCGTCCGGACGTGCTGGATCCCGCATTGCTGCGGCCCGGCCGGTTCGACCGCCAGGTGGTCGTCGCGCTGCCGGATATCCGCGGTCGCGAACAGATCCTCAAGGTGCACATGCGCAAGGTGCCGTTGTCCGACAACGTCAACGCCAACGTCATCGCGCGCGGTACGCCGGGATTTTCGGGTGCGGACCTCGCCAACCTCGTCAACGAAGCAGCGCTGTTTGCGGCACGCGCCGGCAAGCGACTGGTCGAGATGACCGAGTTCGACAAGGCGAAGGACAAGATCATGATGGGCGCCGAGCGCCGCAGCATGGTGATGTCGGAAAAGGAAAAGCGCACCACGGCATTTCACGAGGCCGGTCACACGATCGTCGGCCGCATCGTTCCCGAACACGACCCGGTGTACAAAGTGACGATCATGCCGCGCGGTCGCGCGCTCGGCGTCACCATGTTCCTGCCGGAAGAAGACCGCTACAGCCACAGCCGGCAGGCGATTCTGTCCAAGATCTCGTCGTTCTTCGGCGGCCGTATCGCCGAGGAAATGATGCTGGGAGCTGATGGCATCACGACCGGTGCCACCAACGACATCGAGCACGCCACGCGACTTGCGCGCAACATGGTCACCAAGTGGGGCCTGTCGGAAAAGCTCGGCCCGCTCAAGTACGACGAAGACGACGGTGAGGTGTTTCTCGGCATGTCTGCGGGCGCGCGGCCGAAGTCGGTGTCCGACGACACAGCGCGACTGATTGACGATGAAGTGCGCAGCATCATCGACGGCTGCTACAAGCGGGCGGAGAAAATCCTCGCCGACAACGTCGACAAGCTCAAGATCATGGCGGATGCGCTGATGGAGCTCGAGACGCTCAATGCCGACCAGATCGATGACATCATGGCCGGCGCGAAGCCGCGCGCGACGGATGATGGTAGTGGGCCGACGACCAGTGCGCGCGCCCGTGGCGAAGAAGATCGACGGCGTGAAGGTGACGAACCGTCGGGCAACATCGGTGGTCCTGCCGAGGAGCATTGAGCCTGCTGCGTTGCGGTGATCGCCGACTCGACCTGCGATCACCGCGTGTCATGGGCATCCTCAATCTCACGCCCGATTCCTTTTCTGATGGCGGCCGATTCCTGGTGGCAGGAGGGGCAGTCGATGTCGGCTGCGTGGAGTCCGAGGCTGTCGCGATGGTTCGATCCGGGGCCGCGCTGCTCGACTTGGGCGGTGAGTCGACGCGGCCGGGCGCCGCGCCCGTCACGCCACAACAGCAACTGGACCGGGTGATGCCGGTGCTCGAGCGCCTGCGCGGTATCGATGCAGTGCTCAGCATTGATACCCGCAGCGCAGTGGTTGCGACAGCCGCGATCGGGGCAGGTGCGCACCTGATCAATGACGTCAGCGGCTTTACGCAGTCTGATATGCGATCCGCCGTGGCGCCGTCCGGTGCGGCGCTGTGCATCATGCACATGCAGGGCGAGCCTCAGACCATGCAGGCGTCCCCGAGCTATGGCGATGTGACCGGCGAGGTCGGCGCGTTTCTGAGTGCGCAGATCGACGCCTGCGCGGCGCTCGGCGTGGGGCCTGACAGGATTCTCGTCGATCCAGGATTCGGATTTGGCAAGACGCTGGCGCACAACTTACAACTACTGCGGGAATTGCCGCGGCTGCTTGATCTGGGATACCCGATACTGGTCGGGCTCTCGCGCAAGCGGATGATCGGTGCGTTGACTGGGCAGCCCGTCGACGCGCGGGTACCGGGCGGGATTGCGGCGGCGATCCTTGCGGTGCAGCGCGGGGCACGGGTGGTGCGAACCCACGATGTGGCAGCGACCGTGGATGCCCTCAAGGTCGTGAGCGCGGTCGAGGAGATCTGAGCGATGACACGCAAGTATTTTGGTACCGATGGCATCCGTGGCCGGGTGGGTGAACATCCCATCACGCCCGAGTTCTGCCTGCGGCTGGGTTGGGCCGTTGGCAAAGTGTTTGCCGCCAATGGCCGTCGTCGCATTCTCATTGGTAAGGACACTCGTGTTTCCGGCTACATGCTCGAGTCACTGCTCGAAGCAGGGCTGGCATCAGCTGGCGTCGACGTACGATTGCTCGGACCGATGCCGACACCGGCGGTTGCCTATCTCACACGCACGCTGCGGGCGGACGCGGGCATCGTCATCAGCGCCTCACACAATCCGTACTATGACAACGGCATCAAGATTTTCGATGCGACCGGCAACAAACTTGCCGATGAACGCGAAGCGGCCATCGAAGCACTGCTCGAATCACCGCTGCAATGCGTTTCGTCCGAGGCGATCGGTAAAGCCAAGCGCGTGGACGACGCACGGGGACGCTACATCGAGTTCTGCAAGGCGACCGTCGACAGAAGTTTGCGCCTCAGTGGCATGAGTCTCGTCATCGATTGCGCCAACGGGGCGACCTACGACGTCGCACCTGGCGTTTTCTCTGAACTCGGCGCCAACGTCACCGTGATCGCAGCCGAACCCGATGGCCTCAACATCAACGCCGATTGCGGTTCGACTCATCCTGAGCGACTGCAGCAGGAGGTGTGCGATCGGGGCGCGGACCTCGGAATTGCGTTCGACGGCGATGGTGATCGCGTGATGATGGTCGATGGCAACGGTGCGGTCGTCGACGGTGACGAACTGCTGTACCTGATCGCGCGCCATCGAAAGGAGCGTGGTCAATTGAAGGGCGGTGTGGTGGGCACGCTGATGACCAACTTCGGGCTCGAACGTGCGTTCGCAGACAGTGGCATCGATTTCGTGCGCACCAAAGTTGGCGATCGCTACGTGCTCGAAGAACTCAAGCGCCGCGGTTGGGAAGTTGGCGGCGAATCCTCCGGGCACATCGTGTGCCTCGATCTGAATACCACCGGCGATGGCATCGTCTCGGCGTTGCAGGTGCTGTCGGCGCTGCGAGGTGGCGATCGTTCGCTTGCCGAACTGCGCCGGGATGTGACCAAGCTGCCACAGACGATGATCAACATTCGCGTAGACGAGCCAGCGCAGCTGGTGAGCGATCAAACGGTGCTTGCCGCGGTGTCCCGCGTCGAACGGCACCTCGGCGATCGTGGACGGGTGCTGCTGCGGTCATCCGGCACCGAACCCCTGGTGCGGGTCATGGTCGAGGGCGAAGGGGTCGAAGAGGTCGCGCGGCTCGCCAATGAGCTGGCCGACGTGGTGCGTGCTGCGAATCCAACCGATGCGCGGGTCGCGGCAGGCGGTCGTCCTTAAGCGTTGTTTCGCCGGGGCCCCTTGTTTAACATGGCCGGCCTTTCGAGCCTGGAGCGCGAGCCACGTGCGCCGACCCGTGGTGGCCGGAAACTGGAAAATGCACGGCAGCCGGTCCCGGATCCAGGCGCTGGTGGCGGGGATTGCCGAGTCTACAGATGCCCGCGCCGACGTCATCGTGTTCCCGCCGGCGATTTACCTCGCCGAGGTGATCGGATGGCTGGCCGGCAGTCGGATCGCAGTGGGCGCGCAGAACGTGCACGCCGAGGTCAATGGCGCGTTCACCGGTGAGATTTCGGCTCAGATGGTCGCGGATGTCGGGGGTGAATACGTCCTGGTCGGCCACTCGGAACGGCGGGCGTTGTTCGCCGAGACCGATGCGATGGTGGCCGCGAAGTTCGGTGCCGTCCAGGCCGCAGGACTCGTGCCGATCCTCTGTGTCGGTGAAACGCTCGCCGAACGCGAGGCGGGACGCGCGGACACGGTGGTCATCGCTCAGGTCGATGCGGTGCTGGCGGCAGTCGGGATTCAGGCCTTTG
This sequence comes from Pseudomonadales bacterium, assembly GCA_041738285.1. Lineage (GTDB taxonomy): Bacteria > Pseudomonadota > Gammaproteobacteria > Pseudomonadales > Azotimanducaceae > SZUA-521. Next base: position 18,075 of record JBGSQB010000235.1, on the reverse strand, counting down.
CGCGGGCGATGATCGCCTACGAGCCGGTATGGGCGATCGGCACCGGTCGCACCGCGGCGCCCGCGGATGCGCAGGCGATGCACGTGGTGATCCGTAGGCGCCTTGCGGCGGCGGATACTGGAATCGGCGCCGAAGTGCGGGTGCTCTATGGTGGCAGCGTGAATGCCGGCAACGCACAAACGCTGTTTGCGCAACCGGATATCGATGGTGGTTTGGTGGGTGGCGCATCGCTCGATGGCGATGAGTTCACTCGAATCTGTAAGGCGGCATGAGAGTAAGAACGCTGTGGGTACGTTAGAAACGGTTTTGCTGATGCTGATGGTGCTGGACGCCATCGCACTTGGAGTGCTCGTGCTATTGCAGCAAGGCAAAGGCGCGGACATCGGCGCCGCCTTTGGCAGCGGCGGTTCGAACACGGTATTCGGTGGTGCTGGCGCGGGCTCGTTTCTCGCCACCGTCACGACCTGGCTTGCGGTCGGTTTCTTCGTGCTTTCCTTTGGGCTTGCCTATACCGCCAAGGAACGCGCCGCGGGGCTGCGCAATGAAGGCATGCCAACGATTTCTGCGCCGCTTGATGGGACGCCGGATACCACCGCGCCGTCCACGACCGGCGAGGACGCCGGGTTGACTGTGCCGGCGGAACCAGTAGATTCCGACATCCCCGACGTATAGTTTCGTGATCAACTTGCCGAAGTGGTGAAATTGGTAGACACGCTACCTTGAGGGGGTAGTGGGCTAACGCCCGTGGAGGTTCGAGTCCTCTCTTCGGCACCATCTCTCCTGACGAACTGCGTCCCGCATCGCGGTTTGGTTGCTTCTCGGAATATGCCTACCTATAATCCGCGTCCGGCTGATGCGGGGTGGAGCAGTCTGGTAGCTCGTCGGGCTCATAACCCGAAGGTCGTGGGTTCAAATCCTGCCCCCGCTACCAAAGGAGATTAAAGCCCCCATGTGGGGCTTTTTCATCGGATGTTCGGGCATGACCCGAACATCCTTCCAGATGGGCGTCAGCCCATTTTTTGTTTCTGGGCGCCAGAAAAGCTGGCGCGCAACGACCGGGTTACCGTCACAGATGACGAGGAAGGAACGGGAACTGGAAGTGCTGCTGGCACCGTCGGTGACGGCGTTGGGATTACGGATCTGGGGCATCGAGTTCCAGGGCCAGGGCAGGCACGCGATGCTGCGCATCTACATCGACAGCGATGCGGGCGTGACGGTAGAAGATTGTGAACGGGCCTCGAAACAGATCGGCAGTGTGCTCGATGTCGAGAGCCCAACCAACGCGGACTACACGTTGGAAGTGTCTTCCCCGGGACTCGACCGGTTGCTGTTCAAGCCGGAGCAGTACGCCGAAAGTGTCGGCGAGATTTTGGACGTGCGGCTGAGTTTTCCCTTCGAAGGGCGTCGGCGCTTCGTAGGACGACTCAACGGCATGGAACGCGACGAGATCGCAGTACAAGTGGACGAGGACGAAGTCGTGATTCCGCTGGAAAACGTCCAGCGGGCGCGCATCGTGCCGCAATTCGACTAGGTCGGAATCATGAGTAAGGAAATTTTGCTGGTTGTGGACTCGGTCTCCCATGAAAAGGGAGTACCGAAAGACGTGATCTTCGATGCGCTCGAGCACGCGCTCGCGAGCGCGACGAAGAAGCGTTACTCGGAGAACGCCGAGTTTCGCGTAGCGATCGATCGCAGCAATGGCGAATACGCGACGTTTCGCCGGTGGCTGGTGATCGAACATCTGCATGCGGTGGAAGAATACAACCCGGATGCCATGTTCACGCCTGAAGAAGCGGCGGAAAAGGATCCGGCGCTGAAGGTAGGTGACTTTTTCGAGATTCCGGTGGAGTCCGTCGAGTTCGGCCGCATCGCGGCACAGACGGCCAAACAGGTCATCGTGCAAAAGGTGCGCGAGGCCGAGCGGGCTCAGGTGGTTGCTGCGTATCTGCCGCGGGTGGGTGAGCTGGTCGCCGGTACCGTCAAGAAGGTCACGCGCGATGCCATCATCGTCGATCTCGGCAACAGCGCAGAAGCGCTGCTGGGTCGCGAGAATCTGATTCCACGCGAGACGTTCCGCGTCAGCGATCGCATTCGCGCGCTGCTGCTCGAGGTGCGCGCCGATGCGCGCGGCCCGCAGCTCATTCTGTCTCGCACCTCACCGAAGATGTTGACGGAGCTGTTCAAGCTCGAAGTGCCGGAAATCGCCGAACAGATCATCGAAATTCGTGGTGCCGCGCGCGATCCCGGCTCCCGCGCCAAAATCGCAGTCAAGACCAATGACGGCCGCATTGACCCGGTCGGTGCGTGCGTCGGCATGCGTGGCTCGCGTGTGCAGGCAGTGTCGGGTGAACTGGCCGGTGAACGGATCGACATCGTGCCGTGGGACGACAACCCCGCGCAGCTCGTGATCAATGCCATGGCCCCCGCTGAAGTCGCATCGATCGTCGTGGACGAAGACGACCATTCGATGGATCTGGCCGTGGCCGAGGACAACCTCGCGCAAGCGATTGGTCGGGGCGGCCAGAACGTGCGGCTCGCAAGTGAGCTCACCGGCTGGACACTCAATATCATGACCCAGGAAGAAGCCGCCTCCAAACAGGAGTCGGAATCCACCACGTTTGTTCAGTCGTTCATGCAGTCACTGCAGATCGACGAAGACATGGCGGCGGTATTGGTAGAAGAAGGATTCACCTCACTCGAGGAAGTTGCGTACGTGCCGCTCGAAGAGATGCTCGCCATCGACGGCTTCGACGAAGAGCTTGCCCACGAGCTGCGCAATCGCGCAAAAGATGCGCTGCTCACCAAGGCGATCGCGGACGAAGAAAAGTTGGGCGACGTCGAGCCGGCGGCGGATCTGCTCGAACTCGAAGGCATGGATCGGCGCCTCGCGTATCGCCTGGCCAGTCATCAGATCATCACGCGCGAGGACCTCGCCGAGCAGGCGGTACCAGATCTGATCGACGTCGAACCGATGGACGAAGAGCGCGCAGCCGCGCTGATCATGGCGGCACGGGCGCACTGGTTCGAAGCTGCGGAAGAACGCGCATCGTAAGTGCGCCGCGAGAGGCATGGGAGTAAGGCATGGCTGACGTCACTGTAAGGGAACTCGCTGTCACTGTCGGGGCGCCGGTCGATCGGCTGCTCAAGCAGATGCAGGATGCGGGTCTACCCCACACGAAAGATGGCGAGGCTGTTTCCGAAGAACAGAAGCAGGAACTGCTCGCGTTCTTGAAGCGCAGCCACGGCGAATCCGACGCTGCGCCCCGCAAGATCACGCTGACGCGCAAGTCCGTGGGAACGCTGAAGGCTGGCGGTCAGGGCAAGGGTCGCACCGTCGCCGTCGAAGTGCGCAAGAAGCGCACCTACGTCAAACGTGGTGACGCCGGACTCGAACCCGTCAAGCCAGCACCCGGTCCCGCGGAAGCGCCTGCCAAGAGCGCCTCTGAACTCGAAGCCGAGCGCATACGCAGCGAAGAGATGTCCCGCAAGGGCGCGGAAGAAGAGACGCGGCGCAAGGAGGCCGAGCGCAAGGCCGAGGACGAACGTCGTCGTATTGAGGCTGAGAAGCAGAAAGAACTCGAGCGGGCCGCCAAAGCCAAGGAAGCCACAACTGCGGACGTCGATAAGGCCGCGCAACAGGCTGCGGAAGCCGAGCGCGCGCAGGCGACCGCTCAGAAAACCGAAGCGCGCGGTGGCGGTAAGCGCGCCGCCAAGGAACGCGGCCGTGAGAAACCGCGCGAAAAGGACGAGTTCGATGACGGCCGCTCACGGCGCCGCGAACTGACGCTCAAGAGCGAAGCCCGTCGTCCGAAGCGCAAACCGGTAGAACAAAAGGGTGGCGGATTCGAGCGGCCCTCGGAGTTCATCATCCGCGAAGTACCGATTCCCGAATTCATCACCGTTGGTGAGTTGTCCAAGGCGATGTCGGTCAAGGCCAGTGAGGTCATCAAGACGCTCATGGGCATGGGAGTGATGGCGACGATCAATCAGTCGATCGATCAGGACACCGCAACGCTCGTGGTCGAGGAAATGGGCCACAAGGGTAAATCCGTCAGCGTCGATGCCATCGAGCATGCGCACACGGAGTCGCTGCAGATCGTCGGTGATGTGCAGACGCGCTCACCAGTGGTCACGGTGATGGGCCATGTCGACCACGGTAAGACGTCGCTGCTCGACTACATCAGGAAGACCAAGGTTGCCAGCGGTGAAGCCGGTGGCATCACTCAGCACATCGGGGCGTACAACGTCGAAGTGCCCAAGGGACGCATCACATTCCTGGACACGCCCGGTCATGCCGCGTTCACCGCGATGCGTGCGCGCGGTGCTCAGGCGACGGACATCGTCGTGCTGGTCGTCGCCGCCGACGATGGCGTCATGCCACAGACGGAAGAAGCAATTCAGCACGCGCGCGCGGCAGAGACACCGCTGATTGTGGCCGTCAACAAGATCGACAAGGAAAGCGCCGATCCCGACCGTGTAAAGAACGAGTTGGTTGCCAAGGGTGTCGTGCCCGACGATTGGGGCGGTGATACGCAGTTCGTGAGTGTGTCGGCGCTGACTGGGCAAGGCGTCGACGACCTGCTCGAGGCGATCTTGCTCCAGGCGGAACTCCTCGAATTGAACGCTGCCGTTGATGCGCCTGGACAAGGCGTTGTCGTCGAGTCCCGGCTTGATCGCGGCCGCGGCCCGGTCGCCACGGTGCTCATTCAGAACGGGACGCTGCGTCAGGGTGACGTCGTGATCGCCGGCGAGTTCGTCGGTCGTGTGCGCGCGATGATTAACGATCTCGGCGAGACGGTGAAAGAAGCCGGACCGTCGGTGCCGGTCGAAATTCTCGGTCTTGCCGGTACTCCGGAAGCAGGCGACAGCTTTGCGGTTGCAGCCGATGAGCGCTCTGCGCGCGACCTTGCGGAACACCGCCGCACGCGCAGCCACGAAAATCGAATGGCGGCGCAGCAAGCATCGAAGATCGACAACATGTTCGCCACGATGCAGGAAGGCGAGAAGCGTGTACTGCGACTCGTGATCAAGACAGACGTGCGCGGATCGCTCGAAGCGATCATGCACGCCATCTCCGAGATCGGCAGCGACGAGGTCAAAGCGCTGGTGGTGGGCTCAGGTGTTGGTGGCATCTCCGAGTCTGACGCAATGCTCGCCGTGACCTCGAAGGCGGTGCTCATCGGCTTCAACGTGCGCGCCGACAGTTCGGCCAAGAAGGTCATCGAGCGCGAAAATCTGGACCTGCGCTACTACAGCATCATCTATGAACTGCTCGACGACGTCAGGAAGGTGCTGTCGGGCATGCTCGCGCCGGAAGTGCGAGAGACGATTCTGGGCGTTGCCGAAGTGCGCGACACGTTCAGTTCGCCGCGGTTCGGCCAGGTGGCCGGATGCATGGTCGTGGAAGGCACGATCCACAGGAACAAGAAGATTCGCGTGCTGCGAGACGACGTGGTCATCTTCCAGGGTGAACTCGATTCTCTGCGTCGTTTCAAGGACGACGTGCAGGAAGTCCGAAATGGACTCGAATGCGGCATTGGTGTGCGCAATTACGACGTCAAAGTCGGTGACAAGATCGAGGTGTTCGACACCAAGGAGGTCGCGCGCCAGCTCTGAGCAGTTTGCGTGCACCATCATGAGGCCATATGGACGGGAGCTACGCGTAGCCGACCACATTCGTGAGCGGCTCGCCGAGATCGTTCGCGCGCAGATGCGCGACCCACGTGTGGGCATGCTCAGCGTGAACGACGTCCGTGTCACCAAGGATCTGTCGGCGGCCGAAGTGTTCGTCTCATCGCTGTCGGCGGATACGGAAGAAAAGCGGGTCGAGCTGGTCGCCGTGTTGAACAAGGCGGCCGGTTTTCTGCGCACGGCACTCGCGCGCGAGAGCACGATGCGATTCACCCCAGCGTTGCGATTCACCTACGATGAAGTGTGGGTCCGAGGACGCGAAATGGATTCCCTGATTGAGCGAGCTGTTGAAGCGGATCGCGAACAACACAAGGCGGCGGACTGATGGCTCGATTCAGGAACAAGAAGGGCCGCGAAGTCGACGGCGTACTCGTCGTCGACAAACCCGGCGGCATGAGTTCGAACGATGCGGTACAGCGCGCCAAGCGTTTGTTCGGAGCACGCAAGGTTGGCCACACCGGCAGCCTGGATCCACTTGCGACGGGCGTGCTGCCGTTGTGTTTCGGCGAGGCCACCAAGTTCTCTCAATACCTGCTGACGTCCGACAAGAAATACTGGACTCGCGTGAAGCTGGGCGTGCGCACGGACAGCGGCGACTCCGATGGCCAGGTCATCGAAACGAGGCCCTTGGTCGACATCACCGCGGAACGCATCGAGGCGGCGCTTGCGGATTTTCGTGGCGAGATCGAGCAGATTCCGTCGATGTTCTCTGCGGTGAAGCACCAGGGCCAGCCGCTCTACAAGCTCGCGCGCCAAGGCATCGAAGTCGAGCGCCAGTCGCGCCGCGTCATGATTTTCGCCAACGAGCTCGTGCGCTTCGCGGATGATGAGATAGAGCTCGAGATCCACTGCAGTAAGGGCACGTACGTGCGAACGATTGCGGAGGATCTCGGCCTTGCGCTGGGATGCGGCGCGCATGTGACAGCGCTGCGGCGACGGCTCGCGGGACCCTATTCGGAAGCAGATCTGGTCACCTTCGAGACGCTCGAAGCAACCCTTGCCGAAGGTGGGTTTCCGGCGCTCGATGCGCTCCTGCTCCCGACGTCGAGCGCGGTGCGTGATTGGCCGACAGTGAAGTTGTCCGAGGCGACGGCGTACTACGTCCGTCAGGGTCAGCCTGTGATCGTGGCGCACGCGCCGCCACAAGGCTGGGTGCGTCTGACCGAGGGTGGGCGCGAAGAATTCATTGGTGTGGGCGAGATTCTCGACGACGGGCGCGTGGCGCCGCGGCGTCTGGTGACCGCTCACGGATGATATCGGCAGCGACTGCAAATATGCGTGGTCGCGCGTCGATGGTGTGCAGCTGGCATGGGGCCGGTTGCACGGAGTAAATCAAAGCATATTCGGAGAAAGCGAAATGGCACTGACTGCCGAATCGAAATCGAAGATCGTAGAAGATTATCAACTGTCAAAGACCGACACAGGTTCTCCCGAAGTTCAGGTGGCGCTTCTGACTGCGAACATCAATACGTTGCAAGACCACTTCAAATCGCATCAGAAAGACCATCATTCACGACGGGGTCTGATCCGCATGGTGAACCAACGCCGGCAGCTCTTGGATTACCTGAGAGACAAGGATGCGGACCGTTACACGAAATTGATCGAGCGTCTGGGCCTGCGTCGCTAGGCCGACCTCGAGGAGGAATACGAAATTGAATCCAGTAAAGAAAGAGTTTCAGTATGGTGGGCACAAAGTTGTGCTCGAAACGGGTCGTATTGCACGTCAGGCGACTGGCTCGGTGCTCGTCACCATGGGCGATACCGTTGTGCTGTGCACCGCCGTAGGTGCGAGACAGGCACGCGCGGGCGCGGACTTCTTTCCGCTCACCGTCAACTACCAGGAAAAGACCTACGCTGCCGGCAAGATTCCGGGCGGCTTCTTCCGTCGTGAGGGCCGGCCTTCCGAGAAGGAAACCCTGACGTCGCGCTTGATTGACCGTCCACTGCGACCGCTGTTTCCGAAGGGCTATCGCAACGAAGTGCAGGTGGTCTGCACGGTCATGTCCGTCGACAAGGACATGGATCCGGACATCGCGTCGCTGCTGGGCGCGTCGGCCGCAGTGTCGTTGTCGGGCATTCCTTTCGATGGTCCGATCGGCGCCGCACGGGTTGGCTACATCAACGGCAACTACATCCTCAATCCGGGATATGCGCAAGGCAAGGACTCGCTTCTATCGATGGTCGTTGCCGGCACCGAATCGGCCGTGCTGATGGTGGAGTCCGAGGCCAAGGAGCTGACGGAAGACCAAATGCTCGGCGGCGTGTTGTTCGCCCATCAGGAAATGCAGGTTGCCATCAGCGCGATCAACGCACTGGTGAAAGAAGCCGGTAAGCCGCGCTGGGAAGTTCCCCAGCCGAAGGTCGATACCGAGCTCGGCGCTGCGGTCGCAGATCTGGTCAAGAGTGATCTCGGCGCTGCCTATCGCACCACCGACAAGATGGAGCGCCAGGACAGTGTCGGTGCGCTGCGTAGCAAGGCCATTGCGGCTCTGGCGAGCGGCGATTCACCCCGCTGGAGCGCAGGCGACGTGGCTAACGCGTTCGGCAAACTCGAAAAGGACATCGTTCGTCAGCGCGTGCTGAATGGGGATCCCCGTATCGACGGACGGGATCTGCGCACCGTGCGACCGATCGCGATCGAAGTCGGTGTGCTGCCGAAGGCCCATGGTTCGGCGCTGTTCACGCGCGGCGAAACCCAGGCAATCGTGGTTGCGACCCTCGGCACGCTGCGCGACGCGGCGATCGTCGATGCCCTCGAAGGCACCTACAAAGATCAGTTCATGCTGCACTACAACTTCCCGCCGTTCAGCGTCGGTGAGACCGGCATGATGGGTGGTCCGAAGCGCCGGGAGATCGGCCATGGGCGCCTCGCCCGTCGCGGTGTCGCCGCAGTGCTGCCTGATCCGGCTGCATTTCCCTACACGCTGCGCGTGGTTTCGGAAATCACCGAATCGAACGGCTCCAGTTCAATGGCGAGCGTGTGTGGTACGTCTCTGGCGCTGATGGATGCCGGTGTCCCGCTGCGCGCACCGGTCGCCGGTGTTGCGATGGGTCTCGTCAAGGAAGGCAACCGCTACGCGGTGCTCACCGACATCCTGGGTGATGAAGATCACCTCGGCGACATGGACTTCAAAGTTGCGGGTACCGCACGCGGCGTGACCGCGCTGCAGATGGACATCAAGATCCAAGGTATCACCGACGAGATCATGGAAGCTGCGCTTGATCAGGCGAAAGATGCGCGCGTGCATATCCTCGGCGAGATGGCTAAGGTCATCACCGAATCGCGGCCGGCACTTGCCGACCATGCGCCTGCGATGACGCTCTTGAAGATCAATCCGGAGAAGATCCGTGACATCATCGGCAAGGGCGGTGCAACGATTCGCTCGATCACCGAAGAGACCGGTGCCCAGATCGACATCAACGACGACGGTACCGTGCGCATCTATGCCGAGAACGCCGCAGCGAAAAACGCTGCCGTGGATCGGGTCATGGAGATCGCGGCGGATGCGGAAATCGGCAGGATCTATCGCGGTCGGGTCGAGCGTATCGTCGACTTCGGCGCATTCGTCAATATTCTGCCCGGCAAAGACGGTCTGGTTCATATCTCGCAGATCGCCGATGAGCGGGTCGAGCGTGTGACCGACTATCTCTCTGAAGGTCAGGAAGTCGATGTGGTCGTGCTCGATGTGGACCAGCGTGGTCGCGTCAAGCTCAGCATGAAGGAAGTGGCGAACTATCAGTCCGCCGCAGGCTGAGTCAGTTGTGGGAGCGAGCTTGCTCGCGAATATGGGGGAAAATAGGGGTCAGTTGACCTATTTCCCCCCGCCCCAGCGCCAGGCTTGAACCGCAGCAGGTCGAAATAGGTCAACTGTCCCCTATTTCCCCACGGCATCGTCTGCTAGGTCTTCCTGTTTTTTACCAGGTCGTCCACCACGCTCGGATCCGCGAGCGTAGTGGTATCCCCCAGATTCGATAAATCATTGGCAGCGATCTTGCGCAGAATTCTGCGCATGATCTTGCCTGAGCGCGTTTTCGGCAGCCCCGGCGCCCACTGAATGACATCAGGCTTGGCGATCGGCCCGATTTCCTTGCGCACCAGATTGTTCAGTTCCTGCACCAGCGCATCCGATGCCGTCTGCCCGACCATCAGCGTGACGAAGGCATAGATCCCTTCACCCTTGATCGAGTGCGGGAACCCCACCACCGCGGCTTCCGCGACTGCATCGTGCAGCACCAGCGCGCTTTCTACTTCGGCGGTGCCCATGCGGTGACCGGAGATGTTCATGACGTCGTCGACCCGGCCGGTGATCCAGTAGTAGCCGTCGGCGTCGCGGCGCGCGCCATCGCCGGTAAAGTAGTAGCCCTTGTAGGTCGAGTAGTAGGTGTCGATGGCGCGTTGATGATCGCCATACACGGTGCGCAGTTGCCCGGGCCAGCTCGAAGTGATGATGAGATTGCCGGTCGCCTCCTGCGCTTCGATGATCTTGCCGGCTTCGTCGACCAGCGCAGGTGTAACGCCAAAGAACGGCTTCGTGGCCGAACCGGGCTTCAGATCCGTCGCGCCCGGCAGCGGGGTGATCATGATGCCGCCGGTCTCGGTCTGCCACCAGGTATCGACAATGGGGCAGCGGCGATCGCCGACCACGTTGTAGTACCACTCCCAAGCTTCGGGGTTGATCGGTTCGCCCACCGAACCCAACAGCTTCAAAGAGCCGCGCGACGTTCGCGTGACGAAGTCGTCGCCCTGCCCCATCAACTGGCGGATTGCGGTCGGCGCGGTGTAGAAAATGTTGACTCGGTGTTTGTCGATCACCTGCCAGAAACGAGATGCATCGGGATAGGTGGTAATGCCCTCGAACATCAGTGTGGTCGCGCCATTGGCGAGCGGACCGTAGACGATGTAGGAGTGGCCCGTCACCCAACCGACGTCGGCCGTGCACCAGTACACATCGCCATCGTGGTAATCGAACACGTACTTGTGCGTGATCGCCGCGTGGAGCAGGTAGCCCGCGGTCGAATGTTGAACGCCCTTTGGCTTACCGGTCGAACCCGAGGTGTAGAGAATGAACAGGGGGTCCTCAGCATCCATTTGCGCTGGTTCGCACTGCGGCGTCTGCACATCCACCAGCTCGTGATACCAGACATCGCGCGCAGCATTCCAGGCAACCTTGGCGCCGGTGTGACGCACGGTCAGCACGGTACTGACATTCGGGCAGTCGGCGAGGGCTTCGTCGGTGTTGGCTTTCAGAGGTACGGTGCGGCCACCGCGCAGACCTTCATCCGCCGTAATCACCACTCTGCAATCCGAATCGAGGATGCGATCTTTCAGCGATTGCGGCGAGAAGCCGCCGAAGACTACGGAGTGCACGGCACCGATACGCGTGCAGGCGAGCATCGCATAGGCCGCTTCCGGAATCATGGGCATGTAGATGCACACGCGGTCGCCCTTCTGGACGCCGCGTGCCTTCAACGCGTTGGCAAGACGCGCCACTTGATCATGCAGTGCCTGATAGGTGATGAGCTTCGAGGTCTTAGGATCATCCGCTTCCCAGATGATGGCCGTCTGCTTCGCTCGCGCCGACAAATGTCGGTCGATGCAGTTGTAGGAAACGTTGAGCTTCGCGCCACTGAACCAGGCGAATCGTCCTGCTTTGAAGTCGGCTTTGCATACGTCGGTGAATGGCTTGTACAGACTGAGGAACTGTTTCGCCTGCTCGCTCCAGAATGCCGCCGGATCCGATACCGACTGACGGTACATGGACTCGTACTTTGCCGCGTCGATGTGCGCGGTGCGCTTGAGCGGTTCTGGGACCGGGTGCGTTTGAATCTCGATCATAGGTACCGTCTTATCGTCGTTTGAACGTCTCGAGCAGATGGCGGGTCGGCGCCGACAGTGTGTTCACTGGACCGCCTTCGATCGCCCGATACAGGGTCTCTCCAATCGTCTTGCCGAGTTCCACCCCCCACTGGTCGAAGGGATTGATGCCCCAGATCATACCTTGGCAGTACACCTTGTGTTCGTAGAGCGCGATCAACGCGCCGAATGCCGCAGGTGTCAGCCGATCGAGCAGGATTGTGGTCGATCCGCGACTGCCCGTCATCGCCCGGTGGCTGGCAAGCGCGTCCGATGCGGGTGGGTTGCGTCCTTGCAGCAGTGCTTCGGACTGCGCGAGACAGTTGGCAGTCAGCCAGGCGTGATGTTCGTCCAGTGTGTGCTGCGCGTCTATGGCGGCGATGAAGTCCACGCTGAACGCACGCGTGCCCTGGTGCAGAAACTGGTGAAACGCGTGTTGTCCATTCGTACCTTCGCCACCCCACAGTACCGGCACTGTCTGCACATCGACGCGGCTGCCATCGCTGCGCACCGATTTACCGTTACTCTCCATTTCGAGTTGTTGCAGATAGTCCGGCAGGCGACGCAGCGCGTGTATGTAGGGCAGCACTGCGTGGGATTGCGCGCCCAGGAAGTTGTAGTTCCAGATGCCCGTGACAGCGAGCAGGATCGGCAGGTTGCGCGCAATCGGCGCTGACAACGCGTGCTGATCCATGGCGCGTGCACCACTGAGCAGTTCGCGAAAGCCATCGGCGCCGATATGGATCGCGATGGGTAAGCCGACTGACGACCAGATCGAGTAACGGCCGCCCACCCAATCCCACATCGACAGCGTGTGCGCTGCATCGATGCCGAACTCTGCAGCCGCGGATGGGTTGCTCGTAATGGCAACGGCGTGGCGGCGAAAGGCATCGAGCGCGCCGGTGCGCTCGATGAACCAGGTACGCGCGGTTTGGGCGTTGACCCGGCTTTCGATCGTGCCGAACGACTTCGATGCGATGATGAACAGCGTCGACTCGGGATTGACGCGCGCGAGGATCGAATCCGCCTGCGCACCATCGACATTGGCGAGGAAGTGAACCCGTGGCGCGGGCCAGCGGGCCGGCAATGCTTGGGTTGCGAGTTCGGGTCCAAGGTGCGATCCGCCGATGCCGATGTGGACGACATCTTCGATTGCCTTACCAGTGTATCCACGCCATGCGCCGCTGCGAATGTTCTCGGCGATCTCGAGCATCCGCGTACGTTCCGGAATGACCGTGTCCGTCACCCGCGCGTCACCGTCCAGCGCGCGCAGTGCGGTGTGCAACGCCGCGCGCCCTTCGGTCGTGTTCACCGCGTCACCGCGCATCAACGCGGTCATCGAGGCAGGAAGGTCGGCGATACGAGCGAGTTCCAGCAGCATCTCGAAGCCTGATGCGTCGATACGCTGTTTGGACAGGTCGAGGGTGACTCCGGCAGCGCGATGACACATTCGCTCGAAGCGCTTCGGTTCGTCGCATAGCGCGCTGAGCGGCGATGCGACGACGCGGCGCGCGTGGTCACCGAGCTGTTGCCAGACCGCAAGACTGCTGGAGACGATGCTCATGTAGATACCTGCATATTGTCGATCAGCCGTGCTGTACCGAGACGTGCTGCCGCGAGCACGACGAACGTCCGATCGTTCATGGTTGACGGGGCCAGCGTCAGCGGATGGTGGATCGCGACGTAGTCGGTGTGGAAACCGGCCGCGTCGAGACTCGATTGGGCCTCGCGAATCAGCCGCGGAAAGTCGCGATTGCCGGCGGCGAGCTGTTGCGTGAGCGCGCGCAGTGTCTTCGCGAGTATCGGTGCGGTGCGGCGCTGCGTCTCCGACAGGTACTGATTGCGGCTCGACAGCGCCAACCCATCGGCAGCGCGAACTGTTGGCACGCCGACGATCTCGACCGCCACGTCGAGATCGCTCACCATCTTGCGAATCAACGTGAGCTGCTGGTAGTCCTTCTCGCCGAAATACGCCCGCGTCGGCGCAGCGACATTGAGCAGCTTGAGTACGACGGTGGTGACGCCATCGAAGTGTCCCGGTCGATGGGCGCCGCACAGCACACTCGAGATCTCCGGCACGCACACGCGGGTGGAACCTTCCCTTCCCAACGGATACATCTCTTCATCGGTTGGTGCGAACACCAGATCGACCTCGTGGGCGCGCATGAGGGCGAGGTCTGCGTCGAGCGTGCGCGGATAACTTGCGAAGTCTTCGTTCGGTCCGAATTGCAGCGGATTGACGAATACACTGACGATCGTGACGGCATTGTCTTCGCAGCTACGAGCGATCAGTTGAGCATGTCCATCATGCAGGTTGCCCATTGTCGGTACGAGTCCGACGCTGCCGCGCGATCTGAGCGCGGACAGCTCATCGCGCACCTGCGCGATCGTTCTGCAGATCACGGTGTTCAAACGAAGCTGTGTTCCAAGGACGGGAACACCTTGTTGCGAACCGCGTTCGCATAGGCGACGAACGCGCCACGAATACCGCCTTCGCTCTCCGGCATGAAGTTCTTCACGAACTTGGGCACCTTGATGCTCGGTGGCGTGATTCCCAGCATGTCGTGCATCACCATGATCTGGCCATCGGTGGAGGGGCCCGCGCCAATGCCGATGACGGGAATCTGGAGCGCGTTCGTGATTTCGTCGGCGAGGCTGATGGGTACGCATTCGAGCAACAGCAGCGAGGCGCCGGCTTGCTGCAACAACAGGGCTTCTTCGACCATCGTGTGTGCCTGTTCCGGGTCGCGACCCTGAACACGATAGCCGCCGATGCGATTGATCGACTGCGGCGTGAGTCCCATGTGGGCACAAACGGGGATGCCGCGCTCGGTGAGTTTGCGGGTCGACTCGGCGAGCCACGCGCCGCCTTCGAGTTTCACGACATGCGCGCCCGCACGCATCAATGCGGCGGCGCTGTACAACGACTGCTGTTCCTCGGCGTAACTCATGAATGGCAGGTCAGCCATGATCAGTGCGCCGCGATTGCCGCGACGCACGCAGTTCATGTGATACACCATGTCATCCATCGTCACCGGTAGCGTACTGTCGTGACCTTGAAGCACCATGCCAAGTGAGTCGCCGACCAGAATGACCTCAACACCAGAGGTACTGATGAGTTCCGCGAACAGCGCGTCATAGGCGGTCAGTGCGGCGAACTTCTCGCCGCGATCCTTGTGGCGCTGCAGCGTGTTGAGCGATACGTTCTGAGTCTTCGACTGGCTGCTCATATCACTGGCTGCTCATATCAAAGTAGCGTCGGGTGAGGATTGAAGAACTGACGCGTCCCGGTCATATGCGCTATCCGCTCGACCAGTCCAACGTAGTGCGCATCGTTTGATGCGAAGTCGATCTCCGCCGCGTTGACGATCAACAGCGGCGCGTCGTCGTAGAAATGGAAAAAACGCGCGTAGGCGTCGATCAGCCGGTTCAGGTACTCCTGATCGATGCGCTGTTCCGCCGGCACACCACGGCGGCGGATGCGCTCGGTCAGTACTCGAGTCGGTGCCTGCAGGTAGACGACGAGATCCGGCGTCGGCGTGCTGATGGCGAGTTTGTCGTGGATCTGCTGGTAGAGGGCAAACTCATCGGCATCGAGCGTCAGTTCGGCGAATAGCCGATCCTTCTGCAGCAGAAAGTCGGCGACCACCGTTGGTGAGAAGAGATCCGATTCGCCGAGGTCGGTCAGTTGGCGCATCCGGTGCAACAGGAAGAACAACTGGGTCTGAAGCGCGTTGCGCCCGCCTTCGCGGTAGAAGGTGTCGAGAAACGGATTGTCCGCACCCGGCTCGAGCAAGAGCGGATGCCCGAAGGTGTCGGCCAGGCGCTTCGCAAGTGTGGTCTTGCCGACCCCAATCGGTCCTTCCACGACCACATAGCGCGGGATCTCGAGGTCGGTGAGGCGTGCAGCGGGCGCGCTCATGAGTGAGGTGTTCGATGGAGCGGCGCTGGCATCATGGAGAACCGTGCGCGCACCTTCAAGGGGTGCGACGTCGCCGCCGGCGCCGTCTGCGTTTGCCAACTTCGCCGGTCGTTCCGGCGCGCAACTCACCGCGCTTATCCTCGTCTGCCGTCTGAAACTCTGTCCACCAGTCCGCCAGCTCTTGCTCGACCTCGCCGATCCCGGCCCGCAGCAGCAGGAAGTCATAGGCGGCGCGAAAGCGGGGATGAGCGACCAATTTGTCGATGCCCTTCATCTGGCGCGATTCCAGGCGCGGCTGCAGCAGCCACGTTTCGCGGATGAACTGCGCGAACCTGCGCGGCACCGCTGCGATCTCGTTCTGATCACGCAGCACCTCGTGACTGGCCGCTTCGCGGGCGTCCACCAGTGGCATTTCGTCGGCCAGGCGTGCGAGCCGCTCGTGGTAGGAATCCCACAGCAGCACGGCGATGAGGAACCCCGGCGTGACCGGTTTGTCCTCGGCGACACGGACGTCAGTGCCGCGCATTGCGCTGGCGATGAAATCGAGGTTGTGCTGACTCGCGTCGTGGTCCGGAAACAGGATGTCGGCGATGCCGTATTCGCGCATGAGTTCCCAACTCTCGGCGGCATGCCCGAGTAGGAACAGCTTGCAGATCTCATCGAACAGGCGTGCGGGGGCCACCGCGCTGATCAGGTAGGCCGCGCCCGGAATCGTCGCATCGGTATCTTCATCGAGCGCAAAGCCGAGCTTCGCGGCGAAGCGGACGGCGCGCAGGATACGCACAGGGTCTTCGCGCAGGCGGATGTTGGCTTCCCCGATTAACCGCAGTTGGCGATTGCGCAAGTCGTCGAGGCCGCCGACGAAATCGAGCAGTTCGTCGTCGATCGGGTCGTAGTACAGCGCGTTGATGGTGAAATCGCGGCGGAATGCATCTTCCTCGATGGTTCCCCAGACGTTGTCGCGCAGGATCAGGCCGTCGGCATTGCGCGCCGAGTCCTTGTCGCGCAGATCCCGGCGGCTGTGGGATTCGACGACATCGTCCTCGTCGATCTGGCGGCGGAAGGTCGATACCTCGATGACCTCGCGCCCGAAGCGCACATGCGCGATGCGGAAGCGTCGACCCACCAGGCGTGAGCGCCGGAATACACGCTGCACGTCTTCGGGAGTTGCGTTGGTTGCGACGTCGAAGTCCTTGGGCTTGATGCCGAGCAACATGTCGCGCACGCAGCCACCCACCAGGTAGGCGTCGTAACCTTCATCACGGAGACCGCGAACGACGGACAGTGCTGCATCGTCCACCAGCCCCAGGGCAATGCCGTGCTGGTCGGTGCGAGCGCTCTGAAGTTGATCGGGGCGAGCAGCCTCTGCGGATGCGTGGAGACCGTCCGAAGACGTCATGACAATTCGGGTCCCCCAGACGCCAGGATGTGGAAGTTGCGATGGATATCGGGATGGTAGCAGATCATGCAAGCCAAGGCGCCGGGGTCACGATTGCCGGCGTGGACCGCGTTTGACGGTCGAGCGGCGCGGAATGTTGAGGCGTTGCCGGCGCTCCCACAGGCTCTTGCGGCTGATGCCGAGCTTGGCGGCAAGCTCGGTCTCGGTGAGGTCATCCTGATTTTCCTGGACGAATCGAACGAAGTAATCCTCGAGCGTGGTCGCTTCGGGCTCCACCATCACCTGGGGCGCCGAAATACGGCCCTGGGGTGTGATGGCAAGCAAACCGGCGTCCAGCTCGTCTCCAGTCGACAGGATCACGGCGCGCTCGATGACGTTCTTCAGTTCCCGTACGTTGCCGGGCCAGTCGTAGGCGGACATTGCTGCAAGGGCGGCAGCGGAAAAGACCGGTTGGGGCCGCGACAACCGCGCGCAAATGCGATGCAAGAGATGGTCGGCGAGCGCGGGGATGTCCTCGGGCCGGTCGCGCAGGGGCGGCAGATTCAAGGTGATCAGGTTGAGCTGGTAGTACAGGTCCTCGCGGAAGTGGCCTTCGGCGGTAATTCGACCAATATCGCGATGACTTGCCGCCAGCACCCGCACATCGATGGGTCGGGCTTGCGCTGCGCCCAGGGGTCGAAACTCTCCGGCCTGAAGTAGGCGCAGCAGACGCGCCTGGGCGGCTGCCGGCAATTCGCCGATCTCGTCCAGAAACAGCGTGCCGGATTGGGCAGCCTCGATGAGGCCAGGATGGCGCCTGCGGTCGGGGTCGGACAGGCCTTCGTGGCCGAACAGTTCGGTTTCGATCAGCGCCTCCGGGACCACGGCGCAGTTGAGTGTGATGAGTGGCGCATGGCGACGGTGGCTCGCCTGGTGAATGGCACGGGCCACCAACGCTTTGCCAGTGCCTGACTCGCCTTGAATGAGCACCGACGAGTCGCCCGGCGCGAT
Source organism: Pseudomonadales bacterium (assembly GCA_041738285.1). Taxonomy (GTDB): domain Bacteria; phylum Pseudomonadota; class Gammaproteobacteria; order Pseudomonadales; family Azotimanducaceae; genus SZUA-521. Next base: position 219 of record JBGSQB010000235.1, on the reverse strand, counting down.
CATCTTGATGCGCTCGTACAGGGCTTGCATGCGCGGGCTGGAGCCGATCATCGCGGCACCGGCGATGCTGTCGTCCCAGACGATCTCGCGCGTGCGGCCCGGCGCCGCCATCTCGACCTCGATCGCCGCCATGAGTTCGTCGGTGTCGATTGGCTCGACGAAGTACTGCGCGGCGCCGGCCTTGATCGCGGCGACCGCATCGCGCACATCGCCGCGGGC